>CAZVXK010000008.1:0-10800 GCA_964631665.1 uncultured Candidatus Cloacimonadota bacterium | reverse complement strand
AGACCTGGGAAAATGGCATTGGCGATTGGTATGTAACCAACGGTACCTGGGAGGTGGGTACTCCCACCAGCGGACCGAATTCCGGTTATCTGAGTTCAAACTGTGCCGCAACGCGTTTGAGCGGAAGTTACTATTCTAATTCGGAATCCCGTCTGGTCAGTCCTCCTTTTCAGGTATCACCCACAGCCACAAATCTGGTATTGCGCTTTCGCCAATGGTACAACACAGGAGGCGGGGATTATCTCTATGTTCAGATCAAACCAGCAGGCAGCACCACCTGGGAGACCCACGGCAGTGGCACTTACTCCGGAACCAGCGGAGGTGTGTGGAGTTATGCCTTTTTGCCCCTGACTACATACATCGGTCAGACGGTGAATGTTTGTTTTTTCCTGGATTCCAATGGCGGCTCAAATTCAGGCTGGTATATTGATGAGGTTTCCATCAATTCAGCCCCCTATGTTGTTTCTCCGCTCACCCAACTGGAAATGTGGGAAGATACTGTGGACAACTCCATCAACCTGCACGATGTATTCTACGATGATGATGCCCAATATGGACAGGTAATAACCTATAGCTGCACCGGCAATACCAATATCGATGTTGTCATCAATCAGTCCACCGGGATAGTAACTATCAGTCCACATTTAAATTGGTATGGCAGCCAGCTGCTCACCTTCAAATGCACAGATCAGGTGGGTGCCAGTGTAAACTCCTATCTCACAGTTAATGTTCTTCCCGTCAATGATCCCCCGCAGATTACCCTGCCGGATTATGTCCAGTTTGATCAGAATGGTTCACTGCAATTGGATTTTAGCGCTTTTGTCAGTGATCCGGATAATGATGTTCTGATCTTGAGCTGCAGTGGAAACACCAATGTACTGGTCAGCATCATTGGTCTGCAGGTGTCTTTCTCTGCCACTTACGACTGGACAGGTATGGAGACCGTTACCTTTGAAGTATTCGATGGCAGCGTCTATTCCAGTGCCAGCTTGCAGGTATGGGTGGGAATACTGTATATACCTGCTCCAGTGGTTCAGATCAGCTTGTCAGGAACCAACTATCTCCTCACCTGGTCTCCCGTTGCCCAGGCAAATTCCTACAAGATACTTGCCGCCAGTTATCCGGATGGACCCTACGATCTGATCTCCATTACTGTCAACAACAGCTATAATGCGAGTACGATCTCAGATCATGATGCCCGCTTCTTTAAAGTGATAGCCTCCGACCAATACCCTCCCGGAAAGTAGGAGGAATATATGGAGGACTTCTCCGCCGTCACCCGCCAGGTGAGCGTTCCTGCCTCGCGCTTTTTGCCCGGGTTGGTGGAGTATGTGTTCTGCCAGAAGGAAAAACCGGAAGTACCCTGGACGCACAAGCTGAAGGGTGGCCTGCTGTTTGTGGATGTCCGTAATTTCACCGCCATGACGGAAGAGGTTACCCGGCGGGGACACTATGGGGTGGAGGTCATCACCCGCCTGTTGAATGGCTACTATGAGCTGGTGTACGAGGTTGTCCGCAGACATGGGGGTGAGATCGTCAAATTTGCCGGCGATGCTTTTCTGGCTGTTTTTTTGGGTGAGAAGCAACCTGCACTGGAGGCGATCTCCCGTTCGGCATTCCAGATCAGGCAGCGGCTGGTCAGGCTGAACAAACGCTTTCGGAGCGAGTTCGGCGGAGAGCTCAGCTTTCATGGGATCGCCTCTTGGGGCAGCTTCAATCTGATCCTGATGGGCGATCCCCGCTGGCATTATGATTTCATCTTCTATGGTGAGGCCCTGCGGCGGTTTTTTGCCATACCGCTGTCTCCCGAAGCTGGCTTGATCAGCGGCTTGCCTGCCCGGATCCCTTCTACCGGCTCGACCCGGGTGAAGACTCTGCGCTGCTCCAGCCGGGATGCAGAGGCCGGTTTGGCTTTTCTGCCACCCGCCATCCGCGATCTAATCGTCTTCAGGCACTTCTCCGCCGAGCTCAGGAATGTAGCAATCCTCTTCATCCATCTGGATGTGCGCGGCTTGAGGGGTGGCTCCCACCTGAAGAATCTGCAGCAAGCCTTCTGCCATATCCAGCAGTGTGTCTACCGCTATGAAGGGATCGTGAACAAAGTGGATTTCAATGAAAAGGGTCTGGTGATCCTGTGTTCCTTTGGGATACCGGTGGCGCATCTGAACGATATCGAGCGCGCCATCATCGCCGCCCGCAGCATCCTGGATTACACACACCGCGGTGTCTTCCGCATCGGCTGCACCTACAGCAACATCTATGCCGGCATCCTGGGCAGCAGCAAACGTTATGAGTATGGGATCATCGGCTCTGCAGTGAATGCCGCCTCCCGGCTGATGCAGGAGGCTGAGATGGGGCAGATACTGATCTCGGACACCATGCTGGCTGCGGTGGAAGTGCGTTTTCGCTGCCTATATCTGAAAGAAACTACGGTCAAGGGCTTCGCCGATCCGGTGAAGATCTATCAGATCGTATCCGAACTGCCGGTCAGCTACCATTCCCTCTCCAGGCTTTATGCCGATCAGCAGATGGTCGCCTGGCATCGGGAACTGGAAGAGATCACCAGCACCATCAGCACCTCCGGGGAGGCACTGCGGCTCTTCGTGAGCGGAGAACCGGGCGTGGGCAAGACTTTTCTGCTCTGGAACCTGCTGAACCGCCTGCAGGACAGCCGGAGCCGTGTGGCAATGCTCTCCCTGGATGAATATAACCAGGCGGAAACCTATCATCTGATCTATGCTCTGTTGCGGGACCATTTCAATAGCGAGAACGCCCTCAGTTCGGAAACCGAGCTTTCCCTGCTGGTCAAGAAAGAGGATCCCGATCTCAATCCCGGCTTGATCTGCAAGTATTTCAATTCCCGGGATATACTCTATCAAACCGATGCAGACCGCAATCTCTATCAGGAGATCATCTTCGATCAGATCCAGCGCCTGTTGCAGGCCTTGCTGAACGAGATCGATGTCCTGGTGATCGACAATCTCCACTGGCTGGACCGGATGTCCCTGCGCCTGCTGGGCAATCTGCCTTCCGGATTGCAAACCCATCTGGTCTTCACCGCCCGCTATGGCATGCATGGGGAGCACTTTCCCCATTATCGCCGGCTGGAACTCAGCAATCTGGATCCTGTTTGCTCCCGCAACCTGATCACCAGCCAGATCGGATTGATCGCCGAAGACGCCATTGACCATCTCTTCCGGCTGACCGGGGGAAATCCGCTGTTCCTGATCGAACTCTGCCGCGAGATCAATGCTATGCACAAGCACAGGAAGCGCCTGATCACTCTGGCCGATCTGGTTGCGCTCGAGCGCCGGGGAAATCTTCCCCATTCGATCGAAAACCTCTTTGTGAACCGCCTGGCCTTTTTCAATACCGAAACCCAGTATCTGCTCAAATTGGCGGCGATCGTGGGCAAGGCCTTTACTCTGGACGAGATCACAGTGATCGGCAGCGAGAAGATCAGGGAAAAAGTACTGGAACTGCTGGTCAGCCTTGACCAGAGCAAGCTGATCAGCCGGGTGACCATAACTCCCGAGATCGTCTATATCTTCTCCAACAATTTGATGCGGGAAGCCATCTACAACACCATCCTGCTTTCCGAAAAAAGGGGCTTGCACCGCAAGATCGCCGCCCATTATGAGGAGTCTCTGTCCGGGGAGGATAGCTCCAATCTGGAGATCATCGCCAATCACTACATCCTGGCTGAAGATGCTGAGAAAGCCCTGGACTTCTGCATCCGGGCTGCCCGGAAAAACTATGCCCTGGCCAATTATGAGGAAAGTAGCTATTATTTTTCCACCGCCTTGCGTTTCTGCACCTCGCCGCGCCAAATCACCCCCCTGCAGCTTGACCTGGTGGATTCCCAATTCTATCACGCCGAGCTCGAAGCGGCCAACCGTCTGCTGGAGCGGATGGAAGCCCCTGGGCCGAACACACCGCTGTTTTCCCAATACATCTATCTGAAGGCGAAGGCCCTCTATCTGCAGGGGAGTTTTGCCGCCCTGGCCGACCTGGTGATCGCCCATATGGCGGAGTTGCATCTGGATCATCACTATTATCTGTGCCTGATCTTCTATGCCGATGCCCTGCGCACCATGAACAAGGCAGCGGAGCTGAAGACCCTGCTCAGCATGCTGTCCTCCAATATCAACCTCCAGCTCAGAATGCTCTCACCTCTGCCGCTTTCCTACATCAGCGGAGACCTTGCCGCCCTGATCCACACGCTAGAATCGCTGGCTCTCAGCCCGGAGCTTCGGGAACCGCTATACTACATCTGCAAGCTTGAGGGCATCCAGGGGCAGCTCTGTTTCGATCAGGGCAATTATCGCCGCTCGGCACGGCACTTCCGCCAGGTGCTGGCTTTGTCCCAAATGTTGGGAGACGACATCGCCACCCGGGTGGCACTGAATTCCCTGGGCAATATCCTGCTGCAGTGGGGCAGGCACCAGGCTGCTCTCAAGTATTACCAGAAGGCGAAAAAACTGGCTGAGAAATGCGGAGACCGCTATGGCTATCTGAAGGTGATCATGGACATCGGTGTGCTGCACCGGCAACAGGGTCAGTTCGATGTGGCTCTGCAAGCCTACCAAACCAGCTACGACATGGCACTGATCATGGGGAACAAGTCCCAGCAGGAAAATTCGCTGTACAATATCGGAGAGATCCAATTCCAGCAGAACAAATTGGACGAAGCGGAGCAGAGCATGACCCGGGCTTTGCAACTGGCTCTGGAGATCTCGGACAGTGTGGGCGTGAGCTATGCCAGCGATGCTTTGGGTGACATAGCCCAGAACCGGGGCGATATCGATGGTGCCGAGAAAGTATACCGCCAGAACCTGGAATATCAGACCCGGATCAACGATCGCAAGGGCATCGCCCACAGTCTGGGCAATCTGGGCAACATCGCCGCCGCCCGTGAAGATTACCCGACCGCGCTGGACTATTACCGCCAAAACCAGCAAATCTGCCACGAGATCGGCGATTTCGACGGCGAGGGCAGAGCCCACTTCAATGCCGCCATGAGCCATCTCTCCCTGAATGATGCCCAAACCGCCCTAGACAAGCTGCAGGCCGCACAGACCTGCTTCCGCCGCGCCAATATCAATATTTACGATGAGCTGGTGGATACCAAAATAACCGAGTGCCGGGAGTTGCTCAGCAGCACCTGAAGCAAAAGAAATCAGCAGGAAGGCAGGCATACCTTCATCCCGGTGCAAAATCTCTGCAATCCTGCTGAGACAAAGGAGAACTGATGTCACTATGGTCAAAACTATTCGGCTCAGCTAAGAAGAGCCTATCCAGTCAGTCAGCCATCGCTACCCCAGAGGATAACTCCATATCTGCTGCCGCTTCGGAAGCTGCTACCACACCCTCGAGCACAGCCAGAGAGATGCAACCCCTATCCTTGGATGGATCGGACTTTGTGAAGGAATCCCTCGCTGAATTGTCCGATCAGAGAGATGAACGGGGCTACACGCTTCATTCGGACAGCAAAAATATGGTTACCAACTATCACAATAAACAATACCGGAAGACACTTGCTCTGGCAGAGAAGGTCTGCCTGGCCTATCCGGATTGGGAAATGGGATACTTCTGGAAAGGCATGGCTCTGTTGGCCATGAATAATAAGCGGGAAGCCGTTGCGGCCTGGATGAATGGTATTGCCCGCTCCAAACAGATCTCAGGGTTTTGTGAAGCCCTGTCGGATCATTATCTGAAGCAAGAGATGTACTCCTGGGGAATGATCTGGCTGTTCCGCTGTCTCCAGTTACAGATTAAAAGGGCGGAATTCAACGATGTGCGTCCCTTCCTCACCCTGGCCTATCTCATGCTCGAGTGGTCCCGGCCTTCGTTGTTCGAGGTATTCAAAAAGTACTCCGGTTATGGCTCTCACGGGGTAATTGATTTTAATCATGAGGGCAGGAAAGAGATCACAACTCTGGCCAGGAACCTTACAAACAAGAACCTGAAGGCAGGGGTATTGGAGGTGGCGGAACTGCTCTGCCATATGAATGCCGATCAGATCAGGCATAAATACCGGAAATGGAACAGTTAGGATTGCCAAAACCAATAAACAAGCGGGAGATGATATGATACGCATCGATATTGAACAGATCAACCGGCTTCTGCCGGATCAGGTTTTGAAAGGAAAAGTTTCTGGTGAAAGAGTCTATTGCCGGGAGATTCCCGATAAGCTCAAAAGCATCGTTCTGGATGTTTTTGCCGGCAACGAAACAGTGCAAAGCGGGCATATTCTTTTCATGTATGACTTTGGCTATTATTCATACTCAGGATTGTATCTGGTGGTGGCCGATTCCTACCTTGCCTTGTTCCAGCAAAACTACCGGGATCAAAACCGGCAGCCAGACCGCCCCTATATATACAATAAATACTGCCTGTCCTTCTTTAAATGGAAGGATGTGCGCAACATCGGATACCGGGAATATGATATGAGGCTAAACAGGCGTTCCGAACTGTGGGTCAACGATTCAATCCTCCGAACCAACATGAGCTGCATCCCGGAAATGGAGCAGGTATGGAGCTATCTCGCCCGGTCGGTCGGCATCCTGAATGAGCATGATCTATCCCGGCTGTCGCAGATCAGACAGATCAGCTATGACGATTTTCTCGCCAAGCAGGCGGCAAGCGAGAAAATCATTGCTCTGTTCGTATCTCCCCAGCTGACCCGGGATTATCGTGAGCAGAATGTATTCTGGCTCAGGCTGCTGTTCAACCTCTGCTCCTGGATGCAAAACTCCCTGTATACCAAACAGTTTATTGAAGTGTATCGGGTGGAGGATAGCAACCATGGCACCACCATCCCGCTGTCGGTGAATAACATCCACCTGTTCTACCGGGATAAAAACCTCGGTTCGCTATTGAAGGGCCCTGCTTCAGATGACGAGATTATCGCCAGGGCGGAGCAGAATGTGAATGCTGTTCTGAACACCTTGATCGGGGGAGACTTGGTTCCGCATGTTACACAGGACAAGCTGAACTTCCTGATGGGGGAGGAAAAGAAAGCCGTCAAGGCGGCAAATCATTCCGCTATCCTGGCTGCCACGTTCATTCCGGTGACGGTTATTGGTTTTTTAATAGTCTTTGCTCTTATGAAAAGGGGCGCACAATCAGAAAACTCTGGTCCCAATAGCACCCAGGAAATCGTGGAACAGATGCAAGCCCCTGTGATCGAATCTGTAGGGGGTGGGTTGAAACTTGTCCTGCCACAAGGTTTTCCCACTCCGCGGCAGGATCACCATGAGTATTCGATAGAAAACGGATCTGTAGAAACAACCCAATACTCCAGCCAAACCGACCGCGGCATGTTCCTGATCTCCGTGAACAAATACATCACTGACACTCGCATTGAGGAAAATGCCAATACGAATTTTTCGGACGCGATCCGCAACCTGGAGCAAAACATGAATGTTCAGATCACCAGTTCCACCAATTTCACCAAAAATGGCAAACCTGCCCGCACCGTGATGGCAAAAGTCTTCGATGACGACCTGATCGTTCACTACCGGATGGACATGTATATCTCCGGGCAGGAATACTACCAGGTGATATTCACCACCAGCGATGAAAGTGAACTGTCCCGGCAGGATATCCTTGCTTGTTTTGAATCGGTCGAGATCAAACCGACATCTATGTTCGATTGAACAGGAAGACCCACTGCACAGCCAACCATCCTGTTCATCGAAGGCAAGTCATTGAAAGGAAATACATAAATCAACCCCGGGTTCGGGATCGTATGCAGGTGCTTGCAGCCTGAACCTGACTGAAGGAGAGACCATGCAATGCAAATCATGCGGAAAGAACATCGAAATCGCCGATGAAAACGGACTCTGCATCAACTGCAGTATAGGGAAAAGCCCCGCGAGTGTCCAGGACAGCATCCAACAACTCCTGGAAGCCACCAGGGTGGATCCGGTCCTGGGCTATGCTTTTGTTCATTGGAATATACAACGGGAGGATAGTACGGGGAAATTGATCGGAGGCTTAGCCTTTGGTTTGGCGGGATACTTGACCATGGGCAAAGAATATTTTACGGGCTATTGCGGTCTTCTGGTCGTGAGCTCAGGTTTTGCCAAGTTGTATTATTTCCATGCCAATTTCTCTCAGCCGGATGCCAGGATTCATCCACCCCATATAGACTATTTCCTCAAAAACATCGGTACTGCAAGCATAGCGGATAAACAGTTCGATTTGACCAAAACCCAGGTTTTCTGGCCCCGGGAAGATAAACTCATCACCAGGATCACCAGCGCTGGCGAAACCTTAAATCTGGTCAATTCTCCAGTTTATCTGGAAACATCTCTGCAACAGACACCCACTCTGGTTGAAGCTGCCCAGCTCATGCGCGATCAGGGTACTCTGATCGATCCCGGGCATTTCATTGACCAGCTTAGAACCAGGATCGATCCGGTTCCAGTTTCCTCACAGGATGCAATGTGCGGGGACAATTCCTATCTGAATAATCTGACCAAATTGATCCGCAAACAAAGCGACAGCGAATACCTGATCTCCAATCTGAAATGTCTGGCACCGGAAATTCAGTCTGCGATTAAAAGGTTTATCGAGGCCAAGGCCGCAAATTGTAAAACTAATCTGATCTGGACAGTAATACTGTTGAACGCTTTCCTGGTCGCCGTGGTTCTGGTTATTATGGTACCGGATCTAACAGCCCGGGTATCAATCGGCATAGGTGCGCTGATAGTGTTTGGCTTTCTGAGCGATACCTATCCCAAATACTCTTTTGCCAAATGGTGTTTGCACCTGGTACGCTCCGGTCAGACCACTGCACTGAAGGATGTTGTCCCCCACCGCCAGTAATTGACCCAACTTCCAGTGCCCCGCTGATCTCGATGAACGGTACTGAATCCGGCCTCTAATCCGGTCAGCCGGAACGAAACCACAACCCGGCTGGGGAGCAGCGTAGAAGCAGAGTAAGTATCTGATATACAGTCAGATAGTTTGTATCAGGGCAAATCAGGATCATCGGGCAGGTCAAAAGCATTATAGATATCCTGCATTTTTTCCAGGCTGGGTGGAGCTCCCCTTTCCTTGGCAAAGATATTGTATCCGCCCACTCTGGAGGAAGGCATACTACCCTTCACAGTATACTCGGTCATAATTTGTCCATATTCAAGATCGATCACATATACTTTGGCATCAGTTCTATAGGCCGGTTTTCCACCGGATTCGCTATAGGATGAATAGGGATTGTAAATTGCTCTTTGGTTATTGCTCCTGGACTGTTCCTCGCTCATGTAATAGCCTACCAGTTCCTCTTCATATATTACATAGCATAAGGATTTAAGGTTTTCCCGCCAATTTTTCACCTGATCCGGACTTAGGTTTTGAAAAACAGGAAAGCTCTTCTGATAATCATCGTTGATCAACCTGAATTCCTTTTCCAGTTTATAATAAAATCCATAGTGTTTCAGACGTTCTTCGGGGATGGGTTCCGGTTCAAATAACAGGGCAGTCGGATCCGGAGGAGCATATCTGCTGTCCACGATCTCTTTCGCTCTGGCCAGCAGTTCTTTATGTACCTTCAGATAGGTGGGGTCATTGATGGAAAAGAAATAGCTGGAGATATGATTCCGGTATTGGGGCGATTGAAGGGTATCCAATTGCAGATCAGCCGGATCCAGTGTTCTTTCGTAGGTAGCCAGATTCTTCCAGGACAGGTATTCCTCATCATCCAGCAACAACTGTAGGATATGGTTTTGCAGTGCTACCATCGTAACAATCGTGAATCCGGTGGCCAAGAGGGCACCTATCAGAAAAAACATAAAGATCTTTCTTTCCTGTTTGAGAAAATCCCTCCTGACCACTATCAATATAGCACTTACCACCAGACTGATGAGGATGGCGATGCCCCAACCTACCCATACGACGTTCATTCCCAAATCCGTGGGAAGATTGTATCGGGTCGCTGGTGAAGGTATGATTGATAAAAAGAGCAGGGAGGCGACCAAACCGCTCAATCCGGCAACGAAAAAGCTGAAAAACACAAAAGAGCATCCCGGTGATAATCCTTCGTTTTTCTTCTCTGGTGGGGATATATCAGTTCCAACCGGTTCCAGGCCACCGGTTCCGGAACCAAGATCGGATTCACTATTGCCGGCCTGTTGCGGATCGAAGTTCACATCGCCAGAATCAACTGGTTCGGAATTGCCACCACAGCTTGTGCACAGAGCTTGCTCGTGTTCACCGGTAATCTCTTTGCCACATTTGATACATTGTGCCATTGATCCTTCCTTGTAATTCAATCATCTTTGTAGGTGTGGGCAGCTTTTGGATGGACAACAATCAAGAAGCTTAAAAAAGTCAAGTGAAATTTTCCAGGCTCACCTTTCTTTAACACATTCTTCAACAGTGCCTTGTATCCTGTGGAATGTATTTGTCCACGGGGCGACTATGGGCGTGAGTTCCATCTTTTTTTTCACCACAGAGCCACAGAGCCACAGAATCACAGAGAAAAGCTAAAAGAGAAGAAAGAAAAGATGTAAAGGTGGAAAGGTGAAAAGGTGAAAGGGTGGAAAGGTGGAAAGGTGAAAAGGAGCGGCGCAGCGAGAGGAATGTCAGGCGTCTCGCCTGACCGGGAGGGATGAGCTGGGTTCCTTTTTATCAAAACAGAGGGACAGAGAGACAGAGAATGCTTCTACAATGAGACATGAGATAAATGAGGAGAGCCTTGAGGTGAGAGAAAAGATATAAGGGTGGAAAGGTGGAAAGGTGAAAAGGTGGAAAGGTGGAAAGGTGGAAAGGAGCGGCGCAGCGAGAGGAATG
>CAZVXK010000007.1:7409-32271 GCA_964631665.1 uncultured Candidatus Cloacimonadota bacterium | reverse complement strand
GCGGAACTGGCGTCCGCCTGTACCTTCCCCGTAGCAGCGCTCGCCGAAGCGCCGTACCTGGGTTAGGCGGAACTGGCGTCCGCCTGTACCTTCCCCGTAGCAGCGCTCGCTGAAGCGCCGTGCCTGGGTTAGGCGGAACTGGCGTCCGCCTGTACCTTCCCCGTAGCAGCGCTCGCCGAAGCGCCGTGCTGGTGAAAAGTTAAAACGGTAAAACGGAAGCCCGGCGATTAACGATACAGTGGAACAAATATTGCTGCCATAGGGCATAAGTTTGAACATACACGCCGAGTAAGGAGCAGGAATGCGTATGAAGATTATATTATTAGCACTTACGCTGATCGTGGTGGCTGGCCTGACAGCCCAGACCTCTCAATGGCAGTTTTGGAGCAGCCCCAGTATGAAGGCGCTGATGGTGAGTACGCCTAATCACATCTATTGCGCCGCCAATCCGGGGATGCTGCGGATCAATATCCAGACCCAGGCGATCGAGCGTTTCTACTCCTTTAATTCCGGCTTGCCCCAAAATGACATCAGGAGCCTGTATTACGATCAAGCGCAGGAGCTGCTGTGGATCGGCGGGGATGGCTGCCTCACCAGTCTGGACGCTGCCGGAAACTGGCAGAGTTACGATCTCTCAGGCGCTCCGAGCCCCCTGGGCTGGATTAACGCCATCGGGCGCGATTCCGGTGGATTCCTCTGGCTGGGTTGCACCTATGGCCTGTTCCGCACCGATTTCGATTCTTGGACCGTTTATAACAACAGCAATACCCCCCTCTCCCAGACGAATGTCTGGAGGATGCTGATCGACCATCTGGACCGTATCTGGATCGGAACCTCGACCTACAACGGCGACTTGGCCTGCTTTGATGGAGGGGCCTGGACCGTGGTCGGCCCGGGGTGGGGAGAATTCAATTTCATCCTGGAAGACTGGCAGAACATCATCTGGCTGAGCGCCGACGACCATCTGAAAAGCTATGACGGAGTAAACTGGACCACCCATACCGATCCAGGGCTGGGGATCATCTGGTACAATTTCCTCTCGGGTGGTGTGGATAACTACAACAACAAGTATTTCGGAACCTGGTATGGCGATGTGATCAAGTACAACGGCAGCCAGTGGACGCTTTATAATTCACTGTCCAACAGCTTTATCTACAGCCTGGTGATTGACGCTCAAAACAACATCTGGTATGGCACCAGCAACATCCATCGCAACCTCGTTCCCGTAGCCGGAGTGAACCAGATCACCAACCAGCACCCCATAATTGCTTTCCGCCGCGACCGCCTGAACAGGATGTGGACAGCCCATTTCGCCAGTGGGCTCAGCAGGTTCGACGGTGCTGACTGGCAGTGTTTTGGCGAAAGCACGTTCTATTATCTGTATGGCGGCATCAACGACCTGGCCTTCGACAGCGGCAACACCCTTTGGGCGATCAACGACAACCGCATTATCAACTATGACGGCGAGCAGTGGTCGCAGTTCCAGCCCCCGGCGAACCTTTTGCCCTATCGCAATTACAAGCGGATCGAGATAGATCCCCGGGACAAGGTCTGGATTGGCGGGGAGTATGGGCTGCTGAGCTTTTCTGAGGGTGCTTGGGAAGCTTTCACCTCGTCAAACTCTGTGCTGCCCTCCAATCAGGTGAAAGACCTTTCCCTGGATGCCGATGGCCGGCTCTGGATCGCCGTCCCGGGCGGGATCGTGGTGCATGACCGCGGCTTTTGGCAGGTCTTCGATCCCAGCAATGCTCCCTTCAACGGAACCGATTTCTCCGATATCTTTACCGACCAGTTTGGCAGGGTCTGGGCCAGGACCTCCACCCACCTGTATTGTTACCAGAGTTCGCAATGGACAGCCCATCCCCTGCCCTTCGCCTCCACTTCCAACTATCCGGGACTCGGGGTTGACCAGCAGGGAAGGGTGTGGCTGAACACGCCCTATCAGGGGACGGGCGTCTTTGATGGCGAGAGCTGGCAGATCTTGAACTACACGAATTCGCATCTGCAGTGGCTTAATCCTTACGCCGTGGCCTCCGATCCCGATGGCAGGATCTGGATCTCCGGCAATGGCGGGGTCCAGACCTATTTCGAGCAGACGGTGGAGACAGCGGATGATCTCCTCATCCCGGATTCGGGCATTGCTGCACGGTGTTTTCCCAATCCCTTCAATCCCAGCGCCACGATCACGGTCACCCTGCCGCAGCCGGACCGCCTGGATCTGCGTATCTATGACCTCCGGGGCAGGCTGGTAAAGGTGCTGAGCGCCGAAACCACCCTGGGCAGCGGCACCCACAGCTTTGTTTGGTACGGCGACGGACGGGACGGACAGATCCAGCCCAGCGGCATCTACTTCTGCCGGATACGGGGTACCGCTGGCAACCGCCTGCTCAGGCTGGTGCTGGCCAAATAACAGGATACCTGAGGATGGATATGAATACGACACCGATCAAACGAGTCATCTTGCTACTGGCCCTGCTCTTCGCCACCGCAAGCTTGGCAGCCTATGAACCCTTTGCCATCAGCCGCGGCTGGTATGTATCCTGGGACGGTTCGCACTGCCGGCTGGACGACGGTTCCGTGATCGTTTTCTGGACCGATTCCTCACACGAGGATTTGGACCTCATGGCCCAGCGCTACAGCGCCTCCGGGCAGGAGATGTGGAACCAGGTGCTGCCGGTGGCGGTGAAGCCGGGGATCGAGGCTATCAGATACGTGGCGCGCGCCTCGGACGGCAATGTGGTGATCGTTTGGAGCGGCGGCGGGATCTACGGGCAGAAAGTGACACCGGGCGGCCAACTTCTCTGGCCGGAGGAGGGGCTGCTCCTGCACGCCAGCGAACCCTTCGGCTTTCAGATCGTCCCCAACGCGGTGGGAGGCGTGTTCATGTTCTATCTGGGCAGCATGCGTTATCTGTATGGCAAAAACTTCGCCGCCGACGGACAGCTCCTCTGGGATCCCGAACTCCAGGTGCTCTACACCACTTCCGCCGTGGGAGCCTATCTGCACGACGCGGTGCCGGACGGAGCCGGTGGAGCCATTGTCAACCTCCTTGATCCCAACCTCTACTACATGCAGCAGGGCAACCATCTGATCCATCTGAACCACCTGGGTCTGGTCACGGGGAACGATCCCCTCCTGCCCCCAAACGCCTTTCCCTCGCCCACTTACAAGTTGATGGCCGGCCTGCAGGGTGATTATACCCTCGCCCGGCTGGTGGAAGGCAGCCCTGATACCCAACTGCTGCTCCAGACCATGGATGCCGACGGCAACCTGCTGCTTCCGCAAGCGGTTTCCCTGCCCGTGCCGGGAGCCGATCCCAGCGCGACCATCAATTACATCCTGTTCGAACCCCTGCCTGGCGGCGGCCTGGCATATTGTTGGCAGGAAAGCCAGTCCAACTACCGCTTGCAACGGCTGGACGCGGGTTTCAACCCCTGCTGGCCCGCTCCAGGCGTTAGTGTAGGGATCGGAGGCTCTGCCAGCGCCAGCCCCTCCCTGTCCGCCGCTCCGGACCTTGGCCTGTATCTCGCCTGGATTGAATTCGCCGGTGTCCCGGTGCCCAAGGCGCAGCGCATCACGCCCCAGGGGACCCTGGCCTGGGCTGCCGGCGGAGTAACCTTGAGCACTGACCAGTATCACTGTTACACGCCCCTGGCGCTGGCCGGCGCGGACCAAGCTCTCTTTTTCTGGAAAAAGGAGCTGGGCCAGAGCATGGGCCTCTACCGCCAGACACTTGATATCAATGCAGCCCCGGGCTTCCCGGCCGGAGGGATGGCTGTGGTGAGGGGCGTTTACACGGACCCGTTGATCATAGACGCGATCGAGGTCGGAGACGGATTCCTGGTCTTCTGGACGGCCTGTGATGAAGCCGACCGGAGGGACATCCGCTATCAGCTCTACGACCTGAACTACCAACCCCTGTTGGAGCCAGCCGGCCGCTTCCTGAATCCCGGCTCCACCTTGGCCGAGTATTGGCAAAGCCTGATCCGTGCCGACGGAGGCAAGGCGGCGCTGCTCTATAGCATTCATACCCCGGAGGGCATCAGAAGCTATCTGCAGGAGGTGGACCACACCGGCACGCCGCTCCTGCCTGGATACGGCCTGCTGGCGGACGACAGCGATCTCTCCTCGGCCCGCCTGGGTTATGAGGACGGGGATTACTACGTCACCTGGATGGCCGATACCGGCACCCAGTGTTTCCTGAAGGCCCAGCGCGTCCACAATGGCCAGAAGATGTGGGGCGAGGCTGGCAGAACCATCGTTACCGTTCCCGCGGGCATCGACGCCTCGAACCTGAAGCCGCAGGGCAGGTATTTCCTTTACCGGCGCAAGCAGACCACCAGTTACTACTCGCCCCAAAACAGCTATGCCATCCGCGTGGACCTGAACGGCGATCCCCTGCCCGGCTGGGGGGATCAGGGCGTGCCGCTGATCGATTACGCGGATTTCAGCAGCGCCTGGGTATCCCTCACCGGCACCGTCCAGGATAACCTGGCCGCCTGTATCAATGTGACCACAAACCACCAAAGGACAAATGTCCAGATGCTTACGCCCTCTGGCCGGCGCCTGTGGGGAAACAGCGGAATCCTGCCGTTGAGCGGCTATGAATTCTCCTACGTGCTGGACGCTGTCTTCACCGATCGGCTGACCCTGCAAGTTTTTTCCGCGTTTCCCCGCAAGATCAGCCTGCTGCAGATCATGCCCGATGGCCAGATGCCCTTCGGCGAGGAGGGAATGCTGGTTTCTGACGATAACTGGTCTGCCGAAAGCGGTCGCCTGCTCCAATTCCAGGATCAGAGCTACGCCTGCGTGTGGGCCGCCTACTATGGCTCCTACAGCAATGTTTACTACCGTTACTGCGCTGCGGACGGAACGCCCCAGGGCACTGGGGTTTCTTTGCTCTGCGGGGCCATGAACGACCAACGCGCGGTCAGGGGAGCCAGAACCGGCAATTCCGCCCTCATCGCCTGGCACGACGAGCGGATCGGCCCCTTTTCCGGCGATTATGGTTATTACTTTTATTACTCTGTCTGGGGCTCGGCGCTCAGATCATACCTGGTGCCAAATTCCGACCCCGTCCAGCCTCCTTCGGCGGTATTGGTCCTGCGCCAGAACTTTCCCAATCCTTTCAATCCCAGCACCACGGTCTCCTTCACCCTGCCCGAAGCGGGAACGGCAGACCTGAAACTCTACAACCTGCGGGGGCAATTGGTAAGAACGCTGTGCCGGGAAACCTCTCTGGATCGGGGAATCCACGAGTTCGTCTGGGATGGCAGGGATGAAAGTGGCCGGGAACTGGCCAGCGGCATCTACCTCTGTCGCCTTAGCACGGACGGGCGCAGCCACGTGATCAAGATGGTGCTGGCCAAATAGGCCGGCATTGCCGCGCCCTTTATCCCTGAAACCGTTATGAGACCGGTCAGATCGGGGTCACAAGCCTTTTATGGCTGATGACCCGCTTCTGCCCCGGCCCTGATCCGTTTGATAGATCAAGGGATGAGAGAGCTATAGATATCATCAGACCCTCAATCCAGCACTCGTGGCCGGCGGTTCGAAATGACATCTATAGCGGGAGGCAACTCTCACTATTCACCACTCATGGTTCATCATCACTCTCTTTCAGGCACGGCGTCTTTCCATCGTAACATCCTTGCTCACGAGTATTTATCATAACGCACAATAACGGCAATTCCCTGATTCCCGCTGTTTGTCAAGCTACAGTCAGCCAATTAAATGAGCTTAGCATCGTTTCAAATTGCTTGACAGCATGAGCAGGGTTTTATTACAAGTATCAAATGAGTAAAATGCAGGGAACAAGGAGAGGGTGCTGATGCACAAGATGCGATTTGTTCTTGTGCTCCTGGTAATAGTCTGTGCTGTTTCAGTGTCAGCCCTCCCGGTTGGGATGCCATGGCCACAGGTGCCCAGATTCGATCCCCTGCCCAATCCCCTGAATGCCGGAATCAGCCGTCCAATCAAGATCAGTAGCTATACCATGCAGATCAGGGTTCTGGATTGGGTGGATTTTTACCGTTATGAAGCCGTTTACGACGCCCAGGGGCGGATGGCGTCCACTGTCATTTTCTATTGGGATGATGCCCTTCAGGGCTGGAATCACCATAAGCGCCTGGAATATAGCTATCGTCCGGATGGCAGGCCTTTGCATGTGGACTGGTTCGACAAATTTACCGGAGAATGGGTTCTTCTCCATTCCGGAAATTGGTATTATCAGGATGGCAGGCTGGAGCGTTATTGCCTTTACCGATATTCTGATGGGAGCGAGCTTCCCTTTTACAGCCTGGATTATGCTTACGACAGCGCTACAGGCAGGCTGGACCGCATCACCGAATCCTGGTTTGCGGCTGATCCTGTCAATCCGGGAATGAATGCCTATGAATATGAGTGGGACTCTCAGGGAAGGCCCGCCATTATCAGGGAATACAATAAAATGGGCAACCAAGCAGACTGGTCTCTCAATTTCCGCCGTCTGATCACCCACTGTCCTGAAGACCAGAGCACCTATGCCGAATACCTTGGCTATCTGGAGCATTGCTATCCCTTTGACCGCAGATTCGTTGCGGGGATCAATCCCTTCCTGGTGGAACAGGAATTGATTCAAGTTCTTGGCGGTCAGTATTGGTTTGACCTTTTCCACAATGATTACCTATATCATCCAGACCTGCGCCTGGATATGAAACAGTATTGGATGGTATATTCCACCGCAGATTCCCTGGAAAGCCAGGTGGAGTATGGCTATGACAACGGTCTGGTGAGTTCCGAAACGTTGTATTACGCCAGGGGAGGCCGCCACGATTTGCGGCCCAGTGAACGGTTGATATATGAATACACAGAAGTAGCTGACGATGGAGATGCCGCCATCCCGAGCTTGGTCCGTTCGATCACCTTGAGCCCCAATCCCATCCCTGAGAGGACAACGGTGAGCTTTGAGCTGGATCGGCCAGGGTTGGTCCGGATCGGGATCTATAACCTCAGAGGCCAGTTGGTTCGATGCTTGGTGGAAGGCTGGCGTGGAACCGGAATCCACCGGTTGGATTGGGACGGAACAGATGGGAAGGGTCGCAGGTTAAGCGCCGGGATCTATCTGCTGAAGCTGGATTCAGGTGTTGAGTCCCGTATGGCGAAGGCAATTCTGTTACAATAACAGGGACAGAAATATTCGGAAATCCTGGCTCTTTGGGGCAAAGATGGCCTGGATGATTAAATGCACGTGGGATATCCAAACCCAGGCGAAGCAGATTCCCTGGCCGGACAGTGCATTTGCCGGCTGAAGCAGTTTTGTTCAGGGAGAAAGCGTTTGCCGGAAAGCCATGTGCCAGGATGGAAATACTTGGGCCAGAATGAGGCTGCCCTGGCCTGGATGTCCCATCGCAGGGAGAAAGATGCAGCCAAGTTCATCATATTGCTTGACAATACCTCAGCCAAAAATATTCAGGGAACGAATAGGAGCGACCTATGAATAAGAACCGAGCAGAGCCTACGAAAACCCTCGATGATTTGGATCTTGAGCAGCTGCGCAGGGAATGTCCCGGAGTCCGCAAGCTCGAACCGGGAAGTTGTGAGGCCTGCCTTGAAAAACTGGAACAGGAGCTTTCCCGAGCCGAAAAGCATGCTGATCTTTCCCGGCAGGTTGAAATCCTCCGTCTGATGGGTCCCTGCCAGTTTGAATTGAAGGATTATCCCAAGGCCATCCGCTGTATGAACTGTCTGGTGAAAATAGCAAGATCGGGATACCCCTTGCCGACCCTGAACATGGTTTACAACAGCTTGGGCAGGATCAACCTGATCCAGGGAGATTTCATCGCTGCCGCCGAGAATTTCCGCCAGGCCCTCGAGTTAAGCGATAGCGAGGATCAACTCAGTCTGGCGGGGGGCTTCGCGATCAACCTCAGCCTGGCCTACAGCCACCTCGGCAGACCAGATGACAGCCTTCAATACCTGCAGCAGGCGATAGACATCTACACCCGCTTGGGAGACCAGAAATTGCTGTTTTTAGCCAAGGGCAACTTGGGCAACCACTACCAATCCCAAGGCCTGCTAAAGGACGCGCTATCCGTCAAGCAGGAATGCATCTCCTTCTATACGCAGCAGGGAGACCAGCTTCAGCTCTCCCGCGAGTTGAGTTCCTCTGCCGTGATCCTTTTCAAACTGAACCAGTTGGAGAAAGCGATCGCCAATGCCTTGGAGGCGATCAGGATCAAGGAGGAACACGGTGATGAAGACGGGATTGCCTCCTGTTGGATTAATCTTGGCGTGTTCTACAACCAGTTCGGCGACGACGAGTCCGCACTGAGGTATTACCTGAAAGCCCTGCCCTATTACGAAAAGGTGGGGGGCAAGCACAGCATTTCCCTGTGCCTGAATAATATCGGCAATTACCACCTTGCACATGGGGAACCGCTCAAGGCCTTGGAATACCTGTTGAAAGCCACCACCCTCAATCAGGAGATCGGAGATGTGAAAGGGCAATCCGTGGTTTTGGAAAACATCGGATTGATCTACCGCGACAGCCTTGACGACCCCCAACGGGCGATGGAATACTTCGGTCAGGCGATCGAACTCTGTCGGAAAAGCCAGGATGACTTTCTGTTAAACAGAGTAAAGCTGATGTACGCCGTCTCCCTGGCAATGCTGAGCCGCGAGTTCGAAGCCCTATCCCTACTGGAGGAAACCTCCGCCCGTATCCGGGAGCAAGCTTATGAGAAGCTGTATCCGGATATTTTGGAGGCGGAGGCCAGTGTCTTTAAAGCCCTCTCCCGCTTCCAGGACGCCTGTCGCTCCCTCAATGAACTGAACACCCTGATCCAGAGGCAACACCGTGCCGAAATCCGCTCCCGTATCGCCGAAATGCAGACCAGATACGAAACCGAAAGCAAAGAGCGCGAGGCCGAGATCTATCGCCTCAGAAATATCGAGCTGACCGTGAAGAACCGCCAGATCGAAGAGCAGAGAAACAAACTGCAGGAAACCCTGGACAGGCTGCACGAGAGCGAGATCCGCTATAACTTTGTGAGTGAGGAACTCACCCGCGGCAGCGCCGCCAATCTGGTCGGAAACAGCGAAACCATCAGAAGCATCAGCCGGATGATCTCCATCGTGGCGGCATCGGAAAAGACAAATGTGCTGATCACCGGAGAAACAGGCACGGGCAAGGAGATCGTGGCCAGGGCCATCCATTCCTGCAGCAAACGGGCCAAGCAGCATTTCTACGCCGTGAATTGCTCTGCCGTGCCGGAAAACCTCTTCGAAAGCCAGTTCTTCGGCCACGAGAAAGATGCCTTCACCGGAGCTTCCACCGCCAAGGTCGGCTGGTTCGAGATCGCCAACAACAGTACCCTGTTCCTGGATGAGATCGGCTCCCTCTCCTTCGACCAACAGGCCAAACTACTCCGTGCCCTGGAGGAGCGCTGCATCGTAAGGGTTGGTTCCCATCGCGAGATCCCGATCGATCTCCGCGTGATCAGCGCCACCAATGTGAACCTGACCTTGAAAGTGGAACAGGAGGAATTCCGTCGTGATCTTTACCACCGGCTGGCGATCTTCGTGATCAACATCCCTCCGCTGCGCGAGCACAGGGAGGATATTCCACTGCTGCTCAGGCACTTCGTTGGGCTGACGGCACAGTCCCTCAACAAACGGATCAACAAAGTGGAAAAGGATGTGATCACTCTGCTGGTCAACTATGATTTCCCTGGCAATGTGCGTGAACTCAAGAATATGGTCGAACGCGCTGTCCTGGTGGCAGATTGCTCCACTCTAAGGCGTGAACATTTCCTGATCCCGCTCGAGGCTCAGGAAGCCTATACACAAGAAGGAATCGTTTCCCTGGATATCCTGGAGCGGGATATGATCCTTAAAGCACTGCAGGCCACCGGCTACAACCGGACACAGGCAGCAAAGCTCCTAGGCGTGGAGCGCAAGGCTGTGGAACGCAAGATACTCAAACACAACATCAACATCCCGGGGAAATAGATGGTCGTTTTCGGGCAGGATTTCTCTCCAATCCATCTGTATACTCTTCTTTCGCCCTATTCGCTCCCTTCGAATCCTGCCTGAGTTTCCTATCCCGGAAACAGCATGGAACACCTTCCAAAGCACCATTGGCTTCTCATCCCTGCTTTTCATTCCTGAAATTTTACATTTCTACTACCTGCAATTTTGCCCACCCCCTCTTTCTTCCTCCTCTCTTGAAAGTCTGAATCAAGCGTTTATCAAGCCTTAATCAAGCCTTAATTGTTAACGCTTGATTAAGGCTTGATTAAGGCTTGATTAAGAAATGATCAAGGCAATTGAACCAGGGCTATATAGTATCTTTCCAGGACTGTATCTATGGCTGGAACTAATGCTGAAGCCTAATTGAGGCTTTACTGGCTGGGGCTCTTGAGTTCCTTTTCGCAGGGTCGGCCGTTTTCAACCAGAAAGATAATGGTATGCAGCACAGTGAGATAATGTCGTTTCTTAAGTCCAGTTTGAGGTTTTGGGTCGGATTGATACAAGCGAGAATGGTCATTTTCGGGCAATAAGTCCTCTTGAGCAAGGTCGGGATGAGATCGTGAAAGCGTAAAGCAATACAGATCAGCAGGATATGAGTTTGGTTCAGCATTTGCTATTTATCTGGATGAGGTGATTAAAAATGAAAATTCTGATCAGCACCCAGACCACAATCGATCCTATCCTGTTGGAGCAGCTGGTTCAGCTTCCCAATGCCAGCATCTTTCTTTCTCTATGCCGGGAGGATACCCTGCGGATCATGCGCGAAGCCAGACCTGAGATACTGATCACCGACCAAACTCTGACCTCTCCCAGACTGCTTTTCCGGCTTGCGGGTTGTAACTTCAAACCGAGGGTGTATCTCTATATAAAGACAGGAGCAAAGCCGGGGGATTACCTGCTAACCCAGTATCAGGGAACGAAAGGAGACGGTTCTGGTTCACCAGTTTGCGTTGATCTTCTTACCTGGGCAGAGCATGAAGAGGATCAGTTGCAGTTTGATATCAATCATCATCCCATAGATAAGAGATTACATAAGCATGGAAGGCCGGTTTCCAAGATTGGCGCAAAGCAGCCTGCAGCGATACTGGCAGTTCCAGGTAAAAGGAGATCAAGATGAGTACCCCATTCAAACCTGCTATTCTATGTCTGCTGCTGGGCTGGATTATCCTTCCCCTGGCAGCCGTTTTTCCCGGTAACTGCCTGTATTTCGAGCAGGGCGATTATGTAACTGGCACCGGCATCACCACCTCGCTCAGCGCGGTTAGCATCGAGTGCTGGGTTAAGCACGACGCGCTGCCTATCAGCAACCAACGCTATCTGACCCTCAAGGGAGAAGTGGCCGTCCTGCGGGCTGAAAACGGGGGTGTTCTGAAATTCTTCATCAAGCAATCCAACGGCACCCTGGCCAGCGTATCAACCCCTGTATTGGCGGCAGGGGAATGGCTGCACGTGGCGGGTACCTACAACGGCAGTACCCTCAGGATCTATCTGAACGGCCTGGAAGTGGGTTCTGCCACCGCCGGTGTGGGAGGCTTGGCCGCCCTTAACGGAGGGTTCGACATTGGCTCCAGCGGTGAGTCCATGCGTGGTTGCATCGATGATCTCCGGGTGTGGAACACGGCCCGGACCCAAGCCCAGATCAAGGGCAACCGCTTCCAGGAACTCACCGGTGCTGAATCCGGGCTTATCCACTACTGGAAGATGGACGAGGGTTCGGGTACCCTTGTGGCCGATTCCAAGGGCGGTGCCAACGGGACCATGTATAATATGACCAACGCCAACTGGCTTGTTTCCACAGTGCCCACGGTAACCAGCGGCGCTCCGGGCAACGCGCTCAGCTTCGATGGGATGGATGACAATGTCAAGCTGCAAAAACGCACCGGCCTGCCGGTCTTTACAAGTGGAAGTGCCTATTCGGTTTCTTTCTGGGTAAAAGGAGCGCCCCAGCAGAATTACCTGTATGCCGAGGCCAGTGCCACTTCAGGTGAACATTCTCAATTTTACATAAGCGGGGATGCTGATGGGAAGCTGCTGATCTATATCCTCAACACTGCCAACACGCTGAACCTGATGGCACATTGCAACATGATTGTGCTTGACGACACCTGGCATCATGTCTGCTGGAGCGACAACAATGGGACGGCCACCCTATTCATTGACGGCATACCGGATACCTATAACTTCAACTACACCCGCTCGGGTACTTTCAATATGAACACCTGCACCATAGGGGCCAAGACACAGACCAGCACAGGCGGTTTCTTTAATGGCCAGATCGACGACTTCAGCATCTGGAGCGCCAACCTCAGCCAGGCCCAGGTGCGTGATTACTTGCACAGCACCAAGACCGGTGGCGAGGCGAACCTGGTGGCCTATTACCAGATGGACGCTGCCAGCGGGGGAGTGTGCTACGATATTGCCAACGGCAATAATGGCATCATGTACTACATGTCTGACGCCAGCTGCGTGTCTTCCACGGCTTTCATCGGCCAAACTTTCACGGGAAACATCAGCTCTTCCACCACCTGGAACTATCCCAACACACTCTATGTGAATAGCGATGTCACGATCACCAACAATGCCACCCTGACCGTAAGCCCTGGGACAACTATTTTCATGTCCTCAGAGTGCAGGATGCTCATGGATAGCGGAAGCAGGCTGTTGGCGGTGGGAACGGTTTCGGATTCCATCCGCTTCACCGGGTTCAGGACCACCGGCTGGCACGGTATAAATATCTACAACCTCATTACCTCCGGTGACTCCACCCAATTCGTTTACTGCCGCCTCGAGCATGGTACCACCACGAATGAGTACGCAGGTAATGCCATGGATTATCATGGAGGGGCTCTCAGCATTTATCAATCGCACAAGATACTGATCAAGAACTGTACTTTCCAATACAACAAAGCGCAGGACGGAGGGGCGGTCTATATTGGTAATAGCTATGCCAGGATCGAGAACTGCGTATTCAAGAATAATACTGCCACCGCCAACGGAGGTGCGGTGTCCTATAAGAACTGCAACAGCAGCACACTGTATAACTGTTCGTTCATCAAGAACACGGCCTTTGGCAGGGCCGGAGGTTTCTACCTCAACTCCCCCACCAACGCGAACAGCGTTGCCAACTGCGTGTTTTACGACAACAGCGCCGACAGCGGGGGCGGCATCAGTATAAGCTCCACCAGTTTGGCAAACAACATCAATAACTGCACTGTGATCAACAATTCTGCCACCACGGGGGGCGGGATCGAACTTATCGGCACCATCAACGGCACCAACCTACGGAACATCGCCATCTGGGGCAACATGGCCACCAATGGCAGCGCCGTGGCGGTGTCCGGCAGCGTAACCGCAAATTTCTACTACTGCGACGTTCAGGGCGGCTACAGCGACATCTACCTTGCCGCGGGAGGGTCACTGGCAGGCAGCTACAGCAACTGCTTCGAACTCGATCCCCTGGTTAGCTACTCCTTTACCAATCCGGCTTCGGGTTTTACCATGGCGGTCAATTCACCCTGTATCAACGCTGGGGACCCCTCCACTTCGCTGAGCGGGGCGGCGCTGAGAGATATTAACAGCGAGCTTAGATTCTACGATAATACTTCTTACACTGGCAACCTGAACATTGCTCTGGACCGGATAGACTGCGGCGCACTGGAGAATTCGACCGGTTCCGTGGTAATACCCCACGGCACCGTGCTGGAGCAGGACTACGCCATCCAGAGCGACTTATATCTGCACTTAGAACGCACTCTCACCGTGAACGCGGGCCTCACCATCTCCTTCGCGTCAGAGGCACACGCCAATATCTCCGGAAACCTGAACGCGATCGGTACGCCCACCAGCAGAATCACTTTCACCGAAGCGGTATCTGGCACTGGTTGGAGGGGTTTCACCTTTTCATCCACGGGCAACGCGCCCTATCCCAGTTCTGTCCTTGAATGGTGCATCATCAATAAAGGCAGTGGAGATACAGGCAATGAAGCTTGGGGTGGAAACATTCATGTATGGTATTACAACGAACTGCTGTTGCGCAATTGTGTGATCGAGGAGGGACTGGCCGAGGTCGGTGGCGCAATCTACACTCGTAATTCCAGCGTGAAAATGATCAACTGCGTGATGTCCGGTAATGCCTGCACCATCCGGGGCACGGGCTTCTACAGCGACAACTCCAGCGTACAGATCACCAACTGCACCATCGCCGGCAACTACAAGACGGGTGACCAGTCCGATCCCTCCACTTGGGCTGTGCTCTATTTCACCAATATTGGCATCCAGCCCCAGATCACGAACTGCATCATCTGGAACAACGGCTCTTCGCCCATCCATGCAGAGGGAGGGGGAGGCACTCTCACCAACCTAACCTATTGTGATGTGGAGGGCGGTTATAGCGGTACGGGTAACATCAATGTGGATCCGCGCTTCACGGGTGAGGCCGGCCATCCCTTCAACCTCGAACGCTGGTCCTACTGTATCAACGCTGCTAGGGCGGACACCACCGGGCTGAGCCTTCCGGTCGTGGACTTAAAGAACGACAACCGTATCTATTCCCATGCCAATACATCCTTCAACCGGGTGGACATGGGTGCCTATGAATACCAAGGCTATCTCTGCCCCGCCGATTTCACTGCCTCCGACGGCAATAACAACTATCCTGGCTATGTGTATATGACCTGGAACTTCAATCCAGCCTACAATCTGCCGGTGAACGGATTCAGGGTCATTCGCAACGGCAATAATCTGGAGACCGTGGGCAGCGGCACCTTCAGCTATTCGGACTACAACGCCCTGCCGGGCACCATTTATAACTATAGCGTTGAGGCCTACTACGGCAGCGAGACCGGCCTCTCCGCGGAGGATTCCGGTTATATCAAACCCAACGGCGTGATCTCCGGACATGTGAAAACCACCAACAACAATCCCGTGGTGGGCGTGAAGATCACCCTCAACCCCTCCCAAGGCCAGTGCCTGCAAATGAATGCGGACAGCATGTCACGGGTCAGTACCGCCAACCCTCAAGCTAATCTGAACCAGAACTTCACTTTGGAGCTCTGGATCAAGACAACATCTTCCAGTCTTGTTCTGCTCTCATCTGCCAACCATCAATTAAAGATCACCTCCACGGGTTTGGTTCAGTACACGGACGATACGCACACCCTCACCCAGACCGACACCACTATCTACGCCAACGATGGAGAGTGGCGGCATCTGGCGGTGGTGAACAACTTCACGGACAACAAGGTATTGCTCTACATCAACGAACACATCGTGGCCTCCCAAACCGGCATTATCTTTGGAAATTACACACCCTCCGGATTCGAGGTTCCGGTGGGTATCACCGGCTT
This sequence comes from uncultured Candidatus Cloacimonadota bacterium, assembly GCA_964631665.1. Classification (GTDB taxonomy): domain Bacteria; phylum Cloacimonadota; class Cloacimonadia; order Cloacimonadales; family Cloacimonadaceae; genus Syntrophosphaera. The sequence goes on along the minus strand of CAZVXK010000007.1, from coordinate 16,915 downwards.
TATCGATGACCTGAGAGTCTGGAGTGCAGTCCGGGATTCCTCCGAAGTGGCTGATGCCATGAATATCGTGGTGCCATACGACTCCCCCGGCCTCAAAGCCTACTGGGCTATGAACGAAGGAACTGGGATCACCCTCTTCGACGCCACCACCGGCGCTCACAACGCCACAGTATATTCCTGCACCTGGTCTTCCTCCGATCCCGGCATGCGGTTGGGCGCTCTCACGAACAACTGGGGAGATTACATGATCTCTGAGATCCCCTATGGCAGCTCCACCAATTTTACTGTCACACCCTCCAAGCCAGGGCATATGTTTCAGCCCGAACAACGCCTCGTAACCCTCAGCTCCAGCAATATTGCTGCCAACGATATTGACTTCACGGACAACTCGATGATCCCCATCTCCGGTTACATCAAATACCAGGGCACGATATGCCCGGTGGTGAATGCCACCATCTGGTTGAACGGAGCCCAGTCCCTTCCTTTGGTGATGACCAACGAGGACGGCTACTACTTGCTGGAGGTGGAACACGGCACCGAATGCTTGGTCTCGGCCAATTTCAACAACCATACCTTCAACCGGGAATGGAATCTGGGCACGGTCTCCTATCCCCGCACCAATATCAACTTCGAGGACTCCTTCCGCACCGAGTTCTGGCTGGAGGTAGTGGGCGGCGTGGACAGCTATCCCATCGGCGATTTCAATGTGAGCATGGCCTCCCGGGACGGCCGCTATGACCGCGAGATCACCAACGCGAACTGGAGCACCGGCCGCATCCTGGTGCCCAATGTGGTGCCCCTGGACTATAATGTTACGGTCAATCCCGGCGCTAGCGACCCTTTCGCCCTGGCTATCGACGACCAGTTCCAGTCCATGAAGACCAAGCGTTTCAACCAATTGGAAGCAGATGCTGAGGCGGATACCCTGCGTTATGAGTGGCGGGCTCCGCTCGAGATCGGGGTCGTCTGGCCGGACTCCATGCAACTGAAATACTTCCCTGAGTATCCAAACAAGGGATTTCACGTTGTGTACCAGAACGAATGGTACGAAGTGGAAGTGCGGGCCTTCGAGGATTACAGCTTCGATGGGCACCCCAACCAGAAATCCTATCTCACGGATTGCGATGTGATGATTCTGGACGAGGTGGGTCCGGAACAGACCATCGAGGACAACTTTGCGGGAGAGGACTATTACGCTTACCAGTTTGCCCCCTATCTGCCGAATATAAACGGCGGCTATGACCGGCAGTACCAGAAGCAGATCGGATTTATGGTCAACGACCAGGCCCTGAACAGAAATGTGGCCTGTACACAATGGTGCCTCACCCAGGGGGTAAAGCCATTGGAGAGCACCTACGCCACCACCTCGCCCCAAATCCCGTTCCTGATCCTGCACGATCCTCCTGGGGACGCCAGTTTCGCTTCTTACCAGCAAAGCAGCTCCCACGCCTTCTCGATGTCCACCAGCGTATGCAATGATCAGGAACAAAATGGATTTTTCACCCTGCACCTGGGTCACGATTACAATATTGAAACGGGCACCGTGTTCTTCAGCAAGGGAACAGAGTGGAAATGGATATTTGACCTTGGTTATGAGTTGTCTGTGGAAAAATCGCAGACAAACAGCAGGGAACAGACTTTCTCCCTTACAACAAGTCAGACCTACACTACTTCTGCCGAGGGAGAAATCATTGGCGACGGTGCAGATCTCTTTGTGGGTGGTGCCTTAAACCTGGTGTGGGGCCTCACCAAGGAACTATCCTGGGATGATGAGTACCAACAGGTGGTTCTGGAGGATAATGTGATGGTAACTCCCAACGGCTTCGAGACTATCTATCTCTACACAGATTTACAGATCCGCAACTCGATCATCCCGAACTGCCTGGCCATCGGGGACACGGCCTCGGCTAATCTCTGGCAGTCCTACCTGGATCAGAACGAATACAACAAGGCCCATGCTGTGGTCAATCCCAACCATCCTGGCAACCTATCTTTCAATGCGGGAGCGGGCTATACCTATGAGGAGACGAACTCCTGCGAGACCACTGTAACCCATGAATTCGAGACCACGGTTAGCAACGAATTCGGGTTGCAGATCGGCTTCATCGTTGACGGAACTGGCTTCGAAGGTGGGTATAAGTTCAAGACCAAGGTTACCACCGGTGGCTCCGAAGCCACCACCACCACCAATACTACCACCACTGCCTTCACCCTGGGCGATGACGACGAGACCTCGGACCTTACCAGCAATGCCGACTACTTCACGGTGGACATCAAGAAAGACCCGGTTTACGGCACACCGGTCTTTAGTCTTGTCTCCGGTGCCTCCTCCTGCCCCTGGGAGCCCAATACACAGCCCCGCGATGGCGTGATGATGACTGCCAACACCTACACCGCCACCAATGTACCGCAGGACCAGCCCGCCCTATTCATGCTCTATCTGAGCAACACCAGCCAGACCAACGAACCCCGCCGCTACTATCTCTCCGTGATGCATGCCACCAACACCGTGGGCGCCACGGTGAAGATCAACGGCGTGCCGCTGGAGAATGCCATGGCCTTCGATCTGGACGGAGGCCAAACCACCCAGGTGGCATTGATGGTGGAACCTGGCCCCTTTGGGTATGAACTGGAAGGCCTTATCCTGGAGTTCTATGCCTTGGGCGACCGTGGTAATGATGGGCCGGACGGGCATTACTTCGACGTGTTCAAATCCTTCAACATCTATTGGGAACCGCCTTACAGCCGGGTGGCGATTCAATATCCGCAGGAAAACTGGCTGCTCAACCAGGCTCAGAACGACACCCTTCAGGTCATGCTGCGGGATTACGACCTCAGCAAGCCGGATTTCGAATCTGTGATCTTTGAATACAAACATCCCCAGGACATCACCTGGCTTCCGGGTTTCGAAGTGCCACGGAGCGTGCTCGAAGACCATCCCTTCTACATAGTAGTGCCCTGGGATGTATCCACAATCTCCGATGGTATCTACGAGATCAGAGCCGGCACCACGGATGCCATCCAGGCGAACTGGTACACGCATGCCATAACAGGCAGAATAGATCGCTCCGCTCCTCAGGTTTGGGGATTGCCCCAGCCAGCGGACGGTATCTTGAGCCCCGGCGACTGCATCTCCGTTAGTTTCAATGAGAACATTGACCCCATGTCAGTGATCCCTGGACGGATCACGGTGGTGGCAGTGGGCGATCCTCTGGTGGTTGATTTCGATGCCCAGTGCTACGCTAACACCATCTCGATCGTCCCCCGCATCGCCAACTATTGGATTGAGAACAAGAACTTGCGGGTTACTGTGCAGGATCTTACCGATCTGGCTGGAAACCCGATGATGGAGCCCGTGCAGTGGGAATTCTTTGTAAATGCCAATCCAGTGAACTGGAACAGCACCAAAGTGGAAGTGGTGAAGCCCCTGGGTGAAAGTGGTGCTTTTACTTCAGTCCTCATCAATACCGGCGGACAGACATCATCCTTCACTTTGGACGGCTTGCCAGTATGGTTGAATGCCTATCCGCTGTCCGGCACCCTGCTTCCGTTGGATTCGTGCCCGATATCCTTTACAATCAGCGACCAGCTGGGCTTTGGAGTATTCACGGATACCCTCTGGGCGGACATCCCCGCCCTGGGTAGGGAACCCCTGGTGGTAAAGGTGAGTGTGCTGGCCAATCCACCAGCCTGGGCCTACACGGTAACCAATAACTATGAATACTCGATGACCATCACCGGTAGCCTGAGCATCAATGGCGAGATTTCCACCGATCCCAACGACATCATCGGCGCTTTCATCCAACACCAACAGGGAGCCTGGGAATGCAGCGGTGTGGCCACTCCCGAATATGTAGGCTACCAAGGCGGCTCCTGGCAGTTCTTCCTTACTATCCAAAACGACGAGGAGGAAGGTGGGGAAATACTGTTTAAGGTGTGGGATGCCTCCAACTGCAAGGAACATTTCGGTATTGATGAGGAATTCACCTTCTACTCCGGGATGGTGCACGGCACGCCGTTGGAACCGGTGACCCTGCACGCTTCGGAGGAGCTGATCCAGAGTATATCCTGTTCCACCGGCTGGACCTGGCTGTCCACCAATCTCGTGGACCAGCAATCCATGGCCTTGAACCATATCCTGTCCAGCCTCAACACTGCTCCCAACGACATTATCAAGAGCCAGACCCAATTCGCACAATATACCACAGCCAATGGCTGGATTGGCTCCCTGGAATCGTTAGAAACAACCCGGATGTATAAACTGAAGCTACAAAACCAATCCGCCCTGCAGATAATCGGCCTCCTGGAAGACCCTGATGCCGTTGCCATCAATTATGGCAGTGGCTGGAACTGGATCAGTTATCTGCCTCATGTGAGTATCAGCGTGGCTGAAGCTTTGGCGAATATTTCCAATCTTGTCTCAGGCGATTTGGTGAAGAACCAGCGCGGCTATGCCCAATACATCGAAGGCTATGGCTGGGTGGGCTCCCTGCGCTTCATGAAACCCGGTGAGGGCTATCTACTCAAAACTGCGAATTCGGGTTCATTCCACTATCCGGATTACCAGGTTACCCGTACCTGGCAGTTGAGACCGGAACCCGCACGGGAGATTACCGTTCCCGGCTGGAACCTCGATCCCCTGGCTTGGGAGTATTCCGCAAACATCACCGCTGTGATCCAGCAGAACGGCTTGCCGGCACCGGACAACTATGTGGTAGGTGCCTTTGTCGGCAGCGAATGCCGTGGCATCGCCGGACCCCTGGAGGTGATGGGTGGCTATATGTATTTCCTCACCGTATATGCCAACACCTTCAATGAGACCCTCAGCTTCATGGTGTACGACACCATCACCCAGAACGTCTATGACCTGTCCAACACCCTCACTTTCGTAAACAACCAGGTTACCGGCAATCCAACCGATCCTTATGTGTTCTTGCTTACGCTCCAAGAGTACCAGACGCCGCAAAACCTGCAAATTGTCCGGTTGAATAACACATTCAAGCTCACTTGGGATCCTGTGCCCGGAGCTATCAGCTACCGTGTGTACACTTCACCTAATCCCTATGCGGACGATCCGGTGTGGACACTTGCCGCCACAAACCTTGAGGTACAACAATGGATCGATCCTAATCCCGGATCGCTCAGGTTCTACCGCATTACTGCTGTCTTCATAGACCTGCGCGGCAACAGCCAGCCCTTCCCGGATACGATCCCCGCCGAGAAACCCTCAACGTCAATGCCAAACCCGGACGAACGGTCGATCAAACCAACCGGTATCACCGGCCACAATCCTTAATCCGAACAATATCAGCACATTGCACACGAAATTCAGGGCGGTTCCGCGGGGACCGCCCTTGTTCTCGTTGTCCGATCAAACCAGTCAATCACAGGGAGCCTGATGCCTGTATGGCAAAGGGGTAGATATCGCCGGAAGCCCCGGTTGATTGATGGTTGATTAGCTTCATCTCTATGTCGCTTCCAGCCATTGACTTGTTTTTGGTATCTATAAGGACATCAGCCCACCATAGACCAGCGTGTCTTATATAGATAGAGCAGTTCCAACCAGCCGCTCTCAGTCAGCGATGGCAATGATCTTGACGAACAGCCTCTCAGACGTATCGGCCATTCCTCAAGCATCAATCCTGGTGCGCCGGGTGCTGATCAGATTCACCCGGATGTATCAATTAGACCGGCAATGCATCGCCCTTTATTCCTGAAACCGTTATAAAACCAGTCACATCTGGATCACAAGCCATTTATGACTGATGACCCGCTTATGTCCCGGCCCTGATCCGTTTGATAAATCAAGGGACCAAAGAGCCCACTTGGAAAAGGCAGAGCAGATTCCCTGGCCGGTCAGTGCATTTGCCGGCTGAACCAGTTTTATTCAGGGAGAAAGCGTCTGCCGGAAAGCTATGTGCCAGGAATAGGCGAAATAGTCGTTGCCCTGATGGATAAAGGGTTCCGCCAGGTTGCCGGTGGTCGAGCGCAGAGGGGTTAGGTCGTGCTCATCCAACATCGGGTAGCCTGATGGTCAGCCCTCCTGAAACAGCAGCCGGATGAACTCGTCATCTTTGATCAGGCCATAACTGCCGGCTTTGGCACTCTTTTCATCGTATCGGGAAACGCCGTCGGCCTTCGTGCCTGGCTTGTAGATGACAAAAGGAATGGGGTCGTGGACGTGGGTGCGAACCGAGCAGGGAGTGGGATGATCGGGCAACAGGGCAAGCGCGACAGGCTCAGCCATCCTGGCCGTAGCCTCCATGATCGGTTTCACCAATCTGGAATCAATCGCTTCGATGCATTTGATCTTCAATTCCACATCGCCTTCGTGCCCCGCTTCGTCGGCGGCCTCTATGTGCAGATAGACCAGATCGACTCGGCTGATGGCCTCAAGGGCGGCCTGCACCTTGCCCTCATAATTGGTGTTGTAAAGCCCGGTGGCACCCTCCACCGGAAGGGATTCAAAACCGGCGTAAACTCCGATGCCGTGCAGCAGGTCAACTGCCGAGATCACAGCCCCCGTCTTGCCGTAAAGTTCATGGTAGGTCTTCATCTGCGGACGCTTTCCGGCGCTCCAGAACCAGATCGAATTGGCAGGATCCTTGCCAGCAGCGATTCGCTGCAGATTGACGGGATGGCTTGCGAGCAGCGCCTGGGAGCGGATGATCAGATCCCGCAGCAGCTGTGCCGTGGATTCCCCTTCCGTGGATTTTGCCTTGGGGAGGACATCCTTCCAGGGGATGCCGGGAACGTCGTGCGGCGGGGTCAGCGCAAGCTCCGGATTCCCGCCTTTGAGCACCAACAGATGGCGATAGCTGACACCTTTGTGGAAGGATAGGGTCTTCGAGCCAAATTCACGGTTCAGGGCCTCGATCAGTTCGTGCGCTTCCGGTGTGGTGATATGGCCGGCGGAATGGTTCTTGATCCTCCCCTCCTGCAGGCAGATCAGGTTGCAGCGCATCGCCAGGTCATCTTCATCCAGACTTACGCCCATGGCGGCGCCTTCCAGCACCCCACGCCCCTGATAGACCTGGCGGACGTCATAGCCCAATACGGCAAGGTTGGCGACCTCGGAGCCGGGGGGCATATCGTCTGGAACGGTCTTATACAGCCCATTTCGCCCCATTGCCGCCAGAGCGTCCATATTGGGTGTCCCGGCTGCCATCAGCGGGGTTTTATTGCCCAGGTCAGGAATGGGATAGTCGGCCATGCCGTCGCCGAGGATGATGATGGTCTTCATTCGTAATAGTCCTTCAGCAGTTTGACGAAGGCAGCGTAATCATGCTGCATCGGTTGCACGAATTCCGGCTTTTCCTCCAGCCCCTGCAATGAGGGGGGAAGGGGCGGATCAAAGCCCAGCAGCCTCTGGATCTCCTCCGGGAACTTGGCAGGATGCGCTGTCTCCAAAGAGACGCAGAGCAGGTCAGACGCTTCCGGATTATCCTTCAGATATGCCTGCAGTCCGGCCCAGCCAACTGCCCCGTGGGGTTCCAGGAGAAGCTTGTCCTGTTGCCAGGCGGAGACGATCATGGCCCGTGTCTGCTCGTCATTGATGCTGATCCCCCACATCTCGCGGCGGATCCTTTGCAGATCGGGCTGGCGGTGGATCTTGCCGGTTTCGTCCATATCCCCGCCATAGAGGGCGATCAGGCGTGCCACATTGCTGGGGTGGCCCACATTCATGGCGCTGGAGATGCAGTTGCGGGAGGGAGAGATCACCCGGTATTCGCCTGTTTCAAGATAGCGGGGGAATTCGTCGTTTTCGTTGGTGGCAACCACGAAGCGGCTGACCGGAAGACCCATGGATCTGGCGATCAGACCGCCCATGAGGTCTCCGAAATTTCCAGAGGGAACGCTGAACACCGCTGGTTCGGGATACTCCGCCAGCCGGGACCAGGCGTAGAAGTAATACACGCTTTGGGGAAGCAGGCGCCCGATATTGATGGAATTGGCGGAGGAGAGGTTCAGATGCGCCAGGGCCGGATCGGCAAAGGCGCGCTTGACCAGGGCCTGGCAATCGTCAAACTTGCCATCGATGCTCACGACGCGGACATTTTTACCCAGAGTGGTCATCTGCTTACGTTGTCTGGCGGTAACTTCCTTTTCGGGGAAGAGCACCAGCGCCTGGATATTGTCCAGCCCATAGAAGGCGTTGGCGATGGCGCTGCCCGTGTCTCCCGAGGTGGCGGTGAGGATCAGCAGCTTGCGGTGTTCCCGGGCCAGGTAGTATTGCATCAGGCGTCCCATCATGCGGGCGGCGAAATCCTTGAAGGAGGCGGTGGGGCCCTGATCCAGGCGCATCACATACTGGCGCTGCTTCACGTGCTGGAGGGGAACCTCGAAGTCATAGGCGTCCCTGACCAGCCGCAGCAGGTCGTCCGCAGGGATGTCTTCCCGGAGGAACCGGTTCAGAATGGTGAAAGCCAGCTCGGGATAGTCCATTGCCTTGAACGACTTTAGTTCTTCCGCGCTCAATTGAGGGATGGTTTTGGGCAGATAGAGGCCGCGGTCCTCGGCCAGGCCTTTGAGCAAGGCGGCGGGGAAATCAACCTCCGCCGCCTGGTGGTTGGTGGAATAATAGAGCATGCAGGTCTCCATCGAAGCTCAGCGCAAACGGGCTGAGGACGCTCCACCGGCGGAATATTCCGGCGAATCGGACAAGGCGGTCTTGCCGTCCAGCACGGCGAGGGCCTGTTCCAAGTCGCGGATCACATCGTCCGGATGTTCAGCGCCCACGCTGAGGCGGATCAGGTTCATGGGGATGGCGGCGGCTTTGCGGCCTTCCTCGCCTTGCTGGGAATGAGTGGAAATGGCGGGAATGGTGGCCACGGATTTGATCCGGCCGAGATCGGTGGCGCGCCAGATGCGGGTGAAGGCGTCGAACACCCTGCGGCAGTTTTCCGCCCCGCCCTTGACTTCGAAGGACATCAGATGGCCATAGCGGTTGACCGGCTCGCCATAAAGCTCGTCGATCTCGGCATCGACCAGATACAGGTATTTCTTGGCGATCGTATGCAGCGGATGCGAGGGCAGGCCAAGGTAGTTCACCCTGTCCACATGTTTATGCTGCTCGAGGTATTGCGCCACTTTCATGGTGTTGCGGGACATCACATCCATCTTCATGCGCAGGGTGCGGATGTCGTTGATCACCAGGGTGCAGTGCAGGGTATTCAGATTGGGGCCGTAATCACGCGCCGGCAGCAGTTTCAGGTAGGTGCAGAAATCGGCCTTGAGCTCGGGTTTGTCCAGCTTGGCGGGGATGTTCTTGCGGGCGATGATGGCGCCGGCAATGCCAAAGCCGCTGGTGGTAAGCGATTTTGTAACGGATTGGATCACGATGTCCGCACCGTGTGCCAGAGGACGCATCAGAGCTGGAGTGGCAACTGTGGAATCCACGATCATGGGAATGCCGTGCTTGTGTGCCAGGGCGGCCACCTTTTCCAGATCGAAGAAGGCCAGAGTGGGGTTGCTGGGCATCTCGCCATAGAGGAAGCGGGTGTTCT
>CAZVXK010000007.1:0-7309 GCA_964631665.1 uncultured Candidatus Cloacimonadota bacterium | reverse complement strand
TCCGTTCCGGTCTTGTATTCTTCCAGCAGCGCCAGCAATCCCTCCAGATAATACATGCTGGGATTGGCGATGCGGGAATAGCACCAGGTGGGTATCTGATAACCCAGTGCCAGTTCCATCTCGTCCGAATCGCGATAGGTCTGCGAAGATGAGGCATACATCGGTTCGATGATCGAGCCCTGGTTGAAATCCAGAGCTTCCTGCATGGAATAGAGTCCATGCACGGCGATCGTGTCAAAATTGCAACTGCGCATCTTCTGGCGATAGTCCTGATGCCATTTCATCGCCCGGGCGGCGGCGGCAAGGTAGAATTGTTTTCCTTTTATTATCTACTCCTCTTATATCGGATATTAGCTTTAAAAACATGATTCCAGATCATGGCCGAACTGTCAACACATTTATCCGGCTGGATTGATGGATGAATTCCCTCGCATTGATTACAGTATGGCGCCGGATCGAATATTCTCATACTCCAGGCAAAGAATAAATCGAAGCGGTATTACACTCCCAACTTGAAATTGAAGGCAAACGCCAATCCTTTGGAAGTGTTGCCCGGCAGGAGTGATTTGAAGGTTTGCATCCCGATTCCGAGTTCCATGGTGCTGAACCGGAAGCCAATTCCATAGGACACCCGCCAGGGATAATCACTATTGCCAAAGGCGATTCCGCAGCGGATCGGAAGCGTGGCCAGAGGCAGCACCTCAGCACCCAATGCCACCCGTCCGACCGAACTGGTGACGATCGAAGTGGCAAAGCCCTGAACATAATCGGCTGACACAGACACCTTCGGAAAGCGGTAAAGAGCCGCCAAACGCAGCTCCGGAGGAAGCTTGGTGGTATAGGATTCCCCCTTGGTGCGCGATGCTTCCCACATATAGAAATCCTCGCTGAGATTGGCGATGTACACACTGTCCACTTCAAAGTGGTAATTCAGGTCTTCCTTATGCAGGCCCCAGCTGATGAAACCAAAGAGATTGTCCAAAGTCAGACCGGTACTGAGCTGGGGCAGGGGGTCGCACACCAAACCAATCAGGCTTTTGAACCCGGCACCCCCGATCCCGGACTTGAACACCATGTCCTGCTGCACCATCAGTCCGTCAAAGTTTGAGGTGAAGCTGCCGTAGAAGGTGTCAGTATGGATATCTTCAAGACCGGCAAGCAAGCTCACCGACAGGCCGGCTTTAATGGTGGGGATGTTTGGCGGCAGTGGCAAAGTGACATCACCCATCCCGATCGTGAGGTCGATATAACTCAGAGCGCCGAGATTGGTATCCTGCCTGGTGAATTCATAATTCTCGTCGGTGTTGCCATAAAGCAGCAACCGCAGATAATCTTTGTCAAAGGAGGCCTTGGCAAAAGCATTTACGGAACTGGACAGGGCGAAGTTATCGGAGGTGAATCCAAACAGGCTGATCTGGCTGGCGCCCAGGATCATCACCCTTTTATCTATCATGTTCAGCAGTCTGTCTTTGTCCGCAGTGTTAAGATAGCCTGTGCCCATGATGTGATTGTAGATCTTCACATCGAGGGAATTGTTGGCCAGGGAAAACCCCAGGTTTACCGCGGGTAACCAGATGTCCTTCGTGTCAACGCTTAACAGAGCCGGATTCCAGTAGTTTGCCTCGGTTCCCTGCGCCCGCAGCATATAGCTGTCCGCAAACATCAGAGGTTTTCCGGCGCTGTCTCCGGCAACCAGGCTTTCCCCAAGCAGGACGATCACCGCAATCAGGAGCAGATATCTGGTCATTCATCCCCCTGAACCCGGACTACGATCCGGCTCATGCTTCTGATCTGGATGTAATCGCACAGCGTGGTGGTGATCGTCACCAGGCCGTTGCTGGGTTCGAACCGGAAAGCCCACATCAGATAGACCGCAGGATGGGTAAACACGGTCACTTCCTCTTCGGTGAGGGATATATTCACAAGCTGTTCGCCCAGAGAGTTGATGTCCTCAGCCTCGGGGTGTTCCTCCACATATTGCCGGGAGTGGACATTGACCGTTTTATAGAAGGAATAGCTTTCAGGAACATTGATATCGATCTCTTCCTGAGTGCCAATATACACGCTGGCCTCCACTCCGATGGGGATGTTGTTTTTGATCAGGAGGGAGAGGTCGAAAGTTCGGGCATTGGTCCTGATACGCCTGCGGTTTTCTTCCGATATCTCGACCATGGTTGGATTCTGCACGCTGATCTGGGTGTCGAACAATTCAATGATCAGGGGGGCATCAACCCGATATTCCAATCTGATTACATCTGTGTTTCGCACCGTTCCGATGGTGCCGCCGATACCGCAGTTGATCCTGATAAACGCATTGGTCAGATGCAGGGAATCGGGCATGATCTGCAACACAGAGCTGATATCACCGGCAAAATCAAGTTCTGAGATCCCCGGTCCCGCATTGGTGGCTGGATTAATGATGTATTGGGCACCGACCTCATCCAGCAGGTCAAGCATTGTCTCTTCCCCGGTGTGGGTGTTCTTGGCATAGAGCACTCCATGCAATTCAGCCGAGAATCCCGTTTCGTTGGTCACCACAGCGAACAGGCTGGCTTCGCTCAAATGGATCGCATCCTGGATGTTCAGGGGGTAATCAAAGGTGAAGGTGGTGCTGCCGCCATTCAGGAGAATATCGTAATTTTGCAGAGTGCCCTGAAAGAAATTAAAGGAGAGCTGGTTGTTCATCACGATATCCATGCTGCCCACCGGGGTTTGATCAGGCAGAGTGGAGACAATCGTGATGATAAAATTGATTTCATCCAGGAACACATTGGAGTTTTCAATGCCAAATCTGCACCCCACCAGGGAATGATTGTGCCAGCTACTGTTGTTTTGGTAATTGATCTCAAAGCAGCTGCCATTGGGATTGCGAATATCGATCAGACTGATCTTGATCGATTGGACCCCCGGGTGGATGTCCTGAAAACGGGCTGCGATGAAGCCCTCCACCACCCTGCCGTAACTCAGCTGCCGCACTCCGGTGGGATCAGCAAAGGGAAAAGCTGAAGAAACATCACCACCGGAGAATAAAGCAACGCCGGTTAGAGAAATATTGGGTGTGAACGCTACATTGCCAAATTCATCGGTCTCTGCGGTGCCGCTTCCGGTGAAAGTGAGAATGTCATTATCACCGGAAATGATATTTACGCTGTCCACCAGATCAGAAACATAGTATCTTTCATTGAGCAGCGGGAGGTTGAGTTCGATATCCCATTTGGGCATCACCGGTTTGCGCAGTTCGCAGGCACTCAATAACGCCAGCGCCACAGCCAGGGCGGCAAGACAATATTTCATAGTACATATCCTTTCTCTGCCAAGCGACAGAGCCTTTTCGGTGACGGAGCTTCGGTAAAAATTAAAGAACTGCGGATTTTCTGTCAGATATACTAATCAACCATCAATAATATGCAATTTCTGATCCTTTCGGCCAGGATAATGCAGAAAATCCAGGACAATTCTCCTTCGGCTCCCGTTAGCAATACGGAATCATTACGGAGTCATTACGGATTAACTCCGTAATGACTCCGTAATGATTCCGTATTGCTCGTAGGGGCGGACGCCGATCCGCCCCCTGTCTCGGCTCCTGGGATGCCGTGGCGATGCCGTCTTGCTCGGACCGCGCTCCAACGCCTGAACTCATGTAAGCCTCTCTTCACTCTCAGCCCCAGTATTTGCGGTCCAGGGTGCGATACTGGATGGCTTCGGCAATGTGGTCGGAATGAATTTCCGGCAGTCCTTCGAGGTCGGCGATGGTTCGTGAGACCTTGAGGATGCGGTCAAACACACGGGCGGAATAGCCCAATTTATCTATGGCATGCTGCATCTGGGCCTGGCTGTCGGGATCCAGCTTGCAGTATTTGCGCAGTAGTTTGGAAGTCATCTGGGCATTGCAGAAAATGCCTTCCTCCTGGTAGCGCTGGCGCTGGATCGCCCTGGCCTGGTTCACCCGGGCCCGGATGGTGATGGAATTGTCGCCCGAGGGCAGGGACGCCAGGTCGGAATAGGACACGGTGGGAACTTCCACGTGGATGTCGATGCGGTCGAGCAGGGGACCGGAGATACGGTTGCGGTAACGCTGGATAGCGCCATATTCGCAACTGCATTGATGATTGGGTATGTTCGCCCCGAAATAGCCGCAGGGACAGGGATTCATGGAGGCGATGAGCATGAATTCCGCGGGGAAGGTGATGCTGCTGGCGGCACGGGAAATGGTTACGATCCCGTCCTCCAGAGGCTGGCGCAGAACCTCCAGCACCGCGCGCTTGAACTCCGGAAGCTCATCCAGAAACAAGACTCCCCGGTGGGAAAGGCTCACCTCCCCCGGACGGGGGAAGGCGCCACCTCCGATTAGGGCGATGTCGCTGATGGTATGGTGAGGGCTGCGGAAGGGGCGGGTGGTCAGAATTCCATTGCGGAAATGCTTCGAATAGCCGGCGACCGAGTGGATCTTGGTGGCTTCCAAAGCCTCGTCCAGATTGAGTTCGGGCAGGATGGTGGGAACCCGCCGCGCCAACATGGTCTTGCCGCTGCCGGGAGGCCCGATCATCAGCAGGTTGTGTTCGCCCGCGGCAGAGACCTCCAGAGCTCGCTTCACCTGGAATTGTCCCTTCACATCGTGCATGTCCAGGGGAAATTCGTTGAGCACAGAGAAGATCTTGTCCCGGTCAACCCTGGCCGGCGGGATTTTGATCTCACCCCGCAGATAGTTCACCGCTTCCCGCAGCGAGGTTACCGGGATCACGGTCAAACCCTCTATGATCGCAGCTTCCTCGGCATTCTCATAGGGCAGGATGATGGCGTCCAGTTCGTCCCGCTTGGCAGCCAAAGCGATCGGGAGCACACCATTGACCGGGCGCACATTGCCATCCAGGGAGAGTTCGCCGATGATGGCGGTCTTGGTGAGATACTCCACCGGCAGAACCTGAATGGTCTGCAGCACGGAGATGGCGATGGGTAGGTCGAGGGCGGCGCTGTCCTTTTTGATATCGGCGGGGGCGAGGTTGATGGTGAAACGGCGCACCGGCACCGCAAAGCCGGCGTTCTTCAGAGAGGCGAAGATGCGGTCCTTGCTTTCCTTCACAGCCGCGGAAGCCATGCCCACGATGTTCACGGCAAAGGTCTGGGTGCCGGCGGAATCGCATTCCACCGTGAGCTGCTGTCCATCGATGCCGATGGTGGTGTAGGTGCGGACTATGCCAACCATGGTTTATCCTTTTTCACTGCTTTCATCAGGGATGGTTACCACCAAACGCCGGCAGCCCTCAAAGTCAAGGAAAAAAACAGGGGGGAGAGAATTTCTTTCTTGATAGGGGGTGTTGGCCGGGCAGATTTCAGTTGACATAATCCGAGCTTTCTCAGAGAAAGTGATCAATTTTGGTATTGATTGGATGAAAGAGATATGAGATTTTGGCCTGCCTTTTTCCTGATCGGATTCGCCCTCCTCTGCAACTATGGCCCGATCCAAGGCGGGGAGGCAATCCCTGCTAAAGGGAATCACGAACTACCTGGCGGACAAACGGATAGCCTCCGCTTGCCGAAGCCCGGTGCCCAGCTGATCATTGGCAGGTCTGTGCAGGGGCGGGCGATCTGGCTGCACCGGTTTGGAAGAAGTGAGGCTCCGCAGCTGCTCATCATCGCGGGCATCCATGGCTATGAAGCGGAAGGCATCGCTTTTGCCGGGTCTCTAATCTCATCTCTGAAGGAACTGAACCCGGATTCCCTTTGTTATGATGTGTTTGTCCTGCCCTTGCTGAATCCGGACGGCCAGGCACAGGGAACCAGGCGCAATGCCAACGGAGTGGATTTGAACCGGAACTTTCCCAGCCGCAATTTTACAGTCGGAGACCCATCAAGCGTTTATTACGATGGTGCACAGCCTGCTTCGGAGCCGGAAACACAGGTTCTGCTGGAGCTGGTCAGGCAGATCAATCCCCGGATCATCATCTCCCTGCATTCGCCCCTGGCCTGCGTCAATTATGACGGACCTGCCGAAACTCTAGCCCGAAGCATCGCCACAGCGCTTGGCCTGCCCCTGCGGGAATCGTTGGGCTATTCCACTCCCGGGTCGCTGGGATCCTGGTATGGCAAGGACCTGGGGCTGCCGGTCATCACCCTGGAGCTTCCCCGGTCGGATCAAGCCTGGGAGATATACGGGGATAAGCTGCTGCGCTGCTTGGGCTTGGTTCGATAGGCTGCACAGGGTGTGAGGAATTTCAGGTGTCTCGCCTGACCAAAGAGAAAGAGCAAATTCTCAGGATAACAAAACAGAGGGAAAGAGGGGATTGTTTTAACAAAGAGAAATGAGAGAAGAGACAAGAGAGAAAAGGTGGAAAGGAGCAGCGCCGGAGATGCATAGGAACACAGGATTCACCCGGTCGTTCGCTGGATTTATCCGGTTAAACAATCCTGGATATTCACTTGGATCGAAAAACATACAGGGAGAGGATTTTATCCAAAAACCCTCTGATATCCTGCTCCGTAACCAGCCTCACCGCCTTGCCTGAGCTCACCAGATGCTCATTTCCCTCCAGCCTGGCTTCGGGAACCACCTTGTCATATACCAGGCAGGCCAGTTCCCGTCCCAGCTCCAGGGCGAACCTGGCCGTATGCATGGTGCTGCCCTCCAGTTCGCTTTCCACCACGATGACCGCCTGCGCCAAAGCTGCTTGGATCCTGTTTCGGGCAGTAAAATTCTCCTTGAGGGGCTTAACCCCGCAGGGATATTCCGATACCAGGCAACCGCCGGACTCAAGGATCGCCCTGGCCAAACCGGCATTTTCCGGCGGGAAGACCATATCCAGCCCATGTGCCAGCACCGCAAGGGTGGGTCTCCCCTGTTCGACGCAGCCCCAGTGCGCACCGGTGTCGCAACCGCGGGCCAGTCCACTCACCACCAGCCAACCCTGTTCAGAGCATAACCTGCCCAGATCGTAAGCCAGCTTGCGGCCGGCTTCCGAGGGCTCCCGGGTTCCGACGATGGCGATGGCCTTGTCTGTAGTTAGTATCGCTGTATTCCCAAGGCAATACAGCTCAGCAGGATGATCCGGCAGCTCCATCAGCCGCTGCGGATACAGCGGATCGTCCTTGGGGATGGTTGCTATCTGTTCCATAACGCAATAATCTCTTTGCCGGGACAGGCGTCAACTGGAAAATCAGGGTGGATGTAGAGTAGTTTTTTAAACAGAGGGAAGGAGGGAAAGAGGGTTTTTTACAATGAGAAATGAGAAAATGAGAGAGATGAGATGAGTGAATAGATGTCTGGGAAGCGGGAAGAGGAATGCAGGCATCTTGCCTGCTGCGGGTATAGGAA
>CAZVXK010000006.1:22839-32776 GCA_964631665.1 uncultured Candidatus Cloacimonadota bacterium | reverse complement strand
TGCCTGGCGATGGGAAGAGGAACCCAGGCATCCTGCCTGGCGATGGGAAGAGGAACCCAGGCATCCTGCCTGGGATTGGTGTATGGTCTTTTTTTAAAACAGAGGGACGGAGGAACAGAGTAAAGTGAAAAGAGAAACCATCATGAAAAGCTTTCACAACCGACCAGTAAAAGTCCGGATTGTTTGAAGTCCAAATGGCCTTGTAATCTGATGTCAATGTATAAGTTACGTGGGCCATTTGAACTCCAAAACAGCCTTGCTTTTCATGTAAAAGAGAAAGAGAAAAGATGGCTGGCGTTGCGGTGGGGAGAGGAACCCAGGCGTCTCGCCTGGGATTGGTGTATGGTCTTTTTTTAAAACAGAGGGACGGAGGGACAGAGTAAAGAGAAAAGAGAAACAGAAGGACGGAGGGACAGAGTAAAGAGAAAGAGAAAAGATGGCTGGCGCTGCGGTGGGAAGAGGAACCCAGGCATCCTGCCTGGCGAAGGGGCCGGGAAATCAAGAGTTCCATTGCAGAGAAAAACCTCATCCAAAGAAACCTGCCTACCCCAGCAAAACAAACTGACACACACCTATCCCTATCGTCCAAATGGCAATCAGATAAAACATCCAGATCAAGCAACATACTCAATAGTAGTGTTATACGCTTTGTTACCACTTGTCTCTCCCATTACCAATACGGAATCATTACGGAGTCATTACGGATTAACTCCGTAATGACTCCGTAATGATTCCGTATTGCTAACGGGAGTCATCTCGGTTTTCAAGTGCAAACCAGATGGAGAACTATTGCTGGAATACCCTTGCTCATACTTGAATGTAAAATGGTTTCTTTCAAACTTGTTATCTGCTTTTTCTGGATATACTTATCACTGCCGGACAGGTATTTCACCACCGGATCGCCCCGGCGAAGCTTCGGTCAGCCGGAAAGCTCACCATCCCCAGAGCTGGTTGCCGTGGATCTTCCAGGAACCGTTGCTGTAATAGAAATAGGAGACATCGCCGCTATCGCCGGGTTCGACCAGGGTGAGCTCCCAAGCAGCGGATTCGAAGACCAGCCGCATGTGCACGGTGGCATAGTCAGTGGAGAAATCGATGAACTGCACCTCGATGGTGAGCAGGTCATACAGCGCCATCCGTCCCAGCCAGAGCTCACGCAAGCCGTTATCATACATGCCGTTGTGCAGATAATCCGGATGCACGGATTGCATAATGCCGCCGATGTTCTTCCAGTTGAAATCACGGGAGAGGTCATAGAGGATATCCCGGATCTCTTTTTCCGCCACGGCATTGGGATTGGAGAGGTGGCAGGAGGAAAGCAGCGCCATCCCCAACGGCAGGATCAGCAGCAGGCGAAGTTTCATTCCTGCTCCGCCCTCAGCACCGCCAGGGTTTCGATGTGCCAGGTGTGGGGGAACATGTCAAAGGGTTGGATCAGCTCCACGCGGTAGGATCCTCCCTCGCAGAGCAGCCTGAGGTCCCGCGCCAGGGTCATGGGCGAGCAGCTCAGGTAGAGCAGCAAGGGGATGCGAGCGTTGATAACCGCTTGCAGGGCTGCGGATTCCACACCCTTGCGGGGCGGATCGAGGATGAGGGCGTCGAACCTGCCGCCACCCGGCACACCTGAGCCTTCCAGCAAGGCGGGAAGGGCAGATCCGGCTGGGGCGCAGATAAATCCGGCATTGGAAATACCGTTGAGTTGGGTGTTGAATTCACCGTCTGCCACTGCTTCCGGGCATTCCTCCACACAGACCACTTCCTTCACCTGACCAGCCACACAGAGGCCGATGGCACCGCAGCCGGAATAGGCATCCAGCACCTTGTCTTCCGTTCGGAGCAGGGCTCGGATGCGGTCAATGATGAGTTCCGCCACGGCTGGATTTGCCTGCCAAAAGCTCTTGTAGTGCAGCCGGAAGCTGAGCCCGCCCAGCTTGTCTGTCAACCAGGGAGTGCCATACAGCAGCTTTTCCTCATTGCCCAGGATCACATTGCCCCGTTCCCGGTTGATATTCTGGACGATGGAGCAGAGGGTGGGAAATTCGGTGGTGAGCTGTTTCACCAACAGGTTGGAAAAGGGCAGTTTGGCGCTGCGGGTAACCAGGATCAGCATCAGGGCGCTTCCATCCCAGGAAGCCCGGATGCCGATATGGCGCAGGGTGCCGCTGTGCTTTTCCTCGTCGTAGGCTGAAACTCCGGCTTTGGCACACTGCCCGGTGCAGCGCCGGGCGAGGGTGTCGAACACCGGAGGATGGATGCGGCAGCTTTGATGGGGCACGATGGTGTGGGACCAGCGTTCAAAGATGCCAGAGATCAGGCCGGCGGCGTCCCTGCCCACGGGCAGGAAGGTTTTGCTGCGATAGTGGTCGCTGGCCGGGGCGGCAAGCATCGGTTGGATCAGCTCCTGGGGCATCTGATGGCGCATCAGTTCCCTCAACAGCAGAGTTTTATGCTGCAATTGTTTCTGATAGGGCAGCATCAGCCAATCGCATCCGCCGCAATTAGCAGGCTCCCCGAAGGCTTCACAACCGGGATCGGAAACCTCTTCTCCCCGGCTCAGATAACGGAGCACCCGGGCAAAGATCACATCCCTGCGCTCGCTGACAATCCGGGCCTCCACAATGTCCCCGATCGCGGTATAGGGCACGAAAACCGTCTTGCCCCGGGCATGGCCGATGCCATATCCGCCCAGGGCAAACTTATCTATTTGCAGTTCGTTGAGTAGGGTCACACCATCATTTTCTGCAGGCGGGCGATCCGTGCCTCGATCGGCGGATGGGTGGCAAAAAGGGACATCCGGCGCTTGTTATTGATCTTGGCCAGGGCATAGGAATCCGATTTCTGGGCGGGGAAATGGGCACGGCCGATCTTTTCCAGGGCTGTGATCATATAGGAAGGTTGGGTGAGCCTGGCGGAACCGGCATCGGCGCGGTATTCACGGTGGCGGGAATAGGCGCAGAGCGGGATATTGGCCAGCAGGAACAGCACATTCTGCATCACCATCACCACCATCATATAACCAAAAATGCCCAGTCCGCCGCGGCCGCGGTTGTCCCGCAGGGCGAGGTCCAATGCGGCAGCCAGGATGCGGGCCAGGAACATCACAAAGGTATTCACGATCCCCATCAGCAGGGTCATGGTAACCATGTCGCCCTGGATAATGTGGGTGAGTTCGTGCCCCGCCACGGCTGCGATCTCCTCCTCATTGAGGTTGTTCAGCAGCCCGCTGGAAAAGGCGATCAGGGAACGGTTGCGCGAGGCTCCGGTGGCGAAGGCATTGGCATCCTGGGAGGGATAGATGCCCACCTCGGGCATTTTGATGCGCTCATAGGCTGCCAGCTTTTCGATGGTGTCATACAAATACAGCGCTTTGCCGCTGGCGTTGGAGCGATTGACCAACTGCACCCGGTAAGCCATTTTTACCATGAACTTGCTGAGCAGCAGTGAGATGAAAGAACCACCAAAACCGAAGAGGGCGCAGATAAGCAGCAGCCCATAGAGCTGATCCCGGGGGATATTGACCAGGCTGAGGACGACGGACAGCACCGCCATCACCAGCAGGTTCGTGAGCAGGAAGATGCCTATTCTTCTGAGCATTACCATGTGTGGTTGTCTCCTTATTTCAGTATCAGCATCTTGCGGGTGCTGCTGTAGGAGCCTTTATGCATGCGGTAGTAATAGACGCCGCTGCTTACCGTGGCCCCGGTGGCGTCGGCGCCGTCCCAAACCGCAGTATGGGTTCCGGAGGGCAGGTTCTCATTCACCAGGGTGCGGACAAGCTGTCCCCGGGCATTGAAGATATCTATCCTCACGGGACCGGCCTCCTGCAAAGAAAAGCGGATGCTGGTGCTGGGATTGAAGGGATTGGGATAGTTGCCCAGCAGCTCTGTCCTCGGCGCCGGAGGCGTATCCTCCGGGTTGGCGGTGACGATATAGGTGAAGCTCTCGGTGGGGTCGGATTCCCCGGTGTCATAGACTGCCGTGGCATAATACACATGCGTTCCCTGGGGTATGTTGGTGTCGTTGTAGATCAGCTCGAGGACGGGCGTCCAGGCTTGTGCGATCACCACGTTGTCGCGATAGATTTTCAGGTCTGCCAGTCCTTCGGGTATCGTGATGTTGTTCGGCGCGATGAATCCCACGGTTATGGCCAGGCTGCTGCCGCCCAGGACAGTATGGCTGAAGACCAGCGGCGGCAGCAGCTCCGCGATCTGGAAATCCTCCAGCCAGCAGGCGGTGAAATAGTTGCCGTCGGTGCGGGAATTGGGGATGCCGGTGATGTTCAGAAGCCAGGGTTGGAGCGACACGCCGATGTAATTCACGTCATAGAAGGTGGTGCGGAAGTTGGCGGTGTTTGCCCCGCCCTGGTCCTGGATCGGATAGACGGTTCCATTGGCGAAGTTGCCGGTGGGATTGCTGAAGGCCACATCCTGGATCGTCACCACCCGGGATTCATAGGTCTCAAAGCTACTGTTGAACTGCGCCAGGGTGATCTCCAGGGGGATTATCCAGTTATTGATGGAACTCGGGGGGCCGGGATCGGTTACGGGGACGAGCTCCAGCATGCCGCCATATTCGGTCAGGGTGCCGATCAGATTGGTGATGCCGTCCCCGATGCTGTAAACGGTGGTGATGATGCCGTTGGGATCGTCGATCAGGATGCCGGCGCTGTCATCCTGGACGAACTTCTGGTTGCGGAAGCTTTGGGTGAAGGTTACCACCACTTCTCCATTCACTCGGTAAACAGCGCCGGTGGGTAGAAGGCGCAGATCGGCAAGGGTTGCGACGGCAGTGGGAAAGCTGTATTGCGCCGTGCTGATGGCGGAAGGCGGAAATCCGGTCAGATAGGCGATGGCTTTGATGGTGGTGGTGCCGTTGATGGTGATGGGTGCGGTGTAGGGCGTCGAACTCTGGTTGGGGTCGCTGCCGTCCAGAGTATAATGGATGCTGGCTCCGGGCGTGGCGCAGCTCAGGGTTACGTTCACCGGTTGATAATACACTCCAGCGGGCGGGCTGAAGGTGGGAGCGGAGACCGTTCCCGCCGGATCTTCGAAATCGCTCAGCCAGCGCGGAGTGAAGTATTCCCCATCCACGCGGGAATTGGGGATGCCGGTGATGTCCTTGGGAGTGGTGGGAATGGGGGTGTTGATATAGTCCACATCATAGAAGGTGGTGCGGATGTCGAAATCCGAATCCTGATCGTAGCTGGCATAGACGGTTCCATTGGCAAAGTTGCCGGTGGGATTGACGAACATCACTTCCAGCACCTTCACCACCCGGGATTCATAGGTGTCGAAAGAGTTGATCAACTGGTCATAGCTCACTGTGATCGGCACAATGGGGTTGTTTGAGGAACTGGCGGCGGGGAGAGTGACTGTGGGCACGAATTGCAGCATTCCACCATACTCGCTGATCTTGCCGGTGATGCCGGTGATGCCGTCCCCGATGTTGAAAGCGGTGGTGTTCACACCGTTCAGGTCATCGATCAGGATGCCCGCTCCGGCGTCCTGGAGGAATTTCTGGTTGCGGAAGGTCTGCTGGAAGGTGAGGATCACCTCGCCGGTTACGTGGTAGACGGTGGTGCCGTCGGCAGGCATGGTTCTCAGGGTGGAGAGGTTGTTCACCGTTACCGGGAAGCTGTAGGTCGCGGTGGCGACAGGACTGTTTTCCATTCCGGGCAGGACTCCGATCGCTTTGAGCGTGGTCGTGGTGGAAAGAGGGATCGGGGCGGTGTAAGGGATGGAGGAGGGTGTGGGGTTGCTGCCGTCGGTGGTGTAATAAATGCTGGCACCGGGAGTGGCGCAGGAGATGGTTACAGTAATGGGGGACGAGTATTGCCCTCCCGGCGGATTGAAGGTGGGCGTGGCAACCCCGCCCTGTGCGGAACCGCTGATGCGGATGTTGTCGAAGCGATTATTTCCCACCGCGGAGCTGGCTCCGGTGAGCACGATCCTGATGGCGAAATTGGGATTGTTGCCCACTCCCGCGATCCCGGAGAAACTCACGCTCACCAGCTGGGCCGGGACCCAGTTGTTCTCATAGGCGGAGATGTCTATGGTCTCCCGGGTGATCCAATTGGTGCCGTCAATGGTGTATTTCACCTCTTGGGAGCTGAATCCGGTGGAGGTCCGGCGGGTGGGATAGGTGAGGATGATTTCGTCATATCCGACAGTGGAGGCGGTCAGGGTGAAGTAGGCTCCGTTATTTACGTTATCCAGCCCACCGCGGGGGCAGAAGCTTCCGCCGTTGGTCTCACCGTCCACACCGTTGATGGTGGTTCCCGTGAAGGAAAACGCCTCGGTGAAGGTGTAAGTGATCTGGGCGTCGCCCTGAGTGGCGGCGATGGGTTGGACCCAAGACTGGTCGGTGGGCGGCACGCCGGTGTTGAAATTCCAATAATACAACAGCGTCTGGGCTTGCACCCAGCAAGCCACGCCGGTCACGGCTATGATAAGTAACAGCTTTTTCATTGTATTCTCCTTAAACAATCTTCATTCACTAAGGTGCTGATGTGTGGTCAAGGCAAAGCACATCATACGAAAAAACATTTTTTTTACACCTGCTTTTCCCGGCAAGCAAAATCTTGAAACCTGCTGCCAGCCTTTTCTCCAGGGGGAGGGATTAAACTTGACAGATTAATTGGCGGGGAAAATGCTGTATCCATTGGAAGCCAGAAATCAAACAAAGAGGAGGCGATGCCGCAACAGATGGCGGAATTCCCTCTTGGTTAGAAATAATTCAATCTGACGCAAGGAGACCAACCATGCTCAGGAAACTTGGCTGTGCCGGAGTGCTGCTCTGCCTGGCAGTACTGCTTCCGGCACTGGCACAAACACCACTGCCGCAGGGATTGTTGCCCCGTGAACTGCCTGCCGCTGCTGGTGTAATCATCCACCGCGATCCACCCCAATTCACCTTTTCCGTTTTGCCCGTAACCGTGATCAACAGTTACTACGACTATATGATCGGCAGCTACCACAGCCTGCCCCTGAGGGTGGTGCCCACCTCCGCCGGGGGAGGTTATTTTATGACCTACCACGGCAAACGAACCGCCACTGCCAGCCGCAGGGTTTTTTACTGCTATCTCACGGCACAGGGCGTGGTATTGAGCAACACCGAAATCTCTACCATCACGAACAACGAAGGCTTCCCCACCCTGGCGGTGGACCCGCTTTCCGGCAAGCCTTTCTATGCCTGGAATGCCAATGGGGACACCGATCCCCAGCTGGAGATACAGCTGGTATCGGATGCCTTCATCGCTGGTATATCGGGGCTGTTCAACGATATCGTCAACGTGATCGACAACCCGATCAGCATCACCGCACCCAATGACATCACCACCACGGACAACGAATTTGTCTGGCCTACTGCCGTGATCGGCCCTTCTCCACTGACCGGCAAACGCCGTATCTATGTATTGGGCCGAAACTCAGTGATGCATGGCGGTTCCCTGGCTTCGAATGCCTACATCGCCCGGGCGGATTTCAACGCCATGGACATTGAAAATGGAAACATCCTCGCCTGGAGCTACCTCAGCATTCCGGAACTGAACAACTGGAATGTGGACGGCAGCCAATACCGGGTCAACTATTCCCTGGTGGCGGACAACAGCGGCAATCTCTATCTTGCCGGCTACCGTCAGACCGCTGCCGCCATGCCAGAATTGGATGTATATAAATGCCCGAATTACGGGATGGGAACCTGGAGCCGGGTGTCAGCCACCAGTTCATTGCCCTCTTGGAATCTACCTGCCCTGCCGGGGGGAACCGCCGGCTATTTTGAAGGCCCCTCCGGAGCTCCTTATGCCGATGCCGACCTCACCTGGACGATCATGAACAGCGGCCACCTCAATGCCACGGTGGATAACCTGGGCCGGCTGCACATCCCCGGCATCTGGGGATTGACCACTCCCGACTGGTACTATCCCAACCTGCAATTTGTGAAGGAATTTGTCTATGATCCCGCCGCCAACACCATCGAAGTGGTGGAGATCCACCCCCGCTGCGATCCGGACAACACCTTTTCGCCCTGGTATCAGCCCTGGGACATCGAACCCCCTTGGGGGGAAGTGGATTACTACATTGGCGGAGTAACCCCCAACATCGTTACCGACTGGCCTTTTCCCCACTGGGACGCCAGCGCGCACAATGATGCCATGATGTTCCGTTACAACAACATCAAAGTTACCGAAGCCAATCCCCAGGGCATGATGGCGGCGGTATGGCAGAATTCCTACCGGGCACGCCGTTTCAACTATTATGGAGTTGATCCCTATTCCGCCTATGCCAACACTCCCGAGATCTTTATCTCCGTCTCACCGGACAACGGTGATACCTGGCTGGAGCCGATCTCCCTGAACAATGTGGAGATTCCGCAATTTGCCGGCCTCAAGCCCATGTGGGTTTATCCGGCGGACAAGGTGATCTATACCGGCATGCAGGGAGACGCACCGGTGGGCAAGTTGGGCTTGATGTTCTACAACGACACCACCTGGGGCGCCAATGCCATTTCCCCTCCTTACCATCCTGCCAATGATGGGGGACAGGTGATGTTCACCGAGCTGCAGATCGTATTTGCTCCTAACTGGGTGGCAGCTCAGCCCACCTTCACCCCGCCGCAGGGGCTTTATACCTATGAGCCGGATGTAATGCTGAATTGTTCCACAGCCGGTGCCAGCATCCGTTACACCACCGACGGCAGCGATCCCGACCAGGATTCCACCCTCTATACTGCTCCCATTCACCTCACAGAATCCACCACCATCAAGGCCCGAGCCTATTGCGACGGCTATGAGCCCAGCCCTATTGCCACTGCCACTTACACTCTGCAAGTGATTCAAACCACCTTTTCCCCGGGTGGGGGGAACTACACCGCCCCCATCTCCGTGACCCTTGCTTGCCCCACCCCAAATTCCTATATCCACTACACCCTGGATGGCAGCACACCCGATCCCGAGGGTGGTTCTCCACTCTATACCGAACCGATCCAACTTCCCGGGCAAAGCCAGACCACCATCCGGGCCCGGGCATTCCGCACCGGGTGGCAGCCCTCGAACATCACCAGTGCCGCTTATCTGATCACCGGCACCGTGGAAGACCCCCTGATCGAACCTCCAGCGGGAACCTATGAGCAGGCCATCCAGGTGGAGATCACCTGTCCCACACCGGGAGCGACCATCCGCTACACCCTGAATGGCCTCGATCCCACCACTTCCTCGCCGATCTACAACGGACCCTTCACCCTCAGCCAAAGCGCCCTGGTCAAATCCTTTGCCCACCTTGCCTACTGGGCTCCCAGCCAGATCGTGAGCGCTGAATATGAGATAGTGGTCGCCAATCCTGAAGAAACCCAGGCACCGGTTGTTACGGGCATTCACAAAACCTGGCCCAATCCCTTTTCCAGCTTGCTCAATCTGGAACTGGGCATCAGGGACGGCAGGCAGCCCTATAGCCTGAAGATCTATAATGTCCGCGGCGCCTGCGTTTACGCCAATCAGGGTGTGGGAGAGGGCTGGTTCCGCCATAGCTGGAACGGAAGGGACGAGAGCGGAAAACTCTTGCCCGCGGGGGTGTATCTGCTCATGTTTGAAACTGGCGGGCACTGCAGCCGGAGGAAGGTGATCCTGATACCCGGAACTGACCGCTGAACCAACAAGCTTTGGAACCGGATCAGGTTCAAACTCCGATTTTTCCTTGACAGAAACCGTGGATAATACATTATGTAATTCAAATAGCTAAGTACACCAAATAGTGTGAATCCAAGTGATCATTATTTTAAGGAATTTGAACAAAACTACAACTTTGCTATCATGTTCCATAATCAAAAGAACAAACCAGTTTCAAACAGGAGGGAAAGATGAAACGCAGTTTACTGGTACTCGTAGTTTTGCTACCCATATTACTGTCGGCATTTCCCAGAAGCCTGAGAAATCCGCTGGGCA
>CAZVXK010000006.1:14632-22739 GCA_964631665.1 uncultured Candidatus Cloacimonadota bacterium | reverse complement strand
CAGGAGAACCGCCTTATGAGAAGATATCCTTCACCTGGGACAACCAGGGGCGGATGCTCACTGAAACTGCCCAGACCTCTCCGGATTCCACCTCCTGGGTCAATGATAGCCGCACCTCTTATACCTGGCATCCGAACGACACCACCACCGGTGCCGATATCATCGCCTATTTTTCCCATTACCTTCCCCAGATGGCGTTTATGATGTTTGTTACCGATTTTAGCAGCAATGTGGTGGGTGGCATGCCCTCGATGATATTAACAGAAGACTGGGTCGGAAGCTGGGATCCCTCCTACCGGGAATCCTATTTCTACAACGCCAACAACACCCTGAATTACAGTATCTACGAGGAATATGACGGCGACTGGATGAATGTGTCCAGGAACGATCTGGAGTGGGATGCCAACCAGAACATCAGTGTAGGCTACTATTCAGTTTGGGAACCCGATGTCAGAAGTTGGGTGCCGGAATCCCGAACCAGTTATCTCTGGGGAACCTACACCGGCACTTCCGATGAAAGCGTTCCCAGCCCGGGAGCGATCTCGCTGACCCTCTATCCGGTTCCCTTCCGGGATGGCATGAACATCAGCGTGAACACCAAATCTGCCTCTCCGGTGCAGCTTTCAGTTTACAACCTGAAGGGGCAGTTGGTTCACACCACCTCTGTGCAGCCCAATAGCACAGCCGTGTTCAATGAACCCTGCCCGGCGGGGATCTACTTCATCAAAGCCGTGCAGGACGGCAACACCACAGTCCGCAAAGCTCTGAAACTTAACTGAACCCTCTGCGCGGCCGCCTGGCTGCCTGATTGTTTGATATTAGGGACGGATCTGCCCGTAGGGCGGGTCCGTCCTTTTTTTGCATGATTATCACGGCTGTTTTGGAGTTCATTTGGCCTTCGCAATCTCTTCTTGTACATCAGATTAAAAGGCCAAATGGACTTCAAACAGCGTGTTTTCATGGTCGGGGGTGGAAACCCATTTTCAACGAAGTTCAAATAGCGTCTGATATTGATCGGTTACGAAAATCCATTTTCAGTGTAGTTTCTCTGCATGTTTCTCTGCTTGTTCGGAGTAGCGGAGCCACCACCCCATCAACACCAGAGAAACCCATTTCAATGGGTGCAGGACAACAGGCGTGGTGTTTTAATCCACGTGCGGGGGAACCACCACCCCCGATATAGGACAAACCCATTTCAATGGGTGCCGGACTTACCGGATCAGAGCGATCACATTTTTTGAATGAAGGTGATCTGATCTCAAAGTCCTGCACCGGTTAAAAACCGGTTTGGATCAAGGGTTTGGGGGTGATTGCTCACGTGGGCTAAAGCGCCACGCCTATTGTCCTGCACCGGTTGAAACCGGTTTAGGGTTAAGGTTGGTCATGGCCTTCGCACGTGGGCTAAAGCGCCACGCCTGGTGTCCTGCACCGGTTGAAAACCGGTTTGTATCATACTCCGAAATTGCCTCCGAAAATGCCTTTGTACGATTGTGTATAAATTACATTTCAGTTATTTCTCCCACTGGCCACCATACACTATCCAATATGTTGCCCATCAATTAATTCCCAAATTTCTGCCTGTTCCTCCTTGTTCCAAGATCTTAATCAAGCGTTAATCAAGCGTTAATCAAGCGTTAATTGTTAACGCTTGATTAACGCTTGATAAAGACTTGATTAACGCTTTGAATAGACAGGAGAATCTGTACCACATAGTAGTGAATAGGAGGTGGAAAATCCCGCAGACCATCATTCTTAACACACCACCGCATCCCCCACACCAGCCCTTCCGAAGAAAACCCTTGACTGTAACAGGCTGTTTTACAGAGTACCGCCCATGAGATTTATCAAGTCCCTTGCCATTGAATACCTGTTGCTGCTCTATCTGGTGGCCTGCCTGGCCTGGCTAAGCCTGCGGCTGTTCGAAGCGACGCTGCTGACCTGGGCGATCCTGCTTTTACCACTACTGCTGGCGCTGATCACGGCCAGCCGCAGGACCAGTGTGGGCGGCCGTTTGGTGTTGCCGGAGGAGCAGCGGGCACGCGGGATCCTGTGGAAGATCGAAATGGTGGTGGCTCTGGTGGTCAGTTTCCTGATGGGCTGGGTGATCGTGGAAGTGAAGCCGGTGGCATTCTTCACTCAGGCCCAGAACACCGAGTCGATCCTGAGCGGCATCTTCAACCCCAATCCCAAGGAGCTGGTGCCGATGCTGCAAGCCTTGGTGGAAACCATCTATCTGGCGCTGCTGGCGACTGTTTTCGCCATTCCCTTTGCCTTTGTATTCAGCTTTTTTGCCGCCAAGAATTTGATGTTCAGTTCTCTTCCGGGCAAGATCACCTATGTACTGATCCGCACCCTGGCCACCATTTTCCGCTCCATCGAAGCGATCGTGTGGGCGATCATCTTCTGCGTATGGGTGGGGATCGGTCCTTTTGCGGGCATGCTGGCGCTTTGGATCCATTCCATCGCCTCGCTGATCAAGCTTTATTCCGAGCAGATCGAGAATATCGATCCGGGCCCGGTGGAGGCGGTCAAAGCCACCGGGGCCTCCACCATGCAGGTGTGGCGCTATGCCGTGGCACCCCAGATCCTGGCGCCTTATCTGGCCTTCACCATCTACCGGTGGGACATCAATGTGCGCATGGCCACGATAGTGGGCTTCGTGGGCGGCGGCGGCATCGGACTGGCACTGCAGCAGCAGCATCAGATGCTGGCCTGGCGCAATGTGGGGCTGATCATGTGGCTGATCGCGCTGGTGGTGTGGGTGATGGACATTTTCAGCGGCTATATCCGTGAAAAATTTGTGGTTAACTGAGGTTTAACATGGCATCAGCCAATCCGGTCGAATTGATCCTTGCCAAGCGCAATGGCGCAGCCCTGTCCGAAGAGCAGATTTCTTTCTTCATCAAGGGTTTTCTGGATGGTTCCATCCCGGAATACCAGATGAGCGCGCTACTGATGGCGATCTATTTTCAGGGCCTGAACGATCC
This sequence comes from uncultured Candidatus Cloacimonadota bacterium, assembly GCA_964631665.1. Classification (GTDB taxonomy): domain Bacteria; phylum Cloacimonadota; class Cloacimonadia; order Cloacimonadales; family Cloacimonadaceae; genus Syntrophosphaera. Next base: position 19,752 of record CAZVXK010000006.1, on the reverse strand, counting down.
CGAGATCGCAGCCCTCACCCGCAGCTATATCGAAAGCGGGAAGACACTCAGCTTTCCCGAAGACCTGAAAGTGGCGGACAAACACTCCACCGGCGGGGTGGGGGACAAGATCAGCCTGATGCTGGCTCCGATCGCCGCAGCTTTGGGGCTGACCGTGCCCATGATCTCCGGACGCGGGCTGGGCCACACCGGCGGCACTTTGGACAAGCTGGAATCGATTCCCGGATTCAACACCCAGTTCGGCATGGCGCAGTTCAAAGCCCTGGTGGAAAAGCACGGTTGCGCCCTGGTGGGGCAATCCGAGGAGCTGGTGCCGGCGGACAAACGCATCTATGCCCTGCGTGATGTTACCGCCACCGTGGAAAGCCCGGGACTGATCACCGCCAGCATCATGAGCAAAAAGATCGCCGAAGGGGCGCGGCATCTGGTGATCGACCTCAAGATCGGCAGCGGCGCCTTTATGCCAAACCTGCGCCGGGCCAGGGAACTGGCGGAGCTACTTATTCATACCGGAAAGGGCTTTGGGCAGAAGGTGAAGGTGGTGTTTTCCAACATGAATTCCCCCTTGGGCAAAGCCGTGGGCAACGGACTGGAAATGGCGGAAGCGATCGCCTACCTCAAAGGAAACCTGGAACCGGACACCAAGGAGCTGACCACCACCCTGACCACGCAAATGCTGCTCAGCTCCGGTCTGGCTGCCGATCCTGAAGCAGCTAAAGGCATGATCGACAGTGTGGTTGCCTCGGGCAAAGCTTTGCAAAAACTGGAGGAGATCATCACCGCTCAAGGTGGCGATGCCCGGGTGATCGACGATCCCAGCCTGCTGGGAACCGTCAGCCACGAAATTCCCATCATTGCCCGGGAAACCGGATTTGTCCACCAGATTGATTCCCGTGCCATCGGTTATGCCCTGGTGCGCATCAATGCCGGCAGGATGAAGGTGGGCGACCGGCTCGATTATGGAGCCGGAGCCCTGCTCTTTCCCAAGACCGGAGACCAGATCACAGCCGGAGAACGCATCGGGACAGTGCTTTCCAACCATCCCGGCAAGGGGGAGGAAGTGGCGGAACTGATCCGGGCTGCCTATCAGATCAGCCCCCTTCCGGTGGAGCGGGAACCCCTTGTCTTTGAGATCAGGTGAATTATGGACAACACTCTCATTTATCGTCTTCTGATATTATTGGTTATAGCTTTGCTCCTGGCCTCCTGCTCGCTGGTGCGTTCCAAGCCCCTGCCCCGCAGTTTTGAACAGTGGATGGCGGTTTTTCCCACCACCGACCTTCCCTTGCAGGCTCCGGTGGAGATCCGCTGGAACGAACATCTGGTGCCCTTCATCAAGGCTGAAACCGATGCGGACTGCGCCTTTGCGCTGGGGCTGGTGCACGCGCATCTCAGGCTGGGGCAGATGGCGCTGTTCCGGGAAGTGGTGCAAAGCCGGGTTGCCAGCCATATCGGGCCTTTTGGCACCCGGATCGACCATCTGCTGCTGGCGATGGACATCTTTGTCGCCGTGGACAGCATCGAAGCCGCTTTGGAGCCGGAAACCAAGCAGTGGCTGAGCGATTTTGTGCGTGGGGTGAACCATTATCAAAACACGGTGTCCGATCTGCCTATGGAATTCAAAGCCCTGAAACTGACACCGCAGCCCTGGACGGTCAACGATGTCATCCGGATGGGGCGTCTGGTGAGCGCCGATGTGAACTGGTTTAACTGGTTCAGCTATCTGAAACTGCAGGAAGATCCCGCCTGGGTAAGATATTGGCAGAAGATACTGGCGGCGGGGATGGGCAGCACGCCCATTCGGTGCAGCTGGGGCAGCATCCTGAGGCTATGTTTTCGCTTTTTTCTCGTTCCGGCAGCAATGCCTTCGCCGTGGCGCAGGGAAAATCCGGCAACGGATCGGCGGTGATGGTGAGCGATCCGCACCTGGGGCTGGGTTTGCCCAACATGTGGCTGATCGCGGGCTATGAATGCCCTTCCTACCATGTGCTGGGGCTGATGTTTCCCAGCCTGCCGGTGGTGCTGATCGGCCGGAATGAGCGCATCTCCTTCAGCGGTACAAATATGCGCGCCGCCAGCAGCGATCTCTATGAACTGGGGGAAGAGGAAAGCGGCAGATTGGAAAGCAGCACCCGGCGCATTCAGGTGAAGGGCTGGTTCGATAAGAAAGTAACCCTGCGGCGATCGGAATGGGGTCCCGTGATCTCGGATGCGGCGCTGCTGGGGGTGAAGGATCGCGTGTATGCCCTGCGCTGGGTTGGCCACGAAGCCAGCGATGAGATACACAGCGCGCTGTTGATGAACCGGGCGGGGGATTGGGAGGAATTCCAGGATGCCTTTGCCGGTTACGCAGTTTCCGGGCAGAACTACCTTTATGCAGATGTGGAGGGCAATATCGGGCTGGTTCCGGCGGTCAGGATTCCCAAGCGCGGCTACCAAAGGCCGCAGTCGCTCAGTTTCCCGGCTTCCGATCCCCAGGCTGCCTGGCAGGGCTTCCTGAGTTCCACCGAACTACCGGACATCTTCGCTCCGGAGGAGGGTTTCGTGGCTTCGGCAAACAATCTGCCCGTGCAGGCAGAGGTGCCCCTGGGCTTTTTCTTTTCCGCGAACGATCGCATCCAGAGGATGCAGGAACTGTTGGCGGAGGTGGATAGGATCGATCTGGAGCTGATCTCCGCCCTGCACACCGACACCTATGTCCGTTCCGCCCAGCTTGCGGCCAGGGCCTTTGCCTCAGCCATCCGCAATCTGAAAGGCCAGGCCGCCCCTTATCAGGAGCTTGCCCTGGCTTTGGATAACTGGGACGGGCACTACCGGGCGGAACAGCAGGAACCAGTGCTGTTCCAGATCCTGACCTATCACTTTGCCCGTTCCTATTACCGGGAACTGTATGGTAAAAAACTGGGCAACAGCCTGTTGGGCTCCGACCAGTTGTTCAACCACCTGCTTACCGATGTGCAGGAGGCTGATCCGGGATCGCTTTCCCCCCACTTGCTAAAAGCCCTGGAGCGGGTAACGAAAGACAGCCGTAAGTACAGGAATTGGGGTGAGATGCACCGCCTGGAGGTCAAACACAACCTGGGCAACCTTCCCCTGATCGGCAATCGCTTCCGCTATGGGGATTATCCGGCGGGGGGAACCACCAATTCCCTGATGAAAACCGCCCATGAGCTGTCAAACCGCAAGACTACATCGTTTTATGGTGCCAATGCCCGCTTTGCCGCCTTCCTCAATGACGATACCCAGAACTACTTTGTGCTGATGGGCGGACAGGATGGTTGGGTGGGCAGCGAAGGCCTTACCGATCAGGTGCCGCTGTGGCTGAAGGGAGAATATCTGCGCATCCCCTTCCGGTGGGAGGATATCCAGCGCGAGTTCGAATACCGCAGCAGCCTGCAGCCGGCTGCGGGAAATCGCTGATAGCGGGCGGCAGTTTCAGCTGATCTATTTGTAAGGAGGTTTCAGCGCTGTTGCAGATCCGGGGTGTCCGTCCCGGTGCTTTCCACCCTTTCCAGGGGTAACTTTGGTTTGGGAGTGTAGAGGCTTTCGATGCGGGGGGAATAGGTTACGATGAATCCCGCAAAGACGATGGAGACCATGCTCATCAGCTTGATCAGGATGTTGATGCAGGGTCCGGCGGTATCCTTGAAGGGATCGCCCACGGTGTCGCCCACGATGGTGGCTTTGTGGGTGGGTGAGGATTTTCCGCCATGCTCGCCAGTTTCCACAAATTTCTTGGCATTGTCCCAGGCGCCGCCGGCATTGTTCATCATCACTGCGGTAACAAAGCCGGTGGTCAATCCACCGATCAGAACTCCCAACACTCCTGCCACGCCAAACATCAGTCCAATAATGATCGGCGTGGCGATCCCCAAAATGGCAGGCAACACCATCTCCTGTTGAGCGCCCTGGGTGCTTATCTTCACGCAACGCGCATAGTCCGGCTTGGTCTTGCCCTGCAGGATTCCCGGCATGGAGGTGAACTGGCGGCGCACTTCCTTCACCATCTTGCCGGCGGCGCGTCCCACCGCCTTGATGGTGAGCGCTGAAAACACAAACACCACCATCGCTCCCACAAAGATGCCCAGCAGGAATTTGGGGTTGAGGGGGTTGATCTGGTAATATTCGATGAAATTGAGCAAGGTGGCTTGGGAGGCATCCACCTTTTCCGAGAAACCGCCATAATTGATGGTGAGATATTGCACATCTTTCAGCTGCTCCGCCATCAGCGCAAAGGCGTCCCGCACCTTTTCCAGATAGGCGGCCAGCAGAGCCATGGCAGTGAGGGCGGCCGAACCGATGGCAAAACCCTTGCCAATGGCGGCGGTGGTGTTGCCCACGGCATCCAGGTTATCCGTGCGTTCCCGCACTTCCTTGGGCAGATAGGACATCTGGGCATTGCCACCGGCATTGTCGGCAATGGGGCCAAAGGCGTCCATGGCCAAAGTTACTCCCAGGGTCGCCAGCATGCCCACGGCACCGAACCCGATGCCATACAGTCCCATCTCCACGATTTCGAAGCCCCGGCTGATGGTGAAGGCAAAGATGATGCCCAGCACGATCACGATCACCGGTGCCATGGTGGATTTCATGCCCACGGAGATGCCTTCCAAGATCACTGTGGCGGAGCCGTATTCCCCCTGTTTGGCGATGTTCTGGGTGTGGTTATAGCTGTGGGAGGTGAAGATTTCGGTGAAGTATCCGATCAGCACACCTGCCACCAGCCCGATCACCGAGGAGAGGAAGATGCCGAAGTAATACTCTCGGGGCAGCAGCATCCGGGTGATGAAAAAGGAAGCCACGGCGATCAGGATCGAGCTCACATACACACTCTTGTTCAGAGCTCCCATCAGTTCCTTAAGCTGGGCATTCTCCCGCACCGAGACCATGAAGATGCCGATGATGGAAAGCAACGCTCCGATTCCAGCCAGGATCATGGGTGCGGCGATGAAATTGAACAGGCTGGCTTGGATCTGGGGATGCCGGGCTGAGATCTGCAGGACGGCAGACATCCCCAGGGCGGCCGTTGCCAGGATCGAACCGGCATAGGACTCATAGAGGTCGGCACCCATTCCGGCCACGTCGCCAACGTTGTCGCCCACATTATCGGCGATGGTGGC
>CAZVXK010000006.1:0-14532 GCA_964631665.1 uncultured Candidatus Cloacimonadota bacterium | reverse complement strand
GCGCGGAAAGCAAGTTTCAAACCTTTGTCCAAGCTTTCGGAACAGGCCTGGGCCGTGCGGTTGGAAGCCATGGTGGCGGTATTCATGCCAATAAAACCTGCCAGTGCGCTCATCACACCCCCGCTGAGGAATCCCCAAGGGATCATCGGGTCCAGCACCTTCAGTCCGTGTGCCAGAAACTGCAACAGCGCAAAGGCAAACACGAAGAAGATTCCCACACCCTTGTATTGCTGGCGCAGATAGGCAAAGGCGCCTTCGCGCACGAATCCGGCGATCTCGATCATCCGGGCATTGCCAGGATCGCTGCTTTTGACGGTCCGGTATAGAATGTAAGCACAAATCAAGGCACTGATCGAACCCAGTGGCGCCAAATACCAGATCAGGGGCAGTTGCGGCATACACACCTCGCTTTGATTATTGGGCTAAACCATTTCAACTATGGCAATTATGATTTGAACATAGCAGAAACGCAGCGCAGTTTTTTGTCAATGCTTTTTTATGCGGATTCGCTTTTCCCAGGATTTATCTTTTACTCCGGCTCACTTCATAAGCAGCAGTTTGGCACCCTCCGAGTGCCTGGCACCGGTTAGTTTCAGGAAGTATACTCCACTGGCACAGGGCTTGCCGCTGGCGTCGGTGCCGTCCCAACTGAGGCGATGTAGTCCGGCCGGTTTTTGTTGCGCAAGCAGGTGCTTCACCAACTGACCGCGCTGGTTGTAAAGCGAAAGCTGCACATGGTCCGCTGCGGAGAGCCGGTATTCGATGGTGGTGCTCGGATTGAAGGGATTGGGAAAAACCTTCATTGCAGGGGGGAAGGTCAGCTCCGGGCTGTCCGAATCGGTGGGGTGGTTGAGGTTCACCAGCTTGGTGTCGCTTTCCAGATACACTTCCTCGGGGCCTGGATTGTAGACAGCTGCCACTTTGATCTGGTACCAGGTGTCGGCATCCATTCCGGTCAGGGTGTGGGTGCGCAGGCTTCCGGCAATCTGGATCACGCTCCAGGTGGAGGCCGGGGCGTCGAAGGCCTTGTATTGCACTTCGAACCAGGCGGGATCGGTGTAGGAACTCCAGTTCAGGGTGAAGGTGTCGGGATAGGTCATCTGGATGGGTTTGAGATAGGGAATGCAGGTGAGCCCGGTGATGTTTCCCAGATCGCAGCCACTCATCACGAAACTCTCAATCAACTGGGCACGCTGTTTGAGATCATTCAGGTCGCTGCCGGTGAAATAGATGGAATAAATGGCCTTGCCCATCCCGGGCAGCAGATGCAGCCGTCCCTGGGGATCGGGATCGGCGGGGGTGGGCTGCGCGCCATAAACTCCATTCAGGAAGCGCGTGTCATTGGGGGCTGGTTGTTCATATTCCATCACATCCGGTTGCTCCGGGCGCAGGGGTAGGAATTTGCTGTAATTCGCCTGCCGTCCCGTGCTCAGCCAGTATTTTTCGTTTGCCGTTTGCCGGGGCGCATAATAGGGGAACAATGCATAAGGATTGAAGTCATCGGGTCCGTCACCCAGCTTCCAGAACCAGGCGGTGTGGTTCAGCTCATGGTAGGGAACCATTATCTTATGGCCCAAGTAATTAGGTGTCAGCCCGCCATCGAAGTCGAAATCCCTCGAATAGGCAAATTCGTAGCCGGTTCCCTTCACATAACCGCTCACATCGTCCGCTGCGCCGCTGCCGTCATAATTACCGGGAATGATGTCCGCATCCACGAATTCTGCCACGGCCAGGTCGAACAGGGTATCCACCAGGGAGGTATTGTAGATGATCCGCTTCAGGATGATGAAGCGGTCATGGTTTTGCAGATTCCAGGCATAGCTCTGCTGATGCACCGCCAGGCCCAACGGATAATGGTGGCTGGTGGAGCGGGAAGCGCCCAGATCACGATCGCCCGGAGTGCCAAAGGGGCAAAAGTCATAATAATAGGCGGAGAGTGTCTCAAAGCCGGGAGTGCCAAAGGTCTGGTCTTGGGCGATCGAATAACAGTAATTCCCCTGGGGATCGGGAAAGATGAATTCCCGCGGCGCTGGATAGCCGAGGATGCTGGTGAGCACTCTGTCGTGGGAATTGAACTCCTGGTAAAAAGGATTCTGCCAACTGAGCGGATTATGCGCCGGCAGCAGCTCATAGAGATCTTTGTCGCCGTCATAGCCCACGGTGGTGAGCGTATCCACCACCACCTTCAGCGAAGGATTCCACAGCGGATCGTCCTGCGTTATCACCTGTGAACTGTCTGCCGTAGGGTTTACTGCCAGCCAGTAGAGCAATTCTCCTGTAGCGTTGCGCCGATAGCGCTTGGCGGAGATCCAGGGGCTGCCCATATAGAGCAGCTTGGTTCCGCTGGAGACGGGATAGATCATGTTTTTGAGGGTACCATAGTTGCTCAGGTCCAATCTGATGCTGCCAGCGCTATGGGTGGCGTTGAACAGTGCTTTGGGCGCGTCCTCCTTTTCTGCAGGCAGGGCAAAGAGGCCAAGAGGGACAAGGGTGGCCAGCAGGATGAGATACAGCTTGTTCATCTGATCCTCCCTCTGCCGATCAGTTCAGCGAAGATCTGGCTTAGCCCCACTGCCACGTCGGCTGGTTCCATATAAGAGAGCGGAAATCCCAGCAGCACCACGCTGGCGCCGTTCTGCTGATGGCGATAGCCCACGAATTTGGAGGAATAGAGGTCATATTGCTCCTGGGTGGGTGGGTAAACGGGTGCGTCCACCGCTTTGCAGCCAAAACCATAGAGGAAGTCCAGCCCAGTCTCCGGATTGAAGTAGGTGATGGTGGACAGCCCTTGGCGGGCGTTTACGAGAGCATTAAAGGGGCTGGTGAGGTTGAGCTCGATATCGCTCAGTCCATTGAGGCCGACTGCTTGAACAAAAAAGGAATTGGTGGCCAGGCTGCTGGAGAGAATGCCCCAAGCGGAGGATTGGGCAAGCCCCAGCCGTTCTGAGACGAAATCGCCAGTGTAAAGATTCAGTCCCTCCAGCGAGGTGGCCAGTTTGTTCGTGGAACTGATCACCAGCCGACCCTGATTGCCCAGATAGAATTCCAGGGCGTCCACATTATAGAACAGATTGACCGGGGCGGACGGATTATCGGCAAACCATAGCGCCGCCTTGTAGTTCTGCAGCTGAGTAGAGCGGACGCTGCCATAGGTATTGTAGGCATCCACTTCCACCCAGTCCACCGGCCCATAACCTGTGGGCACAGAGTTCAGATACAAGGTGTTGACCACGGTTTCCGGAGCAAGTGAACTGTTGTGGGGCGTGTCGTCGATCACCAGGATGCCGCTGCGCTGGGACCAGGGTTTGAAGGGAAAGAGATGGATATTTGCCATCGCCGGGGTGGGATCATACACGCCCTGGGAATCCACCGCCCTCACCTCCAGCTGGTGCAAACCGTCAGCAAGCCCGCTCAGGGTCAGGCGGCTGGCTTCCCGGTTGAGGTTGCGCACCCGCAGCCAGGTGGTTCCGTCGGTATCGGTTACCAGAAAGGGGGCGACGAACTGCCCGAGGGCTGGAAAGGGCGCTCCGTTCAGGCGCAGGTCATAGAATTCGATGCTGGAGTAATAACACACCCCCTGCTCGTTCTGCACCATGTTCAGTTCATTGTCGAAGGGGCTGTTGGATATATAAACACCACCGTTCGGAAGGATCATTCCATACTGCCCTTTGTAGCCGAAGTGGAGATAAAACTTGAAATCCGGGGAATTGATCGCCTCCCAGGTGCCGTCGTTATCCCACAGCCGGCGGTTCTTTTTGTTGCCGTGGGCGGGGATCAGCTCCCATCCGTTGAGTTCATACTCGGGGTTGATGCTATAGTGGTATTGTCCCAGGCCACAAAGCTGCTGGGAATAGATATTGGTCACCGGCGCAAAGCTCTCCAAAGCGCGGAAATGAACGCTGTGGGTGTCTGCTTCCTGGATGCCCTGGCGGGTGACCACATACATCTCAAACTGGGTGAAGGTATCGCTAGTATTGGGCGCAAGCTGCGGCGTGGAGCTGGAATTGAGCACCACCCTGCGGAGGTCCGGACTCTCCAGAGAACTATACCAGATGCCACTGGAAACCACCTGCAGATTGGCATCCAGAATATTCAGCCGATACATGAAATGATCGGCATAGAGCCCCTCCACATAGATGTCCCCGATCGTTTCCTGCATCTGGAAGGTGATCCCGCAGCCAGTGTTATCGCCATTGGCGAAGGGAACCGAGATCTGGCTGGAAATGATCCGGCTGCTGCGAAAAGGGGAGGAGTGCTCCGTGATCCTACCCTGCGGAGTTTTCACCCGGACCTCCACCCCGGTCACCAGATTCAGGATACTGCCATCCTGCGAAGTGAGATCAAAATCCAGCCCCGCTGCAGTGGTCCAGAGGCTGCGATGCGCCCCAGGTTCGGATAGCGGAAGCTCCGGATCGGCACCGGCGGACCTGAACCACAGCCATCCTTCTTCATCGCAACAGGTTCCGGGAAGGGGATTGCCGGTATGGGTGCGCACCCGCCAGGAGAACTGGTTCCCCTCCGCCAGCTCTGATATAACCTGGATACCCTGGCGGTAGATATACTCCCCGCCGGGCAGATCGATCTTTTCCTCGCTGAAACTGAGCTGAGCTGCGAGGCTGATCTCCGGTGCCACCGGATTGGAGCGCTCACAGGAGACCAGAGCGATACACATCACCAAAGCTGCTGCCATCAATAGCAGATACCTCATTGGTTACTCCTCTTGATTCTGTTTTTTCTGAACTCTAATCCCACATATATTTCTCAAAAAGTCCTGTCAAGTATAATCTTCATTACCAAGGGTATGATTTGGGAAGGACATCCCGGGATCAACAGCCGTTAATGCGGGATGATCCCATTCTGAGTCCAGGCTGTCCGCTCCCGGGCAGGGAGGGGGGAGAGGGCGGTGCCCGTACCGGAAACCCTTCAGAGAAAGGAAACCCGGAACAGAGCTTTCGGCTCCGTTCCGGGCTTCAAACTCCTGATGCGAGCCAGGAGGGTCAGTTGTTGGCGGTAATGCGGAAGAACCTGCGGTCTTGGGTAGCCGGCAGGATCTGCGCCACGATGCCGTCCCCGGGATCGGGATCGGTGATGTTCTCCAGCAGGACCGTGAATCCCGCGGAGGGGCTCAGGGAGGCATAGATGGTGTAGCTGGTGGCACCGGGCACCTGGTTCCATTGGAGCCTGATCCCGTCCGGATGGGTGGCGATGATCAGGTTCTGAGGCGGTTCCAGGGTTCCCAGGGGCGAGATGGTGATGATCCTGCCCCAGGTGTTGGTGCTGCTCACATAGGGCTGCCAGGCGCCATAGAGGTTGGGATCGCCCATGGTGAGGTTCAAAGCGGTTCCGGTGCTGCCGCTGTATACTCCATTGCGATACCAGGCTGCATTGCCAATATTGGAATTCAGGGTGAGGTAGGTGATGGTCTCGGTGCCGTTGAGCTGCGCATTCTGGTCCTCGGTTCCGTTCAGATAGATTCGGTAGTTGGAAAGAGTGCCGTGATTGGTCAGATTCCCGGCCACATACAAATACAGGTTATAGTCGTCACTGTGGAAGGTGCCATAATTGACCAGGTTGCCGCTCAAATACAGATTTGGGCTATAGTTGGGGCGATTTCGGGCATAGGCATAATTGACCAGGGAGCCGAAATTGCAGCTCCCCTGAAGCAATACCGATCCCTGCAAGGTGAGGTTGCCACCGCTGATGCCATTCAGGTAGGCTCCGTTGGAGAGATTCAGGATGCTGTTTCCGGGGGAGGAGAGATAGGTGGATACGATGTAGCCCCCGTCCAGGCTGAGGCTGTGATCGGTTCCGCCGCTTTGCATCACCAGATTCCGGTTGTTCAGGCTGAGATAGCAATTCACCAGTCTCAGGCCGGAAAGCATTACCACATCCCCGCTGGTGGTGGTTTTGACGATGCTCGGGCAGCGGAAGTCATCGGCGCCGGGAGCCTGGTAGAGCTGTTGGTCGGCGTTGCCGGCGAGGTTGAGCTGGGAGCAGTCCAGATAGCCATAATGGTAGAGATCGCCATACAACTTCAGATACATTGAATAACCTGCATATTTGGTGATGGTACCATAATTGTCCAATCTGCCATAGACATTCAGAGTGGTGTTGTAGCCATTTCCATTGATGATGACGGCATTGTTCACCAGATTGTCAAAATAGACATCGTTTCGTAAGATCACCGTTCCCTCGAAGGTTAGGTCTTTCCCGGACACCCCGCTGCCCAGATAGGCATTGTTGGCCATATACAGGGTGCTGAAATTGTCCGAATCCAGATAGGCATTGTTGATATAGCCACCATACAGGGACAGGTCGTGGCTGGTTCGTCCGCTCTGCATGATCAGGCTTCTGTTGTTCAAGGAAAGAATGCAATTCTTCAACACCAGGTCCGAAAGCATGATCAGATTTCCGGTGCTGGTGGTCTTTTGAATGTAAGAGCAACGGATGGTATCCGCCGTGGCGCCCTGATAGATCTGCTGGTCGGAGCTGCTTCTGAAACTCAGGGTGTGGTTGCTGAGAATGCCATGGTCATAAAGGTCGCTATACAGGTGCATATAGAGATTGTAACCCGGATAGTTCGCGATCGTTCCAGTGCCGCTGTTATACAACTGTCCATTCACAGTAAGGATTGGAGAAACTCCATTCCGGTTCATCAGGGTGCCGTTGTTGGTCAGATTTTCCACCACGACATTCGATTGAACATACACGGTGCCTTCCCAGATGATCTCGTCGAAAGTGCAGTTACCCAAATAGGCGGAATTGCCCATCACCACTTTGGCACCATTTCCACCTACCACCACAGCATTCGACAGATATCCTCCGCTCAGGTTCAGGGTTTTCCCGGTGCGGGTACCGCTGTTCAGGATCAGGGTGGCATTGTTCAGGTCAACATTGGTGTTGGTGAGCCAGAGGTCGGTGTTCAGGATCACCGGGCTGGCGGCATTGCTATCGGTGATGATGCTCACCCCCAGGGTTCCGGTGTTGGTGAGCTGCTGCGCCGAAGCTCCATCGAAATAGAGCTGGTAGATATCGAAGCTGCCACTATTAACCAGATGCCCGGAGCAATGCACATAAAGTAAATATCCCCCATAATTGGTGATGCTGCCCTGATTGGTTAGCAATCCGTTCACATAGACATGCATCGAGGAACCCTGGTTGCGCAGGGTGCCGCTATTGACCAGGTTGTTGGCAACCGTGATCCCAGTGGTCAGGATCACTGTCCCGTCGAAGGTGATGGATTGGAAGCTGCAGTTGGCGATACTACCGCCGGAGGTCATATCCAGTATACTGGTCTCGTCGGATTGGATCGCAGCGCCATTCAGATTGCAGTTATCCAGGTGGAGGTCATATCCCCCGGTCAGGATCAGGCTGCTGTTGTTCAAGGTAAGGTTGACCCCCTGGAAATAGGTATCGCAATCGACGGTCAGCGCTGAACTGTTATCGGTATCGGTTAACAGGCTGCCGTTGAAGCCATGTCCCGCCGGGAAGTGGATCAGTTGGGTTTCGGTTCCGTTCAGGTTCAAGGAATAGTTGCTCCAGGATCCGTTGTTGATCGCATTTCCTGCCACATTGACAGTCAGAAGCCAACCGGGGTTATTCTCGATCGAACCGTTGTTGATGAGGTTGCCTGCCACGCTGAGGATGTTGCTATTGCTATAGTTTCGCAGGATACCGTTGTTGACCAGGTCGCCGCTGACAGTGGTGCTGGTGGCCAGAATAACCGTCCCGGCGGTGGTGATGGACTGGAAGCTGCACAGGGATGCCCTTGAACCGTTGGTCATCGTCAGAACGCTGCTCAGGCTGGATTGGACATTTGCTTCCAACAGATGGCAGTTATCCAGATTCAAGTGAAAGCCCCCGGTCAGGATCAGGGTGCAGTAGTTCAGATCAACATTCGAACCCGCAAAATACAGGTCTGCCGTGGTCGTGAGGGGGGAGGTGGCCACATTATCGATCAGATTGCTGCCAGTGAAGGGATGATCCGCCGGGAAGTGGATGTTCTGGGAGGCAGCACCGTTCAGGTTCAGGAAATAATTGTTCCACACACCGTTGTTCAGAGCGTTTCCCGATAGATTGACCGTAAGCAGATATCCACCCTGGTCCTGGATGACACCATTGTTGGTGAGGTCTCCGGCCACGGCCAGGACGACGCTGTTGCCATAGTTCTGGAGGGTGCCGTTGTTGACCAGGCTGCCGCTGAATCCGGTGTTGCTGCCAAGATTGAGGACGCCGGTATTGGTGATGGACTCAAAGGTGGACAGGGTCACCCGGCTGTTGCTGCTCAGATCCAGATTGCAGTTCAGGTTCGAGATCACATTTGCCCTGGTGAGCAGGGTACCCACCAGATAGAAACTCCAGTCCCCCGGGGTGAGGTGCAGCGTGGAATAATTCAGGTCCATGGTGGTGGCGTGGATATGCAGGTCGTCCTCCACCACATACAAACCGGCGGTAGTGTTCTGATCCACAAAATTCACCCCTGTGAAGGGATGCTCCGCCCCGAAACGGATGTTTTGGGCGTCATCGCCAAGGAAATAGAGATTGTAGCTGCTCCAGGTGCCATAGTTCAGCACATCGTCATAGGCTTTTACCGTGAAGAGAAATCCATAGGCACTGGTGATCGTTCCATAGTTGGCGAAATTGCCATGGATCTCCAGCTCTCTGCTGCCGCTGCCGAAGTTGCGCAAGATGGCATGGTTGGTCACGTTGGTAAGGCTGCAGAACATATCGAAGTCGAGCGCTCCCTGGAGGTCAAGGCCGGAGATGGTCACGCTATAGAGGGTGAACGAACTTCCGTTCAGCGCGGAGCCCGCCATGCCCTGGATCGTGGACTGGTTTAGTTTCATATTGCTGAAATTCAGTGTGCGGGGTAGATTCGCAATGGTATATGCCTTGAAATTGACCAGACCGTTAAAGGTGGGTATATTGGCGAACCAGAGTTGGTCTCCCACATAAATGTCACCCAAAGAAGCGTCGCAGTATAACGAAGAGGAGGCTTTGATCGGATTCGTTTCCGTGCTTTGCAGGGTTCTGTCGTTGCTGCCACTCAGATACAGATAGGTGGGATTGAACAGCCCATCGTTGTAGATGTCTCCGTAGGTGTAAAGCGTGAACATCCATTTGTGGGGAGCCTGCCCCACCTGGCCATGGTTGTGGAAGTAGCCTTGGTGGTGGAGGGTGCCGTTTCCGCCATTGTAGTTGTAGAAATTTCCGTTATTGATCAAATTCTGGCTGGTGTTTCCCGAAGCGAAAAGCTGCGTTCCCTCCGTAATCAGATTTTCCAGATGGCAATTCTGCATATAGACGTTGGACAGGCTGCTCTCGTTGTTGAAATTGAAGATGCTGCTGCCGTTGCCCACAATCTTCAGATTGTCCAGCCGGCAACTGCGGGAAACCAGGTTGTAGGTGGTGCGCCGGGTATCATCGAACAGGCGGATCTCCACCTGATGCCCGTTTCCGGTGATGTAGTGGGTGGATGTGGAACCGGGAGCGAAGTAGAGGTCGCTGGTGGCTTGGATGATATCGATGGTGGTGGCAAGGAAGTGGTGCCCTGGGTTTTCAGTCCCCAGGGCTGGGGACAGGACAAAGTGCGGGTGCCGCTGCCCAACCAGTTGAAGGTCTGGGGCACAAAATGGTAGCCAATGGACAGATTGCCATATAGGTTCACGGTCAGATAATAACTGGCGCTGTTTGACACCCAACCCGTGGTGGCCAGATTGCCATAGACATTAATGGTGCCATGCCCTGCGTTGCCAGCGCGCAACACGGCGTCGCTGCCCACCACAGTCAGATTGTGGCAATTGCTTTCCCCCGCCACATATACAATGCCATAGATATAGACATCGTCGTCGGGACCGGGATAGGTGGTGCTTTGCCAGGTGGCGGGATCATTGAACCAACCTCCTTCGGTGGTGGAATGATACACCAGGGCGGAGAGCCCCGTCCCCAAGGCAAACAAGCATAGGATCAAGAAACAAAATCTTTTCATCTTCACACCTCATATATTTGGTTTTTAAGTTGATCTGACCAGGCTTCTTCCGATCCATGACATAAGGTTATTTCTGGAGCAGGTTCGGATTCCAACCTGTTCGGATAGCGCTTTATTTCCTTATTATCAATTATACATTATCTGTCAAGTATTATCTTTTAATCAAGCATTTTCCATCAATCAGACTGATATCATCCGTATTTGGTATAGCCCATCAAAAATCAAAGACTGCCGATGAAACGTGGCATTGCGACCCCAAAGCATCGAACACGGAGATTTTGCATCTCCGCTACGGCATCATGAGTGGTTGCATTCGCAATACCCGCTGTTTCAAGCGTTCCACACTTCCAGGAACTGACTCTCAAGCTATCCTATGCTGCTCCTGGAGGCATTTCTTGGATACTACCAGGCTCTTGCTTGTTCCATGAAGTAAGAGCAAACTAAACACCGATTTTGAATATACGACCATCTACCCTTTTACATCAGGGCGAAACACCCGTATGGGCTACAATCCGGTAGAAACGATGAGCCAAGGTGTCGGTTTCGGTCCACCAGGTATCGGTAGTCCAGGCGGTCTGATACCAAGGCCCTGCTGGATTTTCAGAGGCCATCACTGAGTAATACCCCGCACCGGAGACAGTGTCCCATTGCAGCCGTGCCTGGCAACCCTGCGGGGTGTCCACCAGCGTGATGCAGAAATTCTGGATGGGTTCCAGGACGGGCACCACGAAGATGTATTCCCCTCCCACGGGGATCGTGTAGGCGGTGTGGATGTGGTTTAGGGCATCATAGTCATAGACCCCGGTGTATTGCATCCAGTTGCCTACCCCGCCCAAGCGGTACCAGAGCTGAAGGTTCTGTTCGAACTCGCGGGGCAGCAGCTCCTGGCTGTGGGTGAAGGTGAGCAGCCCGGTCTGGTCCTGCGAGAGGCCGGTGGGGGTGATCGTCCACATCTCGAGCAGGGCTCCGTCCAGCTCCACGGGGGCGTAATCGTGCAGGTGCGTCACGGCCAGGTTGCTGTAATCGCTCACCATGCCGGCGCCCGGAACCGCCTGCAGGGCGTAATACTGGAGCAGGTCATAGCCGTTGAGGGAGCGTTCGTTCGAGAAGCTGCCGTGATTGACGAAGCTACCCGGGGCGCCGGTGTAATAATCATTCACGGAGGCCATCTGCAGGCTGGCGCCGGGAGCCACGGACAGGCCTCCGCTCCCCTCGATCTGGAACGAGGAAAGGAGATTCGTGCCCACCAGGGTGGGATAGCTGAAGTCCTCCACGATGATGTCGAAGGGCGCGCAGCTGAGCTGGAGGGTGCGCTCGTTATCGCCGTGGATCCTCGCGGTGGCGTTCCATATGCCCTGATTGAGAACATCCCCATGGCAGTTCAGCACCAGGAAGCCGTCCAACCAGCAGGTCAACCTGCCTCCGGGGGCCACCAAGACCGAGGATTCGCAGGTGGCGGTGATGGTGTTGTTCTCGCCGCCCATCAGGTCGCCGTTGACCTGAACCGGGCTATGGAATACCACGAGGTCGTCCCTGATCCACACTCCGTCACAGACGGCGGGGAGGTTAAGCTCCGTGGAATACAGCTGCATGTCCGTAAGGGTGAGGGGCAGGGCGCCATGGCAACACGAGTATTGCAGGATGCCGTGGCCGAGCTCGATGGCATTGGCGAAATTGCTTTCCCCCAGCTCCCAGGAAGCGCCGTGGAGGTGTAGCTGGGTATCGCCCAGCAGCTGCAGCAGGGGCGATTGGTTGAAAAGGCCGGTGTAGAATCCGGCAGCGGGGGTCCAATCCAGCCAGCAGCCGGCTTGGTTCAGAAAGTTCAGCCTGGTGGCATCGATCTCTCCCTCGTTGAGGAGGTTAGTATGGCAATTGATGATCAATCCTCCATCGAGCCCGGGGTCGGTGCTTCCATAATTGACCAGGTCGGCGCAGAAATTCAGTTCCGTGGTCTCGAGTTCGTTTCCATAGAGCTCTCCGTGGTTCTCCACCTCGCCGTGAAAGTACACACCATTATCGAGGACCCTGGTCACCCCGCCAAGCCAGGTTTCGCCGTAAACTTCCAGGTTTTGCAGGCAGCAGTTGTGGAAGCCGCCGTCCCCGGTGGTGATCACGCCGGAGTTCACCGTGGTGTCGGTGTAATCCGAGGTGGTGTGGATGAAGAAGCCGTTAAGGTTCATCGTCCCCGCCAGATTGATGTCCCCTTCCATGAAGGCCATGTCGCTGTCCAGGATGAGGCCGTCGGAGGCATTTACCAGATCCCCGTACTGGATCGCGCCGGCGGCTTGGAAATAGTGATGGGTGGCGTTCTCCGTGAAATAAAGGTCCGTGACAGCGCTGCCGTGATTCTCCCAATTCCCGCCGATCTGGCACTCCATGCTGCCATACCAGTCCCAATGGACCGTCCCGTAGTTGATGAAGTTTTGGCAGATGAGGGTGGCGTGGGAGGCGAAGACGCCCCACAGGGTGCCGTAGTTCGTGATGGACCCATGCCAGATCACGCCAGAGGTGAGGAGGGTGTTCTCCCCGATGAGGGCGATATCCTGCCAGAATTCCGTGGAACCTACGCCGCAATCGCCGATCCCGCCTTGATTCGGCGCCGGATCGGGGAGCAGCGGGAACAAGCAGTCAGCCAGATCGGCCCCGGACAGGTTGTGGCCGTTCAGGATCACGGTGAAACCGTTGAACTCGCTGCGGTCGAGACCGTCATTCAGGTGGATGTCGCTGAGCAGCTTCACCCCCAGCAGCGCGCCTCCGGCATACAAGGTTGAATAAAGCAGCGAGACCGGATCCTGGGTCAGCTCCACGTAGTCCGCCACGTTGGCGCCGGCTCCGGTGATGCCAAAGCTGGTGGTCCTGATCACAGCGTTGTAACCTTGGGTGAGATGCCCGCCCAGGGTGAAGTGGAAATCGGTGTCCTCCGTGGTGAGGATGTAGCCGGAGCAGTTCAGGTCGCCGTAGGCGTGGAAATCGCCGCAGCCGAGCACGGGATCCGAGATCAGCTGCCCGGGGCTGGCTCCGCCCTCGAGGAAGAGGTTGCGGCACACACCGCCCGAAACATAGACCGTCTGGCCAGTTATGATCATCACATCGTCGTTGGGACCGGGCAGGGGACCGGTCCCTCCATCTCCATACCAAGTCTCCATGTCGCCCCAGTTCCCGCCGCTGCCGACGGGAATGAAAATGATGGCATGGGCGGTGCCAAGGCACAGCGAGAAGAGTAAAACCGAGATAATGCACTGTGTTTTTATGATATACCTCATACTGTTGAATAATATGGTTCTTATCTATATTAATCTGACTGTCTGTCAATACATTTCTTGCAAAACTGCCCAGATCAGCTGTGGAAAAGAATCAACAATATTAGCCCCTTCGTCTGATACGCTTAACAAGCTGTATAAATAACTCTTAAATAAACGAAACTCGCCTGAGGTTATGCTTGCAGAAGATCCGCATCCTCCACTTTGGCACGACTCGTCAGGAAAATAAGCAGAAGAATAGCCTTGCCATTTTCGCAATGTGCTATGATCATTATCAACCACAAGGGAGGAGTTATGTTACGCAAAGTGCTGCTTGTAGTTACACTGCTCTGCGCTGGTTTCCTTGCCGCCCAGACCTATGCAGAGGAGATCAACCGTATCTGCGGCTATGGGAGCTTTGTCGAGCGCGAGGGCAGCCACTATTTCATCATCTATGAAGAGAAAGCCGCGGGAAACGAGATCGGGGAGATCGCCTATGCCAGCGTGATGTTCGTACCCACCCTGTATAATTGGTAGAGCGACATTCCGGACAACCTAAACACCCAGTGCATCAGGCAGTTGGAATATGTCTGTGCGGTTTGCGATTACGATGAGGAATACAGGATTCTCGTCTTTCCATCAGCGAAGTGATGGGCAACTGCAGCCGTGATTATCTGGAGAATTACCAGGATGCTGCTTTTCTGAAGGTCGTGTCGCTTGTGGAAAATAAAGCCTGGCTGATGCCGGTTAGCTACTTTGCCACAGAAGATGAATACTATGATGAGGAGGACTATTAAGGAGGATCAGTGAAGTCATTCAATAAGGATAATCTGTAAAGATAATCAGTAAGCAGACTCCGCTCCCTTTCCCCTCACCGCCCCCATTAGCATTACGGAATCATTACGGAGTCATTACGGATTAACTCCGTAATGACTCCGTAATGATTCCGTATTGCTCGTAGGGGCGGACGCCGATCCGCCCCTGGTTTGATAAGGATTTTGATTGGGAAAGATTCCTTTGAACTTCGCTGAAAATAGGTTTTCTCCACCGACCATGAAAACACGCTGTTTGAAGTCCATCTGGCCTTGTAATCTGGTGTACAAAAAGAGGTTGCGCAGGCCAAATGTTACTCTATCTTTTTTCTCATTGTCTCCTGTCTCATTGTTTATCTATCTCTTTTAATCTGTTAATCTGTTAATCTGTTCATCTTTCCATCTGTTAACCCGTTAACCCGTTAACCTGTTCACCCGTTCACCTCCCCACCAGCACCAGCTTTTTCACGCTGCTGCGGGAAGCCGTTTCCAG
>CAZVXK010000005.1:7830-33955 GCA_964631665.1 uncultured Candidatus Cloacimonadota bacterium | reverse complement strand
GGTTCAATATTTTCTGCATGATTTTGATCTCTTTGGGGCTCATGGTGTTCTCCTTTTAAATGGGTATTGGGGGGCGGCAGGCTGTCCTGCGGCCGGTGCGGGTGGTTCATTCAAGCGCCTTCCACGCCTTCGATCGAGGCAAGATACAATTCATCGCCCTGGATCAGCTCGGTGTCCAGCGAAGCGCAATGCGGGCAGGCAAAGCTGACATCCTTCAGCAGTGTGGTTTGGTGGCAGTTGCGGCAGCGGATCACCACTTCCTTTTGCTCGATCTCCAGAGCGGCCTGTTCAAAACCGGCAAGGTCTTTCTTCAGCAGGTCAAAATGCAGCTCCAGAACCTCGGGGACGATATGATGCAATCTGCCGATGATGACCGTAACCTTGGCCACTTCCTGCAGCTCCGCCTTCAAAAAGTGGTGGTGGGCGATGTTCAGCAAAGACCTGGCGATGGCTCCTTCGTGCATGAGGGACTCCCGGGCTCAGCAGATGCGGGGCAGCGGATCTGAATCCAGCATCAATAGTGGCCTCAGGCTGCCCAAGCTGGTGCGGAGATACACTCCCTTCACCTCTGTGGTAACTTCTCCGATCACGGCGGAGTCCCAGCCATAGCGATGGGCTTGCAGTTGGCTGAGCATTTCATCGGTGGCGGCGGAGACGATGGCGACCATTTTGCCTTCATTGGCCAGATAGAGCGGGTCCAGGCCCAATAATTCACAAACCACTGAGGTGGATTGTTTGACCGGCAGCGCGGATTCATCCAGGATCAGGCCCAAGCCGGTATCCTCATAGATCTCGTTGAGGATCGTGGCCACGCCGCCCCGGGTGGCATCGCGGGCAAATCTTAACTTAGTGGTGTTCAAAAGGATCCGGACTATCTCGTGCAAGGGAGCGCAATCGCTCTGCGGGGCGGGAAGCAGGCCCAGGTTTTGGCGGGCATTGATGATTGCCACGGTGTGGTCGCCCAAACTGCCGTTGACCACTATCCTGTCCCCGGCCTCGATGTTCCGGGTGGAAAGCTCTACTCCTGCGGGCCGGAAGCCGATCCCGGTGGTGGTGATGAACACCCCGTCGCATTTTCCCCTTTCCACCACTTTGGTATCGCCGGCGATTATCTTCACCCCAGCCTCCATGGCCGTCTCCTGCATGGAATCCACGATCTGCCTGAGCCGGGCGATGCTGAAACCTTCCTCGATGATGAAACCGGCCACCAGATAGGCAGGCTCGCTGCCGCACACGCAGAGGTCGTTGATCGTCCCGGTTACGGACAGCCGGCCAATATCCCCGCCCGGAAAGAACAGCGGATCAACCACATAGGAATCCGTGGTAACTGCGATACGGTGATCGACGCAGGCGGCATCATCAAGGGTTGGCATTTCGAACCTGCTGGCAAAAACCTCCCTGATCAGCCGGCGGGTCAAACCAGCGCCGCTGCCGTGTCCCAGGATTATAATATCATCTTTCATACTTGTAAAAGGCCGCGCAACTGCCTTCGGAAGAGACCATGCAGGGCCCGACCGGGTTGGCCGGAGTGCAGGTATTGGCATAGAGCGGGCATTCTGAGGGCTGGATTTTGCCCTTCAGGACGCTGCCGCATTGGCAGGCAGTGTTTTCCTGATCCGCCGTGATGTTCAGGCCATATTTGGCAAGGGCGTCGAAGCTGGAATATTTGCTGCGGAGCTGCAGCCCGGAATCCGGAATCTCTCCCAGGCCTCTCCAGAGGGCGGCGCCGGTGCTAAAAACCTCCGCCATCATCGCTTGTGCCACCTGGTTGCCCTCCCTGCTGACCATCCTGCTGTATTCATTGCTGATCTGCGGAGCGCCCAACTGATTCGTTAGTTTCTTGATCCCCAATACGATGTCCAGGGGTTCGAATCCGGTTACCACCCCTCCGATCCCGAATTTGTCTGGAATGAATTCGTAGGCCTGGGTTCCGGTGACCACGCTCACATGGCCGGGCAGGATGAGGCCGTCGATCTTCACTTCCGGGTCGCTCAGCAGGGCTTTTAGGGCGGGGGGGATCAGTTTGCAGAGGACAAGCACGGAAAAATCCGCCAGATTTAGCCGGGCAGCCTCCAGAACCGTGTGGGCGATCCCGGGGATGGTGGTTTCGAAGCCGATGCCCACGAAGATAGTCTCACCCTGTTTGGACAATTCGAGCGCTTCCAGGGGTGAATAGACCGTGTGGACATCAGCTCCCCGGGCACGGGCTTGTTCCAGGGTCTGTCTGGAACCCGGCACCCGGATCAGATCACCGAAGGTGGCGATGGTGATGCCTTTGAGCCTGCTCAGTTCATCGATAACCGAGGCAGGAGTTACGCAGACGGGGCAGCCGGGACCGGAGATCAGCCTGATGTTCCGGGGCAACAGTTTGCGCAAGCCCCAGTGCCCGATTGCCATCGTGTGGCTGCCGCAAACTTCCATAAAAGAGACCGGCCTCTGGAAATCATGCAGGTCTTGCAGGATCTTCCCGATCAGCTCCGGTTGGCGGAAATGGTTCAGATTCACGGGCGCGGTCAATCCTTTGCCGTTGAATAGGCTTCCTGCAGCAGGGAAATGGTGTCCAGGGCGTCCTGCTCGGAAATGGTCTGCAGGGCAAAACCGGTGTGGATGATCAGCCAATCGCCCACTTTGGCATCCGGCAGGAAGACCAGGGATATCTCTTTGGTTATCCCGCCCAGATCAACGGTGCCCCTGCTGTCGTCCACTTTGTTCAGCAATCTGCCCGGTATGGCCAGACACATCTTAAATCCTCCCTTTCTGGGCCATTTTGTTGGCGATCATGGCCTGCCCCACGGCAATTGCCCCGTCATTGGAGGGCAATTCCACGCTGTAATACGCCTCCATCCCCTGCCGGCGCAATTCCTGGACCAGCCCCTCCAGCAGCACTCTGTTCTGCATCACACCCCCGGAAAGCACAACTTTCCTGATGCCGGTGCTGCGGCTGAGCTCCAGGACTGCCGCCAGGGTGAATCCGATGATGGTTTGATGGAAGCGGAGGGCGATCCGGTTGCCGCTTTCTCCGGCTATGATGTCGTTTCCA
This sequence comes from uncultured Candidatus Cloacimonadota bacterium, assembly GCA_964631665.1. Lineage (GTDB taxonomy): Bacteria > Cloacimonadota > Cloacimonadia > Cloacimonadales > Cloacimonadaceae > Syntrophosphaera. Next base: position 30,915 of record CAZVXK010000005.1, on the reverse strand, counting down.
ACCGCCTCGAGCAGGGGTTTGACATCTATTTCCCCCCTGGCCAGCTGATAGGGATAGGGGGAGACCTCGGCAGGCGATGATTCGCCGCAAAGCTGCTCCAATGCTATGGCGGATTGGGCTTCGAAAGTGATGGCCGGAAACAGGCCCAGCATGGCACTCACGCAGTCGAACAGCCGGCCCAGGCTGGAGGTCTGATACAGATTGAAGTTTTGGTCAATTTGCTTTGTGATGACGCTTCTTTCCAAATCCGAAATCCCCCTCAGGAAATCGGCACCGATCCCGGTAGCCAACAGATAGGCCAGGGCGATCCTGACCGGATGGCTGACGGCGGAATCACCTCCCGGCAGGGGCAGATAGCACAGATGGTAGCTCCGCTCACAGGCAAGGTAATCCGCCAGGAGGATCTCGCCTCCCCAGATCGCTCCATCTTCGCCATATCCGGTTCCGTCATAGGAAACACCGATGACCGGTTCGTCCAGCTGGTGTTCCGCCATCACCGCTGCGACATGGGCATGATGGTGCTGAATCCTGGCCAGGGGCAGGTTCATATCCTGGGCAAGACGGGTGGTTAGGTAATCCGGATGCAGATCGCAGCCCACCAGATTTGGCTTCACCCTGAACCAGTCCTGATATTTGACCAGAGTCTCTGTGTAGAAATCTGCGGTGGCCTTGCTGTTGTTGTTGCCCAGATAGGGCGACAGATAGCACAGATCCTGGTCGGTGAGGCAAAAGGAGATTTTCAGCTCCGCCCCCGTTCCCAGAGTGGGGATGGTCTTAAACGGCAGGATCAGCGGTGAGGGCACATAGCCGCGGGAGCGCCGGAGCATGATCGTATCCACTGAGGTGGGAAGGAGCACCGAATCGTCGCAGCGGTTGAGGATGGGGCGGTTGTGGGTCAGGAAGCAGTCGCACAATCCGGTCAGCTCTTCCTCGGTGCTGGCAATGGGTTCGTCGTTCACGTTGCCGGAGGTCATCACCAGAAACAGCGGGCTGGAAGCGCCGTCATCTTCAAAGAGGAGGAACTGGTGTGGGGCATAAGGCAGCAAAACACCCAGATACCTGTTTTGGGGGGCCACCGCTCCGGCTATCGGGCTGGTCTTGGCCTTGGGAGCCAGGATTATCGGCGCGGGAGGGGATTCCAGCCAGGGCAGGCAGGCTTCCGGATCTTCCACGATCATGCCCAGATGCTCCCGGCCGCTCATCACGGCAAATGGTTTGGCGGGTCTGTGTTTGCGGCGTCTCAGCTCCTCAACGGCAGCTTCATTGGTGGCATCGCAGGCAATATGAAAGCCTCCGATGCCCTTGATCCCTGCAATTTTGCCTTGTCTTAGGGCACTCAGACAGTTTTTCACCGGATCGCCAGGCACCTGCTGCAGTTCGGCATCCAACCACAGCAGCTCCGGGCCGCAATCGGAACAGGCCACCGGTTGGGCGTGGAATCTCCGGTTCAACGGATCTTCATATTCGGCGCGGCAATAACCGCACATGGCAAAATCCTGCATGGAAGTGTTGGGCCTGTCATAAGGGGTTTGTTCGATGATCGAATAGCGCGGGCCGCAATTGGTACAATTGATGAAGGGGTAGCGGTATCTTTTGTCGCCGGGCGTTGAGAATTCCGCCAGGCAATCGGGGCACAAGCGGATATCCGGGGAGATGAAGGTGGAACCGGCTCCATTGCTGCTTTGGCGGATTTCAAAGCTCTGATGCCCGATGTCGGGATAGGTCTTCTGCTCAAAGCTGTCGATTCTGGCAGCAGCGGGATGGCGGGTTTGCAGTGATTCGATGAAGATCTCCAGATCACGGGGCCTGCCCTCCACCTCGATCTCCACCCCTTGGTTGGAGTTTAAGATATACCCCTTCAGGCCAAGTTGGCTGGCCAGCCGGTAGACAAAAGGCCGAAACCCCACTCCCTGCACAATCCCGTTGATCCTGATGCTAAGCATATTAGCCTGGGTCTCTGAAAATAACGACCAAGCAACTGACTCGCTTATCTGATCTCGTTCAGATAAGCGATGATCTGATCCGCAATCATAAGCACTGGCGGGGAAATTTCCTCCCCAAAACCGACGAACTGAGGCTGAATACCCAGCAGATAGGCCTTCATCGCAAAGAATTCCGAGATTCTGCTCAATGAAATGGTGTGGGTGTGCAGTGAATGATCCGGTGTGTCAGCAACCGGAAACAGCTTGAAATAGCCCGGTTCCCGGTTGAAATCCGTGCAATCCACCAAAACCAGCAGGTCAGGGGACAGCGCATTGATCTTCCCCACATACTTTTCGATACCGCTTTCCACGATCAGCACTTGTTTGCGCTCATTCTGCCTGATCTTCTCGCAAATATAGATACCCACGGCATCATCGCTTTTCAAGCGGTTGCCGATGCCGGCGAACAAGATCACCTTGCTTTGATCCAGCAGGGGGGAAAAGACCTCATCCCAGTCAGGAATGTGGGATGCTTCTGCTACAGACACTGCTGACATGGCTCCTGGGAATGATGGCGGTTCTTACGATAAACAGCGCTATTCAAGCGTTTTTACTTGTAATTGACGGTTGCAGTTCGGGCAGAGGATGTTGAAGGAGTCCTTGCGTTTGAGCCCGTCGATGATCTCCACCTTGGTGTCCTCGATTCTGGACAGCCGCAATCTCTCGTTGAGGATGTTCAGGTTCAGCACCGAGGAATAGGCCAGGGGGCCGAGTTTTTCGTGAATGAATCTCATGTGGTCTTTGGTGGTGATGATGGCATGGCAGTTTTCACAGATGAGCAGTTCCCGTTCCTGTTTTTCAACCACAGCGCTCCTGTCGGTGCAGGCCAGATCAAACACCTCATCGGAAAGCTTCACGCCCTTGCCGGTGATGCAATGTTCCTCGCATTGGCCACAGAATATGCACTTGCCATAATCACGGGTTATCGTGCGGATACCGGTGGCGGGATCATCCTCAAAAACGATGGCGTTGGGCGGGCAGACATTGGCGCAGGTCTCACAGCCCACGCAGTTTTCTTCATCCACGATCGGCTTTCCCCGGTAACCGGCAAAGGGCTTGAATTCACCCTTGGGATACTTGGTGGTATAGGGCCTGGAAAAAAGTGACCGGAGGGCTTCACCCAGTTCGCGCAATTTCGGATATTTCATTGGTCAACTTCCTCGTAATGGTCCACAACCGTCTTGTTGGTCAGCTTTATCCCATATTTGTAGGAGCCCCTGATCAGCGCATGAGCCCCCACGGTGGAGGCAAAGAACAACAAAGGGATGGCCAGGAGCGCTTTGATCCCCACACTGGTGAATCCATAGTGCAGAAACAAGGCCAGCAAAATGCTGCAGGTGCCCAGGGTAACACATTTGGTGGCGGACTGCAGGCGGTTGTAGATGTCCGGAAGCCGCAACAGGCCGATGCACCCGAACAAGTCGAAGGAAATCCCGACCACCAGCAGGATAATGGAGATGCTATTCATCTAACTTCCTCCGGGTCAGGTATTTTGCCAGGGTGATAGTGGCGATGAAACCCAGCACGATCCAGGCGATCGCCACATCGATCAGGAACAAGCGCCCCGTCTTGACCACCAGCAGGGCACAGATTCCGACCACCAGAATCCCAAAGATGTCGATGGCAACCATCCTGTCTGCCATGGTGGGGCCGGTCAGGACACGGATGAAGCAGAGGAAGCTGAAACTCATCAGTATGTATAGCATTATGTCTATCATCATTCAAACACCTTCTTCAGTAAATTTTCGAAACGCCCGATGATCTTTTTGGCATAGATCTTGGGATCCTGGCTGCTCACATAGATCCAATGCACATAGAAATCATCATCGATCACATCCACCGTGATCGTTCCCGGGGTCATAGTTATGGAATTGGCCAGAAAGGACTTGGCAATATTGGTCTTAAGGGAGCATCTCACCTTCACGATGCCGGGCCGGATCGGCATTTTGGGGCTGAGCACCCGGTAGGCCACATCGAAATTGGCCTTGACGCACTCCCAGATCAGCACAACCAGATAGACCAGCCCCCAGAAGTAGCGCAGGGGATTGTAGAACTTCTTCCAGTCCTGCAGAAACCTAAAGCCAAAGATGAGGGTCACGATCAGGGAGGCAGCCAATCCACTGATCAGGTTATACACATTCAAACTGAAAGTGAGCAACAACCACAGGATGAACATACTGATAAATAGTGTGATGTACTTCATGGTTACAATCCTATCACTCTGGTGGAGTATTGGGTGGCTTGCAGCAAGACCTCAACCGCGGGTTGCAAAAACACTGCCCTCACCCCTGGAATGATCAGCAAACTCATGGCCAGGCACAGCACCGCCAGGATTATCATGGCCAGTGACATCCCAAAGGGGGATTCCTTCACCTTGTCGAATCCGGCCGGCATTTCACCCTGAAAAGCATACTTCTGCACCTTGGTGAAAGACGCCAGCGTAATGATGCTGACCACCACGGCGAAAAAGGCCAGCCAGTAATAGCCGGCCTGGATGGCTGCCAGGATGATGATTACCTTGCTGAAGAAGCCATTGAAGGGCGGTATTCCGGATATCGCCATGGAGGCGACAAATGAGCTTTTGGAGGTTATCGGCATCCTGGCATTCAATCCGCCCAGCTTCCTGAGGTTTCGGGTGCCGGTTCGATATTCGATCGATCCGGCATTGAGAAACAGCAATGCCTTGAAAATGGAGTGGTTGAGCATATGGAACAGCCCTCCCGTAATCGACAGCATAGCCACCTTTTCATTGCCGTGGGTGGCCAGTACGAGCATTCCAATACCAATTCCCAAAACTACATAGCCCATCTGGCTGATGCTGTGATAGGCCAGCAACCGTTTGAAATCCCACTGCCCGACCGCCAGAAACACGCCCACGATCATGGAGAGGGTTCCCAGCACGGTGATGGTCAGGGCGATCTCATAGTTGATCCGGAAGATATTCATAAACAGGCGGATGATCACATAGATGCCGATGGCCTTGATCAGAACCCCGGACAACATGGCGGAGATCGGTGAGGGAGCCGATGAATGGGCATCGGGTAACCAGGAATGGAAGGGAACCATCGCCGCCTTCAGGCCGAAACCCCCGATCAGCAGGACCGACACAAACATCTGGTATGGTTTTACATCCGGGAGTTGGTTGGCTATGTCCGCCAGGTTCAGGGTGCCGGTTGTCCAATAGATGAATCCGATGGCCATCAGGATGATCAGAGAGGACACCCCGCCCAGAATCTGATATTTGAAGGTGGCTTCCAGCTGATGCTTCTCGATTCCGAAAGCCACCAGGGCATAGGAAGCGATGGAGGCGATCTCCAGAAATACGAACAGGTTGAAGATATCCCCGGCAATGACCACGCCATACATGCCGGCCAGCATCAGGCTGAGCAGGGCATAATACTTTTCCTCAGCGGAATACTGCTTGGTGTAATTGATCGAATACAAGGCCACCAGGAGCCCCACCAGGGATATGATCAGCAGCAGGATACTGGCCAGGCCATCCGTAACCAGGTAGATCGCAACGGGTATGCCCATCACATCGGCAAATCCGCCCACCCGATACACACTGGTGGGCGAAGCCTGCAGGATATAGTGGAGGGTCAGCCCCAGCAGGAAGAGCATCGATGGAATGATCAGGTATTTGCCGATATCCTTCAGCCATCTTCCCAAAATCAAGGTTAGAAAGGCCGTTCCCAGGGGAACGATAACATACAGTGGAATCAGTGCGTTCATCTCTTACCCCTTGAGTTTATTCATTTCCCGGATATCGAAGGTTCCGTAGTGCTTATACAGCCGGATAGCCACCGACAGCATCAGAGCCTTGGTTGCCAGTCCGATCACAATTGCCGTCAAAACCAGGGCCTGGGGCAGGGGATCGACATAGGGGCCCTGTTCAAAACATTCCGAGATGATCGGAACTGTGCCGCCATCGATATAGCCGATCAGGATCAGGAACAGATACACGCTGTACTCCATGATCGACAAGCCGATCACGATCTTGATCAGGTTCCGCAGCATAATCACACCGAACAGGCCCACCATGAACAGGACGAAACACAATACAAACGGGATCATTCTTACTCCTCGTCTTTGTATATGAGCAGTGCCAGGAAGATCAACGAAATGGAGGCACACACTTCGATGGCGATGATGAGATTCCCAATGGGGATGAAGCCTCCGCTGACCAAGTTCCCGATCTTGCCCACCGGCAGAAAGTTACCGAAGAATATGGCAGTTCCGGCAACCAACAACCCCAATACCGCCAGGATCAGGAAGCTGAATATGGAGACACTTTCGGCGATCTCCAGCCTCCACTCTTCCTTTCTCAGCTTCTCCAGCAGGGAGCCGTAAACCAGAACCTGAAACACCAGGGCACTTGCCATGATGACACCTCCGGCAAAGCCGCCCCCGGGAGAGAGATGTCCATACAGGCTGATATAGATTCCAAACAGGAAAATGGCGGGCGCGATGAATTGGCATACTTTTTTTGCAACTACTGTCAAACCATGTGGATGGATCATTGGATACGTCCTTTCAGCTCAATGCTTGTTCTTTTTGCCGGAATGCCGCAGGATGGTGAGCACACCGGTGACAGCGGTCACCAGAACCGTGGCTTCCCCAAAGGTGTCGTAGGCCCTGAAATGAAGGATGATTCCGGTAACCAGATTGGCGCTGCCCGAATCCGCGGCAGACTTCATATAGATGTCCGCCATCCTTGTCGTGTGGTGTCCGAAAAAACTCAAAATATGTGAGAACCGGGAAGACACCAGAAGGACAACAAACGTGAAGAACACAATTGTGGCAGCATAGAAGACAAAGCTGAACCGCCACTGTTTTTTCTCCAGTTGAAAAGTTGCGATGGCGATCACCGCTATCATGATGGCCAGGGTGATGATCTCGATGACCACCTGAACGATCGCCAGATCGGGCGCTGACAAGATCAAAAATGAGATCACCAGCCCAAAGCCGACGATGCCCAGGGAAATCACCGTGGAGATCAGATCCTTGGTGTGCAGTGCATGCACCGAACCCAATATCATCAGCACCAGCATTATGATCAGATATATTTCCATAATCACCTCATCCTCAAACAATCAGGATTATCAAGATCAGGGCAATCCCCAGCAACATCCACATCAGGTAGGTGGAGAGGATGCCTGTGTGGCACCAGCTGAGCGCAGAGCTCAAGCCCAGAACGATGCCTTTTCCCAGTTCATAGATATCGAACCATTTCTTCCGGGCTTTGTCATAGAAGAAATTGAACAGTTTCAGGGCACCGATCGTCTTGTAGAACTCCAGCGGCGAATAGCTGAATTCTTCCTGAAGTTTCTCGCCTCCCACATAACTGTCCGATGCTCTTCTGGTCTTCAGGGTTCCCAACCAATAGATGATGAATCCCACGACGATCGAGACCAATACCATGATCGATACCGACTGGGCTGGCCACAAGCCCGGCAAAGTATCTGCGCTGCCGACTGAGGAGAAGCCGAACAGGCGGGGAACAACTAATCTGGAAGCAAAGACCCCGAAAAAGACACAGATCAAGGCCAGGACAATCTGGGGGAGCCACATCAGGAAGCTGACTTCCTTTACCTTCCCCAATTCTTCGTTCTTCCTGCCCAGATACACTCCGGAAATCAGCTTCACAAAGCTGGCCAGGGTCAATGCCGAGCCGATAAGGGTCAGGGTAAGCCAGACGATCCAGAGTTGGTTGGCGATGCCGGTTCCTTTGCCAAATTCAACTATTCCGGTATAGATCATCCACTTGGAATAGAATCCGTTCAAAGGTGGAACTCCGGATATGGACAGGGCAAAAACCAGCGCTGAGATAAAGGTAAGCGGCATATATCTGCTCAAGCCGCCCAACTCACCCAGATCCTCCTTGCCGGTTCTGGCTTCCACGCTTCCGGCAGTAAGAAACAATCCGCCTTTGTAGACAGCGTGGTTCACCATGTGGAACAACCCTGCAGCAATGCCCAGAGGCGTTCCCAGGGCCAGGCCGGTTACCATGTAACCCACCTGGGAGACCGCATGATAACCCAGCAGCCGTTTATAGTTGTGCTGCACCAAAGCCATCATCACTGCGGCAATGATGGTAACTGTTCCCACGATCAGCAGCATGAGAGTGGCCCAGGAAGTAAGGCGGAACAGATCGGTGCAGATCCGGGCCAGGAAATAGATTCCCAACAGCTTATCCAGCGAGGCAGGCAGAAAGGCGGAGGAGGAAGCCAGGGCGTTTTTGGCATAATCCGGGATCCAGGTGTGCAGCGGGAATGCTCCGGCCTTGGTGAAGCTGGCAATCAGCACCGACAGGAAGGCGATACTGGCGATCGCTTTGTTGGTGACCAGGCTGATTTCGGACATCCGGAAGCTGCCTGAACTGATGAACATCAGGCCAATTCCCATGATCAATATGGAATCGGAGGCTCCGATCAGGATCAGGGTCTTCTTGGCGGAGGCGGAGCTTTCATCATCATGTCCTTTGATCAGTTTATACAGCGTCAATCCCAACAATCCCCACAGGGTTACGAAAAACAGCAGATTGTCGGCCAGCGCCACTCCAAAGGAAGCCCCCAGGGTGATCAGGTAATAGGAGTAATAATTGGAGGGCAGCATGGACTGCCCCGTGCCTGGGGCGACCCGGTTCTTGTTCAGAAATGCCAGGGCATAGATCGCATACAGAAAGCCAAACACTCCCATAAACAGGACAATCAGCTTGCTCAATCCATCCACATGCAGAACCAGGAATTTATCCAGTGCGGGCAGCAGTGTGCATTCCAGGCCGCAGAGACCTGTTCCTGTGCTGGGAAGCCTGAACACCACAACAGACAGATACAGGGTTACAGTCGTAACGATCAAAGCGGCAATCCCTTTGATTATCCTGATGGAATCGGGAAGCACAAACAAGGCCACGCCAATCAGCATTGGCATCATAATCAACAATTGAAAGTCTGTCATAACATTCCCTTTGCTAACATCTCTGCTCTTAGCGCATCGGTTTTTTGTTGTGAGAGCCTGATCAGGTCTGCTGCATTCAAGATCCGTTCGCCGGATTTGTAATCATAGGCCTGCACCATGCGTTCCGTGCAGCAGTAACAAGGATCGACGGCTGCCGTGGCGATGGCGGCATCCGAAATCGTCCCGCCGATGCAGGACCTTCTGAAAGTGGTGATGCAGTTGTAACTGGGAGCCCTGATCTTATGGCGTACCGGGCTGTTGCCGCCGTCCGATTTCACAAAGTGAAAAACTTCCCCCCGGGGTGCTTCGGCATGTCCCAGGCCCATCCCCGGCGGTATTTCCTTCACTTTCGCCTTGATGTTTCCCGGCTCTTCTTTCTTCAATAGTTCCAGGCACTGCTGAATGATGGCAATTGACTCATACATTTCCAGCAAGCGGACCTCTGCCTTGGCAAAAACATCCCCGGCCTGGGCGGTGATAACCTTCCAGTTCACCATGTCATAGGCAGCATAGGGATCATCCCGCCGCACATCGATGGCCACGCCGGAGGCACGGGCTGTAGGCCCGACGGACCCGAAATCGTGAATATCCTTGGCCGTCAGTGTCCCCACCCCTTTCAGACGGGCATGGATCACCGGATCATCCATCACCGCACCCACCAGCAAGTCTGTTTTCTTTTTCACATCGTCCAAAACCTTCAGCAATTGCGCTGCCTTCGTTTCATCGATGTCCCTGCGGACACCGCCGATGGTGAACATGGCATAGCTGTTGCGGTTTCCGGTGATGATCTCAAACATGTCCAAAACAGGTTCGCGATACTTCCAGGCCCACATGAATACGGTATTATAGCCCAGGAAATGACCAGCCAGCCCCACCCAGAGCAGGTGGCTGTTAATGCGTTCCAATTCGCCGACGATGGAACGGATCAACTTGGCTCTGACTGGAATGTCCACCCCGGCGATACTTTCAACGGCATTGGCATAGGCAAAGGGATGTGAGGTCGAACAGATTCCGCAGATTCGCTCCACCACGTAAAACACCTGTTCGAAGGTCTTCGATTCGCAGATCTTCTCAATTCCGCGGTGGTTGTAGCCTGTCTCCCATTCCATATCCACAACGATCTCACCGTCACAATAGAGCTTGAAAAACTCCGGTTCTTCCAACAGCGGATGATAGGGCCCGATCGGTACAATGGTCTTCTTTCCCATCTTATCTGTCTCCCTTTCTGATCTTTCTGCGATAGGGGTATTCTCCTTCAGGCCAGGATTCAGGCAGGAGAAATCGCTTGGGCAGGGGATGGTTCAGGAATTTGATCCCCATGATATCCATGATCTCCCGCTCGATCCATTCGATCCCATATACGATCGGGGTCATCGATTCAATCTCCGGCTTGTCGTGTGGCAGCAGGACATTCAAGTTCATGATCCACCCGGTTTTGTCATCGGAATAATGATAGATTAGCTCATACCCATCTGCCGAATCCATCGCCGAGACGATTATGTAGCGGTATTGAAGTTGGTTGAACCAGTAATCCGTAATTGGGGCCAGGGCTTCCTGGGGTATATGCACCATCAAGCGTTTGGTGTTCACCACCTCGATGCCCTTTATCTGCGGGAACCGCCCCTTCAGTTCGGCATTGTATTGTTCTATATTCATCGCTTGTTCCTTCAGCCTGTTTTAAGCCTTGTTCTCTTGTGGGGCAGGGGGTGACAGCAGTTTCATGATGCCTGCCAGCATGGCCTCGGGTTTGGGAGGGCAGCCCGGGATATAGGCATCGACCGGGATCACCTTGTCCAGCGGGCCGGCAAAATTGTAGCCTGAGGCAAAGATTCCCCCGGTACAGGGGCAGGCGCCCACCGCGATCACGATGATCGGTTTGGGAGCTTGTTCATACACTTCCAGCACCCGCGGCTTGGTCTTGTTCGTAACAATGCCGGTAACCAGCAGCACATCGGCATGCCTGATGCTGCCCACCAGTTTCATCCCGAACCTCTCCACATCGTAGCGGGGCGTGAGCAGATCCAAGATCTCGATATCGCAGTTATTGCAGGAACCGGCACTCAGATGGAACACCCATAGCGACTTTTTGAAGCAAAACTCTTTGATACCCAATTTGACTCCTATATTCCCAATAAAGCCAATACAATGCTGATGACCGCAAACAGATTCATCCACAGCCAGAAGAACTTCATGGCCTGCTCGATCCTCACCCGCGGATTCGTGTTGCGCAACAGAGTCATCAACAATACTACCACAAAAACCTTCAGGATGGACCACAGGATGTTGATCCCGCTCAGGGAAAGGCCACCGAAGAACAAACCGGTCACCAGGGCCGGCAGAGCGAAGAACATCATATATTTGGTCAGTTTGAAGAAAGCCAGGATGGAACCGGAAAACTCGATGATCACCCCATCGCAGATCTCCCCTTCCCCTTCCGCCATATCAAAGGGGATCAACCCCATTTTCGCCTGGATGCACATCAGCACTGTGATGAATCCGATGATTCCGGAAAGGCTGCCGATGAAGGCACCGTTGGCGGCCTGATAGGCGATGATCTGGGACAGGCTGATCGTCATCCCGGATTTGATGATGATGGCTATTAGCACCAAAAGAAAGGGCATTTCATAACTCAGGATCAGCTTCATCTCCCGGGATGCCCCCACGGCCGCCAGAGGATTGCCGGAAGCCAGAGCCCCCATGATGTAGGTGAAGGAAGGGATGTTCAGCAGATAGACGATCACGATGATGTCTCCGGCAAAACCCGTTTCCAACCCCAATACCGGCAGCAGGATAAACACCGCCGATATGGCTGCCCCAAACAGGGCAAACACGGGTGCCAGAATAAAGGTGGTTACAGATCCGTGCAGCGGGACTATTGTTTCCTTTCCCAACAATTTGACCACGTCATACAGGGGTTGGAAGAGCGGCGGGCCTTCTCTGAACTGGACCCGTGCTGTGATCTTTCTATCCACCCAGCTGATCAATCCTCCGATGATCCCGGAAAACAGCAATCCCGGGAAGATCAGAAAATAGAATATCTCGATACCCATTGGCTTATCTACTCCAGATCATTAGGTTAATCATTATCTTTAAGGTCTTCCCAGGGGATCTCTCTGACCAGTATCCTCTCCGAAAGCCTGTGGATGTGTTCTGCTTCATTGGGCTCTGCATCGGTGAATACGATCGCCCCCTCGGGAGCCGTTGTCATGCATTTTGTCGGTTTTGATTCGTCGTTCAGGTTGCACAGATCACATCTTGATTTCAGGCTGGTGATGATCCGGTTGGAAAGTGTTCCGAAGGGACAGGCTGCCACGCAGGATTGGCACCCGATACACAGATTGGTGGCCCGGTGGAGGATGTTATCCTCGTCCTTTTCCAAGGCCTCGGCAGGGCAAACTGCGATGCAGGGTGCGTCTTCACAGTGGCGGCAGGTGAATCTCAGCATGGCCTGTTCAATGATGTCCTTCATTCCGATGTTATTGGGGTGAAAGTCATAGCTGCATTCCCCATAGTTGTACTCACCATTTACCGAGGTTTCCCGAAACTTGGCCAAATCGATCAGGATCTTTTTCACAACCTGCTCCTAACTCCAGATATTGGGGGAGTCCTTGATTTCATTGTAGCTGAAAACAGGACCATCTTTACAGACGAAATAGTGTCCCATGGCGCAATGGCCACACTTGCCCAGCCCGCAGGACATGTTTTTCTCCATGGAAAGGTAGATCTTATCCTCCGGATAACCCATCTCCAGGAGCTTTTTCGTGCCAAATTTCATCATGATCGGCGGCCCGCAGACCACCACCGCCGAATTGGGGATATCAACCTTGACATCATCCAGCAGAACCGTCACCACGCCAACTTTTTCCTCCCAGCTTTCGTCCGCCTTGTCCACGCTGCGGAAGACCTCAAATTTTGGCGTTTCGCGCAGTTCCTTGATATAGGGTTTGTAGATGCATTCCTCCGGGGTCTTGGAACCATAACAGAAGGTTACTTTTCGCAGCTTGTCCGAGATCGCCTTCAGGTTGTACAATAGTGATCGGATGGGAGCAAATCCGCAGCCTCCGCCCAGGATCAGCACCTCTTTGTCATAAAATTCCTCCAGCGGATAGCCCCGGCCGTAGGGTCCCCGGATGCCCATATACTGGCCCGGTTGCATGGTGTGCATGATCTCGGTTACATAACCCGTCTTCATCACCGTGATCTCAAGCTGTTTGGTCTCCAGGGGCGAAGAGGAGGGGGTAAAGGGAGCCTCACCCACATTCTCCACCGTAACTTCGATGAACTGGCCTGTCTTGAAGGAAAATTCCACTTCCGGAACCAGCACGAAGGTCTTGATCGTGGGCGATTCCTCTATCACCTTGATCAGTTCTGCCTTTATCGGTTTGTAAATGTTTCTTTCCTGCATGGTTTTATCCCCCCTGACACGCTTCGATTAGCACTTCATTTTTGTTGATCTTGCCCAGGCAGGCATCTATGCAGCGGCCACAGCCGGTGCAGGCTATTGCCTTGAACATGTCCGGTTTATAGACAAATTTGCAAAGGTAGCGAAACTTGAGGCGCTCATAAAGTTTCAGCAGCGGATCCTCACCGGCGGCAACCCTTGAAAATCCTGGCAATTGGCAGGCATCCCAGTTCTTCACCTTCTCGAAATCCCTCCGGTCGATCAGCAGAAAACAATGGCAGGTGGGGCAGATCAATGAACAGGCGCCGCAGGATACGCAGGTGGCGGCATGCTTCTTCCACAGCTCTGGATTTTCTTTCTCGATTCCCCTCCGGCTGGCCTGCTCGTCCGGAATATCCTTGTTTTGATTCTGCAACGCTGTAACCAGGCCTGCCCGTTGCTGAACCACTTTTTCCGGCAGGGCGGCGAGCGTTTCGTTTTGGTTGATCCTGTGCTTGTCCAGAAATGCCTCTCCCTTGGTGCTCATCGGAACCAGGTAAAAATTCCCGTCCCATACAGACATGGAGATATCGCAGTTCTTTTCAGCATACGGCTTCAGCCCATAGGCGCTGCAGTGGCAGGAGTCTTTGATGGAATCACAGTCTTTGCCAAAGAGGATCGTCTGCTCCCGGTTTTCTTTGTAGTAAAGATCCTCAAACTCTCCGCCCAGATAGATGTTGTCCAGCAGATCCAGTGCCGCCAGATCACAGTTGGGAACTCCAATGATGATCCGGGGCTTTTTGTCCGCCGCCACCACCACATTCTCTTTAAACGGAAAGAAAAAAGCTTTCAGGGGAGTCGAGGCTGTGTTGCCTCCATAATTGATCCTGCCAATCTTTTCAGGGGTGATCTCTTCGAAATCTGTGGAGTTTGTTTTGACGATGGGAGCATAGACCTGATATTCACGCACCAGTTCTTTCACATACTCAACCCACTTGTCTTCACTAATTCGATATACGCTCATATACCATCCAGCTCCTTGCTACTATTTATGTCTTTGCCAGATAAAATCCGTATATTTTTCCATCAGGATCAGGGCTCGTCTTGATCCCGGCCGCCATTTGCATTGCGCTTAATCCATGGTTTTCTACTCTTCGGTGAAAGCGCATTCCAAGCTCCACTAATCAGATCCATTCCGCCACTGTGCTCAGGCCGTCATGATTTTATTTGGTTCTGATCGGTCAAACAGGCAACCGTATGCCATCAGAGCGGATGTTCAGGTCGGATACTTGCCCATCACATAGTCTTTCATGTCTTTGGCATCCTGCTCTGCGTCATGCAGAAGAATCAGGATGATGTCTCTCATCGAGATCAAACCATGCAAAACTCCATTGCTGTCGATGATGGGAAGATGCCTGATCTTTTTGTCCACCATTAACTCCATGATCTCAGCGACCGTCTCGTCCCCTTCGGCGATCACCAGTTTTTCTTTCGGCGTCATTATCTCTCGCACTGGCAGATGGCCAACCAGATCATAGGTGGAAGCAAGTTTCCTCATTACATCGCGTTCGCTGAGCAATCCTTCAATATCACCTTGCTCGGAAATCACCATCAGTGCTCCGATACTATGCTGATTCATCTTGTCAACGGCATCCTTGAGTTTGGTGTCTCCGGTTACAGAATAGATAACCTGGTCTCTCACCTTAAATACTTCTTCCAACTTTCTGTTCATCTCTGCTCCTTGATTTTTGCCTAAAATTTGATTTGATTCCTATTAGGAAACACTGCTGCTCTTTGCATCTTACCTCAACTCTGTTTTTGGCATTGATTCGCTGTCATTATGTTTTTTGAAGACCAATCATCCAGTCTCCAATTACACAATCTATACAATATTGGTATTAATTTAACTCAACAAACACGCGAACCATTGAAAATCATGTTCTGTCTCATGTCAAGAATTTTCTGGTTCACCTTAGGCCAACCTTGCAGCCACAATCCGATATGTTACTGAAATAGTATTGATTACACCGTGAAATTTTTTTGACATAATCTCAGCCGGGGGCTGTTTCATTGCCGGTAATCAGTACCCGGGTTGTGAATGAGCAAGGCCAGGCATCTCGCCTACCCTTGATGGTGCGTTCCATATACTTTATTACCACAGAGCCGCAGAGGCGCAGAGGCTCAGAGAAAGATAAAAGAGAAGAGAGAAAAGATAAGCTGCGCCTGCGGCTTGGATATAAAATCATCGCTTCCCAAGCTATTCCAACGATGCTTCTGTTCCTGGCCTCGGAGGTATTAAACAAAAGGTAATAAGAAAGCTGCTTGTGAAGCTTGCTTTTCGTTCTGGAAAATTGTTTGCGGAAGCAGGCATATCATATATGTTATCTATGCAAAGACTTGGTACAAGGATTTGAGATGTAAGTAATGACCCATGGAGCAAACATGAAAGATGTCCGCTGGATCCAGCGCTTCCAAAATTACCGTAAAGCCCTGAAGCTGCTACTGGAGGCGATGAGCGTGGACAGTCCCTCCGAGCTTGAGAGGGAAGGTACCATCCAACGCTTTGAATACACCTTCGAACTTGCCTGGAAAACCCTGAAGGATTTTTTAGAGGATCAGGGATACACAGAGGTGATCGGCTCCCGCAACGCCATCCGGCTGGCCTTTCAAAACGGGATCATAAACGAAGGCGAAACCTGGATGGATATGATAGCCGATCGCAATCAGACCGCCCACCTTTATGACCAGGACACGGCGAAGAGGATCGTGGACAATATCAACCGGTTCTATCTCAGTTGCTTTACGCATCTGGAGAGCTACCTGGACAGCAAATTGAATGAACGATAATGAGCTTCGCCACGGGATCAGGAACGGTGTCTGGAACAATCTGCTGCCTATCCTGCGTTCCCTGCCTGGCGTGGAGAAGGTCATCCTGTTCGGATCCCGCGCCAAAGGGAATTTCGACCCGGGATCGGATATCGACCTCTGTGTAAAAGGAGCCACTCTGACCGACCAGGAGCTGAAACTGCTCCAGCGTCGGATCGAGGACCTCAACCTGCCCTGGGTGGTGGACCTGCTACACTATGAGAGCATTACCGATCCCTCGGTGACCGGGCATATCGACCGGGTGGGCATCGAGCTCTGAAGCTTGGGGCTAAGTTTATTCCCCGATGCCAATTCCAGGCAAAATGCTTGTTTTCATTTTACATGAAAAGCAGGGCTGTTTTGTAGTTCAGGCAGCCTTCGCAAGCTATGCTTGGACATCAGATTATGAGGCTGCCTGGACTTCAAACAGCGTGTTTTCATGGTCGGTAGCGGAAAACCATTTTCAGCGAAGTTCAAACAGCGTGTTTTCATGGACGGTAGCGAAAAGGAATTTGCAGCCAAGTTTCAGCCAAGTTTCTATTCCTTGCCAGTTATATTTCCTGCACGGCTCCCGTTAGCAATACGGAATCATTACGGAGTCATTACGGAGTTAATCCGTAATGACTCCGTAATGATTCCGTATTGCTAACGGGAGGGAGGAGGGTTGGTAACGAAAATTTGATGTCGCCTACAAGGGGCTCTAATGTTTATGGTGTAACGGTTCCAGGGGTTCTCGCTGCGCTCCACTCCTGGCTATTCTTGTTTCACTCCTGCCGGGGTTTACCCGGTCAGGCCAGACGCCTGACGTTGCTCACACCCAGGCGCAGCCATCTTTTCTCTCTTCTCTTTTATCTTTTCTCTGTGTCTCTGTGCCTCTGTGGTGAATAAAGTAGACGGAACACACCTTTCCGGTCAGGCCAGACGCCTGACGTTCCTCACACCCAGGCGCAGCTTAACTTTTCTCTCTTCTCTTTTATCTTTTCTCTCCACCGCTGTCTTGTGTCACTTTCTGGAGAACCGGTCCATCAATCCCAACAGGTCGAAGTTCAGATTAAAATCGACAGTTTTGTGCCCTTTATCCTGCAGGTCGCCCGCGGGATATTTGCTGTAATTTATCATCAGCGCTGCCAGGTTCTTATAGTGCAGGTTGAAGCCCAGGCCAAAGGTATTCCCGGTGATGGAACCTTCTTTGTCCTCATATCTGCCAAAGCGCGTAAAGAAGGTATCCAGCAACCCGACTTCAATCCCCCCGCCGGGGATCTTGTCATCGTCAAATCTCTCGTCTATGGTACCTGTCAGGGCACGCAAACTGAACAGATGTTCACAGAAGATATATTCTGGATCGAGGAATCCCTCCAGAATTCTGGAACTGGGCACCGAAACCGAGAAGGCTCCTGCCTGATTGACATGGCGATAGATCGGATCTGACTGACTCTGATCAACATAGCTGACCCTGGCTCTGCCGAAGTTGAACAGCACCAGCCCATACACGGCTTCCAGTTTGATCAGCTCTTCCAGGGTATAGGATAATCTGGCCACGCTGCCGAAATTAAAGATGTCTG
Source organism: uncultured Candidatus Cloacimonadota bacterium (assembly GCA_964631665.1). GTDB lineage: Bacteria > Cloacimonadota > Cloacimonadia > Cloacimonadales > Cloacimonadaceae > Syntrophosphaera. The sequence continues at coordinate 13,168 of CAZVXK010000005.1, read as the reverse complement.
CCCCGGCTTCAACCTCATCCTCAGTGTTCCCCGTTCCCGGGCCCTGATAGGAATAGAGGTGGGCATAGTTCAGGCCTGCCGCCAGATCAATAAAGTTCAGCCAGGGTGGATAATCCGGAACCAATTTGCGGTAGGTTTCCAAAGGATTGACCGAAAGCCCTCCCACCAAGGCATCATCATAGGCTTCAAAGGTTCCCAGGAAGTTTCCCTGCTCATCCATTGCCACCTGTTCACCAAAATCCATGTTAATCCCAAACTTGCCCAAATTTCCATTGGGCGCCGGCAGCAGCACTCCGATGCCCAGATGCGAAGCAGTAAGAAAAGCCGCATTGTAGTACATTTTTCCCATACCGGCTTCGGGCAGCCATTTATACCGGGTGAAGGAATAGATGATCCCGTTCTGTAGGGCAGGCAGCGCTGGATTGGAATAGGCTGTCAGAGCGCTGCGGCTCCAGATGTTAGCCGCTGCCACCGGATTGCAACCCAGGGCGTTGTTGACCGAGGATGGCTCAAAACTAAGGAATAAAAGTCCGGACTGGGAGATTGCCCCCACCTGGCTAAACAGGAACAGGGCAAGCATTACAAACAGAACTTGTTTCATCTTTACCTCACGAAACTTTTGTAAACCTTGGGAAAGAGAATGCAATATTTGTCAAGCTAAAAATAGGCCTGACGGAAGAATATAACAGATGGAACGCACACCCCCGGTCAGGCGAGACGCCTGACGTTCCTCTTCCCCAGGCGCAGCAATCTTTTCTCTCTTCTCTTTTATCTTTTCTCTTCTTTAAGAATTTCCTCATTTTCTCATTGTAAAATCATCCTCGTTCCCTCTGTCCCTCTGTTTTAATAAAATCCCGTGTGAAAATGGGAAAAACCAGTCTCCAACCACAAGAAAAAATTAACTCCATACCACAGAAATAATTGTATATCTCAATGTCTTTTTGTACAAAACTGAGTCCAGGCTGACAACACACAATCAGAATAGCCAATTAGCGATTTATTTGCTTTCTAAGTATGAAAGTGAGTTGGATTTAGCAGCTTGACAGAATCGGCTGCCGGAAAAAGTTTGTGAAGCGATCGGGCTCAGACTTGGGAACCTGCTCCGGATTTTAAACAGAGAAAACCCTGCACAGGGAAGATGGAACAGTGTGCAGAGCTGTGTGCCTGGATCGCGATATAGAGTGTCCGGTGCTTCGTGTGGATTAAATGTGGATAACTTTGGCAGTCGGGCTGTTTCAGCTCGTCTTGCACAGCATCCAGCTCATTTGATTGCAGCAGGTTATGAAATCAGGTAACGCAACTGCGTTTAAAACCGGAACTTTGTGGATAAGATAATTATTTTTGTACAGGATAGAGACCATGGATCAGGATATTTGGCAGAACATTTTGAACAAATTGGAAGGCAACATCAACCACCAGAGCTTTCGCACCTGGTTTACGGAAACCAAGCTGGTGGACATGAGCGACACCGCTCTGGTGATCGAGGTGCCCACTCAGTTTGCGGCCACCTATATGAACCAGAACTATTCCGAAATCCTGGGCAGTATCTCCTGGTCGCTCTACAATCGGCACTACAAGGTGAAATTCGCAGCGCCGCCACTGAAGTCTCCGGAGAAAACCGAGCAACCGGACTACAGCGGAAACCGGGTGATCCTGAACACCCGGCTGCACGAGCGGTTCAGCTTTGAGCAGTTTGTGGTGGGCCGGAACAACAATTTTGCCTATTCCGCCGCCAAAGCGGTGGCGGAATCGCCCGGCTACACCTACAATCCGCTCTTCATCTATGGCGAAAGTGGAATGGGCAAGACCCATCTGATGCAGGCGATCGGCAATTTTGTGCACCAGGAGGGGCGCAATTGCTCCATTTACTACACCACCAGCGAGGAATTCACCAATGAGATGATCGATTCCATCCGGGGCAATAAGATGCCGCAATTCCGGGCGAAATTCCGCAAGGTGGACCTGCTGCTGGTGGACGACATCCATTTCCTCTCCCGCAAGGAAGGCACCCAGGAGGAATTTTTCCACACCTTCAACGCGCTGATGGACAACCGCAAACAGATCGTGCTCACCTCCGACCGTCCACCCAAGGACATCCCCGACTTGGAAAAGCGATTGGTGACACGCTTCGAGAGCGGTTTGCTGGCGGATCTGAAGAATCCCGATTTCGAGACCCGGGTGGCGATCCTGCGCAAGAAAGCCGAGCCGGAAAACATCCGGCTGGCGGATGAGGTGCTTTCCTTCATCGCCGAAGCCATCTCCACCAGCGTACGTGCCCTGGAAGGTTCGCTGATCCGCATCCTGGCCTATGCCTCCTATAACAAGCTCAATCCGGAGGATTTCGACACCGGGATCGTGCGCAACATCCTGAGCGACATGATCTCCGAAGTGAAAAAGGACATCACGCTGGACAACATCACCCAGCAGGTGTGCCAGTTCTATGGAATTTCCCTGCCCATGATCGTGGACAAGACCCGCCGCACCCAAATTTCCTTTCCCCGCCAGGTGGCAATGTATCTGGCCAATCTGCTGATCCCCCAGCTTTCCCTGAAGGACATCGCCGAATATTACAAACGCAAGGACCACACCACCGTGCTGCATGCCAAAAAGATGATCGAAAACCAGTTCCGGGAGGACACCCGCTTCCGGTCTGACCTGGAGCAGATCATTAAGAATATCAGAGCGTGAGTTTGGGAAAAAGGGAAAAGGGGAAAAAGGGGGAGCTGGCGCTGGATGGGGAGTTGGGGAATAGATTAACAGGTGAACAGGTTAACAAGTTAACGGGTGAACGAGTAAATGAATGATAGATTAGCAGATGAGCAGGATAGTGGATTCCCAGGCTGGGGTAGATGGAATCTTTTCATCTGTTCATCTGTTCAACTTTTCATCCCCTCCCAAAGCGCAGCTTATCTTTTCTCTATTCTCTCTTCTCTTTTCTCTCGCAATGTTGCCCACAGCTGTGGAAAGAACCCTGTGCATGGCTGTGCATAACCTGCCTTTATCCGTCCGGGACTCCCAAGGCTGTGGAAACAAGTGTAAAACCAAGAGGTTTATCCACAGTTTATACACAGACGGAGGGCGTAGTTTGGCGCTTTTCGGACAGCCGCTTAAAAAAAAAGGTTGACCATTTATCCGCTTATCCACAGTGCCTACTAATACGACTAAATTAGAAAAGATATCTGATTAGGATCATAGACCATGGTATCATTACACCGAGGATATTACTGCCGGTGGATGGCTCTCATCTTATTGGGAATATTGCTGCTGAGCGCCTGCACCACCAAGACCAACCCCACCGGGAACAACTGGTCGGATGTGCGTCCGATCAGCTTCCGGGACAGCACTTCATTTGTGGCTGGCTACAGCTATCCGGCTGTGGTGAGCGTGAAGGGAAACGAGAGCAACCTGCTCTGCGGAAACTGGAACGGTGTGGAAGCGGTGGCTCTGATGCGTTTCACGGGATTGCCCACGGAGTTCAGCATTCCGGCGGGTTATCAGGATTCCACCTATCTGGAGCTGACCCTGGTGAAACGCTCTCCCCTGATCCGCTATCCGGTGAATCTGAGTGTCTATAAGCTGGACCAGAGCTGGGCTGCAGACAGCACCTCGCTGGTGCAGGATGCTGCCATGCGGTTGATCACGCTGCAGGAATTCACCATTCCGGATACCATCTCAAGCTCCGGAACCGAGATCAATATCCCCATCCCAACCAATGAGATCGAGGATTGGAGATCGGAGGCGGACACCCTGGGGCTGAGCCTGGTGGTGAAGACCGGAGCTGCTTCCTATGTGGAGATCCGGGCTGCCGAAACCGGGCGCGGACCGCAACTGCGTTTCAAATATCGCTTGGATTCCGATACCGCGGAGACCGAGGACCGGGAATTCAAATCACGCGCCACCCGGGACAGCTATCGCCTGGATGCCGATCTGGCACCGCTTCTGCCCGACCGCTGGGTCATCAGCAATTTCCAGCCCTCGCGCATCTATGTGAATTTCGCTTTGGACAGCACCCTGTTCCAAGACAACCAGGGGAACCAGCTCGATCCTCAGCAATACAGACGCGCCACCATCAACCATGCCGAGCTGGTGCTCTTTGTGAAGGAAAATCCCTATTATGGCAGCTCACTCCAATACAGCCTGCGGGGTGACCGGATGAATGATTCCCTGGATATAGCAAACCTTGTGGAGATCACGGACGCCCAGACCTCCACCGGATTGATCACCCAGTCCTTTATCCGGGGTGACAGCCTGGTGGTGAATATCACGCCCATCGTGCAGGCCTGGACCTCCGGAGACCGGCAGAACTTCGGCGTGGTGATCCGTTCCCTGCATGAACTGCTCAATTTCGGTGAACTGGAGCTGTGGCATTTCAGCGATGCCCCGGCAGGTAGGAAACCCAAACTGAGAGTTACCTACACCCCACCCTATCTATGATCCCAAGTCGCCGGTTGATCCCGTTTTTGCTTTGCCTTGCCCTCCTTTTTGCCTGCAAGGTGAAGCAGGAGCCAGGCACCCCGCTGGCGCAGGTGAACGACGATGTACTCACCCTGGAAGCCTTTCGCTCCACCTTCAGCGAGGAGCAATGGAACCGGCTCTCCAGCGAGCAAAGGAAACGCGAGATCGAGGACTGGGTGAATGTGACCCTGCTGGCTCAGGAAGCCGATCGCCTGAAATTGAATGAGGAACAAGCGATCCGGCAGCGTATGGATTATGCGGTGAAAAAGGTGAAGGCCAATGCCCTGATTGCCCAGAGGCTGGCCAACATCACCATCAGTGAAGACCAGCTCTTCAATTACTACCGTGTCCACCAGGCGGATTTTCAAACCCGGCTGATGGAATATAATGTGCAACGCATCTTCCTGCGGGAAAAAAACAGCGCCGAGATTCTGCTCAAACGGATCAAAGACGGCTATAACTTCAGCGAGGCGGTGCTGAACCACTCCCAGGAAAACCTGCGGGAAAACCTGGGCAACCTGGGCTTCGTTGCCTCCGGCGGTGCCGATTCCCTATTCTGGAAAGCCGCCCGGGACCTGAAACAGAACGAGCCCGGCCTGCTTGCCGCCAATGACGGTTTCTATATCCTGCGCTGGACCGAACAGCGGGAAGGCAGCCAGGAAGCCAATTTCGAGGAATACCGGGCGGAGATCAGAACCATCCTGCTGCGGGAACGGCGGAAACAGGTGTATGAGGAATTGGTGCGGGAGCTGAAGATGAAGACGGATAAGGTCTATTACTATTAGTGAGTGGTGAGTAGTGAAGGGTTAATGGTTAGTGGTTAATGGTGAATGCTGCGCCGGGGATGAGGAACCCAGGCATCCTGCCTGGCGGGGATGAAGAG
>CAZVXK010000005.1:5300-7730 GCA_964631665.1 uncultured Candidatus Cloacimonadota bacterium | reverse complement strand
GGGGATGAAGAGGAAGGAGAAAGAGAAAAGATAAGCTGAACATTGGATGAGGAACCCAGGCATCCTGCCTGGCGATGGGGATGAAAAGCCAGGATAGATTTATTTCTTTAGCGTAAAAGAGAAAAACAAAGAGGAACCATAGATGAAACGACTGACTATTGCGCTGCTGCTCGCCTTCTGCCTGCTCAGCCTGTCCGCCGAACTGGTTGACCGCATCGTGGCCAAGGTGGGATCGGACATCATCCTGATGAGCGACGTGCAGAAACAGATGCTGCAGATGCGGAGCACCGGCACGCTGCCGGAAGGAATGACGCCCACCCTGGTGCTGCAACAGATGATCGAACAGAAGGTGATCTACCAGAAGGCGAAAGAGCTGAACATCAAGGTGGATGAAGCCAGGATCAAGTCCTATGCCGAGCGCTACCTGCGCCAGGTGAAGGCCGAGTATCCTTCCGAGGCGGCTTTCAACGCAGAACTGCGCCAGATGAAACTCACCCAGAGCGATCTGCTGGATTTCTACATCAGCAAGCTCACTGAAAACGCCATGACTGAAAGGCTGGTGGAGCGTTTTGTCTCCTCCAAGGCGGTGATCACCGAAGCGGAGATGCGCCAGTTCTATGAAGCCAGCAAGGATTCCCTGGCGGTGAAACCCATCACTTGGGAACTGGGCATGATCATGGCTGAGATCAGCGCCGGCAAAGCCACCCAAAACGCCAAGCTGGAGGAGATCAGGGCCATACGAGACCGTCTGAACCGGGGCGAGGATTTTGCCGCCCTGGCCCGGGAACTGAGCGATTGCCCCAGTGCCAGCCGGGGCGGGGATCTGAACTTCTTCAGCCGGGGCATGATGGTGAAGGAATTCGAGGATGCCGCCTTCAATCTCTCTGTGGGCGAGGTCAGCGACATCGTGAAGACCCAGTATGGCTATCATTTGATCAAGGTGATGGAGAAGCGTTCCAACGAGATCCGCGCCAGCCATATCCTGAAGATCGTGGCTCCGGACCAGGGGGACAGCCTGCAGGCACGCCGACAGTTGGAACAAGCCCGTGAACTTTATCTCAGCGGGCAGAAGAGCTTTGCCGAACTGGCAGCGGAGTACTCCAGCGATCCCGAAGCTTCCGAGAATGGCGGGATCATCGGTGAATTTGCCGCCGATGAGATACCGGAGCTCTTTGCCACCCAGATCCTTTCCACCCCGGTGGGCCAGATCACCCCGGTGCTGGAGCATGAGGGCATGCTCTACCTGTTTGTGCGCGTTAATGAGATTCCCCAGCGGGTATACGCCTATGACGAGGTGAAAGACCGCGTGGGCGAATACCTCTATCGCATCAAACAGATGGAAGCCTATGAGCAGTGGATCGACGATTTGGTCAAAGAAGCCTATGTGCAGATCATGATCCAATGACATCTAAGCGCCTCACCCCCATCACCTTTCTGGCCTCGGTCTGCGGAGCGGGTTTCATCCCCTTCGCCCCCGGCACCATGGGCAGCATCGTTGCCTTCATCGGTTATCTGCTGTTGCCGGAAAGCCTGTTCATGGGGCTGAACCAGCTTTGGTTTTCCCTGGGTGTGCTGGTGCTCACCTTGGTTTCCATTATACTAAGCGGAAAAGCGGAGAAAGTTCTGGGCAGGGACGCACCCCAGATCGTGATCGACGAGGCGGCAGGCTACTATTTCGCCGTGCTACTGCTACCCCAGACCCTGATGGTGGGCCTCTATGCTTTGGTGCTGTTTCGAGTGTTCGACATCGCCAAACCCTGGCCTATCAATATTTCCCAGCGCCTGCCCGGCGGCTGGGGCGTAACCGTGGATGACCTTATTGCCGGCGTCTTTGCCAACATCGTCATCCGCATCCTGCTACTGATCGTACCAAGATTCTTTGGACAATAAATTAGGACTATAATAAGGAGTAAATAAATGCTGTTTACACTATTGGAAGGAGCCCAACAGGGCACGCAACCCCAGGGTGGCTTCAACCCCACCTCGCTGCTGCTGATCGGGGGGATGTTCTTCATCCTCTATTTCCTGATGATCCGCCCGCAGCAAAAGAAACAAAAGGAACTGCAGAAGATGCTGGACAGCCTGCAGGTGAATGACAAGGTGATCACCACTTCCGGGATCTATGGACGCATCGTATCCATCAAGCCGGACAAGGAGATAGTGGTGGTGGAGATCGACGATACCAACAAGATCAGAGTGGATTTTCAGCGTGGTGCCATCGCCACCATCCTGAAAACCGCCGACCGGGGCGATGAAGCGAAAGCCTGAACTGTTGCCCGTCCGCATCTATGGCGACAGCATCCTGCGCCAGAAAGCTGCGCCGGTTGATCTGGAGGAACCCGGGCTGCCGGACTTCCTGCAGGACCTGGTGCACACCATGTATGAACGCGACGGTGTGGGCCTGGCGGCGCCCCAGGTGGGGGTGGGCAA
>CAZVXK010000005.1:493-5200 GCA_964631665.1 uncultured Candidatus Cloacimonadota bacterium | reverse complement strand
CCGCCATCGTGTTCCAGCACGAATATGACCATCTGGAAGGGGTGCTTTTCACAGACAGGATCAGCGCCCTGGCCAAGCTGAAGCTGAAACGCCGGCTCAAGGAACTGGAACAGACCACCGTGGACGGCGTGAACATCCGCGCGGATATCTTCCGTCCCGATCCTCACGAGCTATGAGGCTGATCTTCATCGGCAGCTCCGAATTTGGCCTGCCCGCGCTGCAGCGGTTGTTGGAGCATGATCCGCCGCTGCTGGTGGTTACGCAGCCCGATCGTCCCGCCGGACGCAGGCTGAAGCCCCGTCCCTGCGCCGTGGCGGAATTTGCCGCTTCAAGGCAGCTTCCGCTCTGGCAGCCGGAGCAGATCAACGCTGCGGACAGCCTGGCGCGAATCTCAAAACTCCAGCCCGACCTGCTGATCACCGCCTCCTATGGTGGCATGCTGGGCAAGGAGTTGCGGAAATCTGCCCGCTTCGGCGCCATCAACCTGCATCCTTCGCTGCTTCCGCTTTATCGTGGAGCGTCCCCCATTACGGCCGCACTGCTCAAAGGGGACAGCCTCACCGGGGTAACCATCTTCAAACTTACTTCCCGCCTCGATGCCGGCCCCATCCTGATTCAACAGAAACTGCCCATCCTGCCGGAGGACAACTTCAGCTCGCTGCAGTCCAGACTGTCCGAACTGGCGGCTGATCTGCTGCTCCGCCTGCTGGAGCGATACCGATCCGGCGAACCGCCGGTACAGCAACAGGACCACAGCCAGGCCAGTTATACCTCTAAGCTGCTCAAAAGCGATCTGCAGATAGACTGGAACCAACCGGCGTTGGCAGTCCTGAACCGGATCAGGGCGTTCTCGCTTGAGCCTGGAGCCTTCACCTGGCGGGGGGAGCAAAGTCTGAAGATTCTGGAGGCGGAAACACTTCCGGAGCCTGCCAATGGTCTTCCCGGCAGCATCACAGAGATCATCCGGAACACCGGCTTCAGCGTCAATTGCCAGGACCGCCAGCTGCTCATCCGCAGCGTCCAACCCGCCGGCAAAAGGATCATGGACGCCTGGGCCTATCAATTGGGTGCCAGGCTTCAGCCCGGAGAGCTGTTCAGCTCCCGCGAGCCCGCTTTTTCCCTTCCCAATTCAGGAGAATCATCATGAAAAACCAATATCTCTCCGTTATCAAATTTCCCGCCTATGTGAGCATCTCCCTGATCTTTCTCAGCGCCGTCTATTTCATCTTTCTGCGGCTGGCCTACCAGAAACCGGGGCTGACCACGCTCGATAAGATCATCTTCGGACTGCTGTTCGCGCTGCTGCTCTACATGATGCTGCTGTGGATCATCACCCTGCGCTCCACCCACGTCAGGATCAAAACCCACTGGCTGCAGCGCCTCTCCAAATGGATGCAACTCCACTGGTTTTACATCATGGCCAAAGCCCTGGCCTATATTACTTTTACGAACAAGCAGACCCTGATCGAATCCTTCCTCAATTTCAACAACGAAACCGTGCTCACCGATCAGAGGGATGTCCGCAATTCCAATATCCTGGTGATGCTGCCCCACTGTCTGCAGAAGAACGACTGCCCCATCCGCATCGTCTCGGATATCATCAACTGCGAGGAATGCGGCGGTTGCGACATCGCCCGCATCAAGCAGATCATCACCAGCCATCAGGTGGAGGCGGCGGTTGCCACCGGTGGTTCCCTGGCGCGCAAGATCATTCTGGAGAAGCGTCCCGATGTGGTGGTGGCGGTTGCCTGCCACCGCGATCTGGTGGATGGAGTGCGCGACGGCTGGAGATTTCCGGTCTATGCCGTGCTCAACGAGCGTCCCAAGGGTCCTTGTTTCGAGACCACCGTTACCACCGCCAGCATCGAATTTGCCATCAACAAGTTCAAATGAGGTGATCCAGCCATGAAACCCGGTTCCATACTGATCCTTGTTCTGGCGGTGCTGATCCTGAATGCCGGGATCACGCTGGTCCTGCTGAACCAGAAAAACATCCTGCCCCAGCCCGATACCAAACGGGAAGTGGCCAGCCGTGCCGAAGCCGCCTCCCGCGAAACCACCATCACCACAGCCGTGGAAGCGGTGGAACCCGCGGTGGTGAGCGTGAACGTTACCAAGACCGAGCTGGTGCGCGGCAGCCGCAGCTTCGGTTTCTTCGATTTCTTCGATTTCTTTCCCATGGAACGCCAGGTGCAGAGCATCGGCTCCGGAGTGATCTATGACAAACGCGGCTTCATCGTTACCAATGCCCATGTGGTCAGCGGCGCCACCGAGATCACCATCGTGTTGCCGGACAAGCGGGAATTCAGCGCCCGGGTGATCGGAGCCGATGACCAGCACGACATCGCCAAGCTCAAGATCGAGGGCAACAATCTGCCGGCCGCCAATTTCGGCAATTCCAAAAACCTGATCATCGGGGAATGGGCGATCGCCCTGGGCAATCCCTATGGCTTTCTGATGAACGATTCCAAGCCCAGCGTGTCCGTGGGTGTGATCTCCGCCGTGGGACGCAGCTTTGCCCCCCGCCGGGACGGACGCACCTACCGCAACATGATCCAGACCGACGCAGCGGTCAATCCCGGCAATTCGGGCGGCCCCCTGGTCAATATCAAGGGTGAGGTGATCGGCATCAACACCTTCATCTTCTCCGAAAGCGGAGGCAACATCGGCATCGGATTCGCCCTGCCCATCGATACCGTGCGTGAAGTCCTGGAGAGGATCTGATCCTCTGATGAAAATCCGCCTGTCCCTGCTCCTGCTCCTATTGCTGACCTGCTGCGCTCTGGCTGCCCAGAGCCCTTACAACGCCATCGGGGACACCCTCACCGTGATCCAGGTGCCTCTGCTCAACGTTCCTGCCATCCACACTCCAGGCGAAACCCTCAGCATCACCTGCCTGGCGCCGCCTTCCACCACCGGTTGGCAGGCCGACCTGCTGCATGGCAGCAAGACCATCCCGCTGTCCCTGCTCAGCAGCGAATATCTGTCCTCGCCGGACCGTTGGTTGCTGCAAGCCCTGATTCCCCAGGTGCCGGTGTTTGAACTTTATGACCTCAGGGTCACCGCTTCCGGAGGCATCTGGGACATCACCCAAAACGCCGTCCATCTGGTGCCCTCCCGCAAGACCCATTACTATTTTGCCCATATCACCGATCCTCATCTGCCCAATCGGGTCTATTACCCCAATGCCGGCTTTGACAGCGATTCCACCTCGGTTAGCGACCTTCGCGCCGTGATGGACGACATCAACCTGATCCAGCCGGAATTCGTCCTTCTCACCGGTGACCTGCTCAACGAAGGCGAGCTGGAAGGCTTTGCCGGGCAATACTGGTATGGCTGGAGCCAGCGGGTGCTGGCGGAATTTGAAGTGCCGGTCTTTCTCACCAGCGGCAACCACGATATCGGCGGCTGGAACTCCACCCCGCCCCCGGCAGGCAGCGCCCGGCGCAACTGGTGGCGCTATTTCGGCTGGAACTGGCTGGACAATCCCAGCACCACCTGGAACCAGCACACCCAGGACTATAGCTTCATCTATGGCAACACCCACTTCATCGGTCTGGAAGCCTATCTGAATTATGACAACTGGCGTTCCAATATTTATGGTGGGCAAAGCTTCATCTACAGCCAGATCAATTGGCTGAACAACCAGCTTACCCTCCACCCGGACAAAACCCGGGTGCTCTTTCACCATTACGACTTCTCCGATCAGCTCGATCTCAGCCAGTTGGGAGTGGACATGGCGCTGTGGGGGCACCTGCATTACAACACCGGCTCCATCTACACCCATCCCTACAATCTGGGCACCCGCAGCACCTGCAACGGCAACCGCGCCTACCGCATCGTCCGCGTGAACGGTTCCCAACTCCAGCCCCTTTCCACCATCTATGCCGGCAGCAGCGGCAACAACCTGCAGGTGAACTATTATCCCGCCAACAATGCCACTGCGGACAGCCTGCTGGCGATCCTGAGCAACAGCCAGAACATGGCTTTCGAAAATACCCTGCTCAAGTTCCGGATGCCCGCCGGAAATTGGGGCTATACTGTTTACAACGGAGTGCTGGAACAGGTCGACCGCAGCGGGGAACACAACGTCTGCTATGTGCGCGTGAACCTTCCTGCCAATAGCGTCCGCTATGTGAGCATCGCGGTCAGCGGCACCGGGGTGGGGGAGGAAACCGCCATTCCGGCTGCTTCATTGCTTCGTTCGGTCTATCCCAATCCCTTTTCCACCCGGCTTTCCATCCTGCCTGCCGAGAGGCTTTCTTCACTCTCGCTGAAGGTCTATAATCTGAAAGGAGAACTGGTCAGGACTCTGGATGGCTCTGCGGCTGTCCGATCCAGTCAGTTGGACTGGGATGGACGCAATTCAGCCGGTGCACCGCTGCCCGCCGGCATCTATTTCCTGCGGGCGGAATCTGGCACGAGGACTGAGATACACCGGATCGTGAAGCTAAGCTGCGCCGGGGGATAAGAGGAATGTCAGGCGTCTCGCCTGACCGGCATGGATGAGCTGTTTTCTTTTTTAAAAAACAGAGGAACAGAGAGGCAGAGAAAAGAGAAAAGAGAATAGAGAAAAGATAGCTGCGCCTGGGTGGAAGAGGAACGTCAGGCGTCTCGCCTGACCGGCAGGGATGAACTGTTTTCTTTTCTATAAAACAGAGGAACAGAGAGGCAGAGAAAAGAGAAAAGAGAATAGAGAAAAGATAG
>CAZVXK010000005.1:0-393 GCA_964631665.1 uncultured Candidatus Cloacimonadota bacterium | reverse complement strand
CTGCGCCTGGGTGGAAGAGGAACGTCAGGCCTCTCGCCTGACCGGCAGGGATGAACTGTTTTCTTTTCTATAAAACAGAGGGACAGAGAGACAGAGCTTGCTATGAATCCACTGTCAGATAATCAATTGCTACGCAAGTTATCCTGCTGATCCAGTCATCCTGTCATCCGTGTTCTATTTCTCCCCTTTTTCTTCACCCTCAATCCCAACAGAGTCGACTTTTATCAGACAGGAATACAGCAGAGCGAGAATTTCTGATCATATACCCACAAAAGATTGAAATACAATATATTGAGCCATTTCAAACGGCATACATTCCCCCTTGCCAGCCCTCCTTTCCCTCATTAGCAATACGGAATCATTACGGAGTCATTACGGAGTTAATCCGTAATG
>CAZVXK010000004.1:21305-36516 GCA_964631665.1 uncultured Candidatus Cloacimonadota bacterium | reverse complement strand
GTCTTTATCAAGCCTTAATCAAGCGTTAACAATTAACGCTTGATTAAGGCTTGATTAACGCTTGATTAAGGCCTTCATTACAGGGCGCCATATGGAAGGCAAAGGAAGTGCTTGTGTGGCAGTGGATTGGCGGTTTGAAGGGTGTGCTGGGTGGAAGACAACGGTTGGAATATAAATCCGCCCTATATATTGCCGCATCAGCATCGTATGTTGATTCGTCTCCTCCTGTGTCGCCGGATCGGCTGTGTATGATGATCTTTCTCCGCCTGTGTTGCCGGATCGGCATCCGGCTATTACAACACGATCGGCATCGTATGTTACCTCCACCCCCTGCGCAGCATTAACCATTAACCATTAACCATTAACCACTAACCATTAACCACAACCGTCCACCCCCTGCGCAGCACTAATCACTAATCACTAATCACTAATCACTAATCACTACCTCCGCCTCAGCCCTCCTCCAGCAACTTCAGCTGTTCCTGCGTGATCTGGATGTAGTATTCCGCCGAACAATTCTGGAAGAGCTGGAGAGCAGTTTTCAGCTTTGCTTTGGCAGCGGCGGGGTCATTTTCCTCCTTATCCACCATGGCCAGGTTGAACCAGGCTCTGCCACAGCCATCCTGATCCCCGATTTCGGACAGAATCTTCACTTGCAAGTGATAGAGCTTACGGGCATTGGCAAATTTCTTCTCCACCCGGGCGAGATTGCCCAGGTTGCCAAAGGTGTGCGCCATGCCTTCGCGGTCGTTGATCTGATATTGCAGCCTGAGGTTGTCCTGGTAGATCTGTTTGGCTTCTGAGAACTTGTTCAGGCGATAATTCATATCGCCGATGGCGTCGTTGCAGAACGAGATGCCGGAATAGTCCGAAATCTCTTTGGAGATCGCCAGAGATTGGTAGAACAACTCCAGTGCCTGATCCCACTGCTGGAGATAGCTGTGCACTTCACCGATATTGTAGAGGATGATGGATTTCTGGATGATGTTTCCGATCAGATCAGCGATCAGCAGGCTTTTCTGGTAGCATTCGATGGCGGCTTCATATTCCTGGTAGTTGCGGTGGATGGTGCCGATATTGAGCAAGGCTTTGGAATAGCCGTTGCGGTCGCCGCTCAGTTCTGCGATCTGCAGCGCCAATTGATAGTATTTGAGAGCCTTGCGTTTCTGTCCACGCCGGTTCAGGGAATTACCCAGGCCGGAGAGGGCAATGCGCATGCCGATGGGATCATGGAGTTTACGGCAGATCTGCAATTTGTCCTGATAATACTCGGCTGCCTTGGCATAATCACCCTGATTGGAATAAAAAGTTCCGATCACTGCTGCCAGCAGGCTTTGATAATGGGGATTTTCCTCCTGGCTGAGTTGCTCATAAAGATCGAAGGCGAGGCGCTGGAAGGTTTCGATGTCCTTACTGAAGAGCAAGGCCTCCATATAGTCGATCTGGAGCAGATTGCGCAGATCGCTATCCTGGATGCTATCCAGATATTCAGGCACGAACTGGCGGAGCTCGTTGTAGCCGGCGGTATTGATGAAGTAGCGGGTCTGCAAATGGACATAGCGGTCGTGGAGGATGCTGGTTTCCTGCAACAGCCGGGAATAGCCGTCCAGGATCACTTTGGCGGCATCGTTATCCGCCAGTTGCAGCATAAGGTCTGCCGAATTCAGATTTGCCTCGTCCCGGCAAAGCTCGTCCATCGAGTTATCGGCAATGATCTGATAGAAGCGCAGGCTCAATTCCAGAGCCCCGGAGCTGCGGTAATGCTCCGCCAGCAGCCCGAACCAGCGGCAGATATTGGCCTTTTCCTGGGCTTGCAAATAGTGGTGGGCAACCAGGTCTGCCAGGGCAAGGTCGCCCGGAGTATAGCTCTTCTCGTAATAGCGGGCGATGCTTTTGTGATATTGCAGCTTCTCGCTGAGCAGGATGCTGCGATAGATGCTTTCCATCAGAAGCTGGTTCGCAACTTCATACATTGGAACGGGCTCCAACTGATTAAGCTGCAGGAATCCCTGCTGCCGGAGGGTTTCGAGGCTGGTTTGGAACCATCCGGCTGTTCCGATGCCAAAGATTCCCGCCAGCTCCTCCGGATTGAAGGCCCGGCCAAAGATGCTGGCATATTTCAGCAGGTTCTTGGCAGCGGGTTCCAGCTTTTCATAGTTTGCCAGCAGCAGGTTTTCCAGGCTGTCTGGCAGCAAGCCCTGATGCCGCATCTGGGCGATGATCTGGTCGGTGATCAGATCCTGGCTGGCACCAAAATAGGCCACGATATGCTGGACCAATTCAAACAGGAAACGGGGATTGCCTTCGCTGAGGGCATGCAACGAAGCGATCGCAGCACGGGAGATATTGGGAATGAAGAGATTCACAAATTGCTGCGTGAGTTTGAGATCGAAATTTACCAGCTCCAATTCTTGGGAATTGTAGGCACAGTCGAAGCGGGGTGGATCCTGTTGGGTGCTGATGATCACCTTACCCTTGTCATAGAGGATCTTTTTGATCAGACGTTGCAGCAGCTTCTGAGATTCCGGATCGAAGCGGTCAAGGTTGTCTATGATCAACACCTTGTCTTTGGTGTAGATATGTGCCAGTATCTCATAGAAGATGCCGGAGACCAGCTCGATCTCCTGCTTGATGTTTTCCGTGGTCTTTTCACTGCTGCTGAACAGGTTGCGGCGAACCAGATCCGCTTCAAAGCGGATGCCCTGCTCTTCGCACCAGCGGACGATCTGAAAGAACTGCTCGCGGAAGTGGGTGATGCCCAGATGGTTGCGCATGGTGGAGAAGAAGATCTCCAGGCGCAGGTTCTTGCCGAAGGGATTGGCGGAGATGAAGTTGAAGGGCAGCCCATCCTGCATCAGTTGGGTGGAGATCTGCCAGAGCAGATATGATTTGCCACAACCCTTGCCACCACGGACGGTGCAGAGCAGTGCTTCGGCAGCGGCAACATCCTGATGCAAGCGTTCCAGCTCCCGGTGCAGCACCACCAGTTTTGCCTGCTGGAACAGCTTTTCATACTGTGCCCAGCGCTGGGGTAATTCTCGCACCAGCTTATGGATCTCGATCTCCCCGGAGATGCCCTTCACGCTGGTGCTTGCCACAAACTGGGTTTCAAATATTCCCTGAAGCCTCGGCAGTATCTCCCGGGTGAGGCAGATGTCGCCCGGCTGGGCAAAACTCATCATGCGAGCTGCAATATTGACAGCATTGCCGATGATGCCATATTCCCAGCGTCTGCTGCTGCCGATGATGCCGCAATAGATATTGCTGTAGGTGATGCCGATCTGCACCTTGATGGTGTTGCTGCTCAGCGCAGCGATATGGAAAGCAGTGATGAAAGCGCTTTCGATGTCATTTGCCGAAACGAAGGGAGCGCCGAACACCGCCAGGATCAGATAACCCTTTTCATTGTAGTCGATCTTGTTGATCACGCCATGATGATTATAGACCAGACCCTGAACCCGGCGGTAATAGTCATGATAGTCCTGGGGAGCGATCTCATCCCCGCTCCGGGGCGAAAGCTTCAGGAAGATCACAGCCACGTTGCGCAGCTCGGCGGGATTGCTGTCCTGGCTGAGCTTGAGGCGTACCGCCGGAGGCAGAAAACGGGTGGAAAGATAGGCTAATCGTGGAGTAAAAACAGGCAGGTTGGAATAGAGATCCTCATCCACCTCAGCGTGGATGCTGCCCAAGATCTCACCTGCCTTGGCCCGTTCCGCCAGTTCATACACCTTCTGGATGGCTTCCGAACACACATAGTAATCCAGATGATACTGCCGGTCGCCAACGATGTGCACATTGACCATGCCCTTGCCGATGGCGCCGTGGATGGCGAATTTGATGCCATAAGCCTGCTTGAATTCCTTATGAAGTTTCTGGCAGAGCTTGAGGATCAGGTTCCGCAGTTCCTCCAGATCGGACAGGTTTTCCTCGGAATCGGAGGGAAACAAAGCCAGGCAGGCATCTCCGCCAAATTTGACGATCTCCCCGCCATAGCGGAAGAGCAATTTGTTCAGTTCATTAAAATAGCGGTTCAGAACATTGGTGATGAGCTCCACGCCATAATGCCCGCGGGCGCTGGCAAGTTCCGTGATGGCGGTGAATCCGGATACATCCAGGAACATAATGCCGGCAAAGAACTCGCTGCACTGAGGCAGCGGGCCCTTTGCCACCAAATCTGCCAGAACCAGGCCTGGCGTGTGTTTATGTTTTATTTGCGGTTCCTCGTCCTGATCTCCCGGTCCCCGATCAGCAGGCGGGGATGGTTTTGCAGATAATCCAGCAGTTGCCCCCGGGTGCCGGCATAGCCCAGCACTATGTAGAACTGCTGGTTTGAACCTGCACCGTTCACATGCAGCAGGTTGGTTTGGAAATCCTCGGCATATCCCACCAGGTCAAAGTAGCCGGTGGGCGTATCTGAACTGTAGACAATGTAGAATTCCACTGCGATGGGAGTGCCATCCACGGTGGAATTGACCGCATCCCAGGAGATCAGGATGTCATTTCCCTGCACCGCCAACTGGGGATTCTCCGGCGGCATCAGCAGATCGTCCTGAACCACCACCACTGCGTTGTAGACACGGACATCCTCCAGGTTGCCGGTGGTCATGGTCAGGGCAAGATGATAGATGCCGGGGGTGTTGAACTGATGCTGCCAGTTACGGGTGGTTGCCTCAATGGTGCCGTCGTTGTTCAAATCCCACTGCGTGGTGGAGATAGGATGGTCATGGCCCAACGAAGTATTGGTGAAGGTCACAATATCGCCGGGCTGGATGAATCTTTTATCTGCCATCATGCTGGCACGGTGCAGGTAGGGGAAGGCTCCGATATCGCTGACGGTGCCATCCCCATCCGGCGGCAACAGCGGCGAGCCGGCATCGATACAGGGGCTGTTGTAGGTGATACCATAATCCCTGGCCGCTGGATCGATGTATTCTGGATAGGCGTTGATATTGCCGGGGCCGGGATAGTATGCTCCCAGATCGCAATAGCTTGCCAGCAGGAGAGAGTTGTCCAGAACAAAGGGTTGCGGCATTGCCTGCCAGGTCCAGCCGATATTGTTGGTGAAGGCGATCTCGGCATCTTGTGCCCAAACCAGCTGCTGATAACCATTAATCGTATTGTTCTCGATGAACCAGGGCCCGAACAGGCTGATATCGAAAGCTCTGAACTCCCATTCGGGATGCTCGAATTGGAAGGGGGGTTCCAGCACGATCAACTGCCGCCGGATCGGTTTGGGCAGCAGGCTTCCCGCAGCCTTGATCCCGGTCTCGCAATTGAAGATGCGGTTGGTACCCAGATTGGTGAGGTTCCCATCGGCGATGAAGATACCGATCCGGGCCTCCTCGATCTCCGCACCGGTGAGTGTTCCCCCCACTCCGGCGCCCAGGAAGATGCCCACATTGTCATAACGCGTGGTCTCCAAACTGTTACGGACGCGGATGTTGGTGAGCGAGGGATCGGTGGTGCTGCGCACATAGTCCGTATTGATGATCTCCAGGCCGATGGTGTAGCCGCCAATGGAATCGTTTTCCATGATCACGCGTCCCAGATCCCTCAGCTGGATGCCGATGGTGGCCTGGCGTGTGGTCTCCAGGCTGGTGCGGACGCGGATGTTGGTGAGCGAAGTTGTTGAGGTGCTGCGGGTGGGCGTTCCGAAATACTTGATGCCGAAGGGATAGTCCTCGATCAAAGCATCGTCGATAGTAGCCACCACGGCTCCGGTCACTGAGATGCCCACATTTTCCTGCCGCGTGGTCTCCAGGCTGTTGCGTACCCGGATGTTGGTGAGTGAGGGTTCGGAGAGGTCGCGCAGGTCATTGTTGATCTGGATGCCGTTGTAGAAACCCTCGATCTCTGCATCGTTGATCGTGATGGCAGGAACAGCAGCCAGACCGATACCCACAGTTTCGGTGCGGGTGGTTTCCAGGCTGGTGCGGATGCGGATGTTGGTGAGCGAAGTGGTTGACCGGGCAAAGTCGCTGCCTCCCTGCACCACGATCCCGGAAGTTACACCCTCGATCAGCAGGCTGTCGATCTGGGGGGCGATGTCGCCGCTGATCAGCAAGCCGAAGCTCTGGTTACGGGTGGTTTCCAGGCTGTTGCGTACGCGGATGTTGGTCAGCGAGGGATCGGCCGTATCCCGGTATGCTTCACCCTGCTCAATGATCAGACCGGTTTCCACATTCTCGATCTCGATATTGTGCAAGATGGCATCGCTGCGGATGGAACCGCCCACACTGCCTTCATAGGGATTGCGTGTGGTCTCCAGGCTGTTGCGGATGCGGATGTTGGTGAGGCTGGCGGCATCACGGGCACCCGGTTCGGTCTCGATCTCGATGCCTTTGCCATAGTTGAGGATCTCGGCATCAGAGATATTGGGGGAGGCAGCTCCGGTGATCTTGATAGCCGGACTATCAACCACTTGGGTGGTATCGCTGACGGTGATCTGCAAACCTTCGATCAACGGGCTCTGCCCCTCGATCTCGATCGGCAGCAAGGCATCCACCAGCAGGCAATCAGTCAGTTCACTGGGCTCGCGCAGATTGGTGCCGAAGAATCTCAGGCCGCCCCAAAATCCGCTGCCCGTCTGACCCCGGAAGGTAACGCCATTCGCCTGCAGCATCCCCCGGATCTGAAGAGGATTGGTGTCAAACAGATTCACCTCCACCCCGTCTTCGATTTCCACATCTTCATCTTCTTCGATGATGATCTCACCAAAGAGATTGTAGGGGGAACCCGCCAGAGTCCAGTTGGGTGGAATGTAGGTGGGATTTACTGCTGTGCCTTCGAGGGTGATATAATCGATCAGAGTTATGGATGCACCCAAAAGCGCTTCCGTATTCATCAATGAGAAGATGACCGTGTAGGTGCCGGCATATTCATAGGTGTGGCTGGGATTTTGTTCTAAGGAAGTATTGCCGTCGCCGAAATCCCACCACCACCAATCCGGATTGCCCAGGGTGAGATTCAGGAACTGAATCGTCTGTCCCGTATATTGATAGTTTGCTCCCAACCCCACCTGCGGATCAAATTGCTCCAGCACATGGACATTGAATTCCGCCACGGTAGTGGCGCGGGACACATGGTCGTTCACGATGATCCGGAAGCGTTCAAAATAGGGCGTTTGCAGGGAACTGCTGAAATCCACGGTGAACTGACCCAATTGATTGGGCAGGTTGACCGGAGTGTAAACATACTGGATCAGCCCAGTTCCGGTAACCTGCTGGATCTCGATGGAAAGCTGGCTCATCAGGTTGTCCGGGTCAGTGATATAATCGGCAAAATCCACATGGAAAGTGGAATTGCGGATGAAATGCAGATCGGGCGGCACATTGACAACGGGTGGATCGTTGACCGGCAGCACGGTTATGGTCAGATCATGGGATACAGAGGCATTATAAGGATCGGTGGCGGTGAGGGTGATAACCTCTGTGCCGAACCAATTCGGTGTGGCGGTCAGATAAAGCACTGGTTCCTGGGTCACCCGGTAGCCTATGTATCCGGAGATGTTGGCGCTGCCCTGAATCGTGTAGCTAAGGGGATCGCCATCGGGATCTTCAAAGATCTCGGACAGGCTGAAGGGACCCCCCAGTTCATCCTCCATGAATTCCTGCATGGTGGGCGCTCCGGGCAGCACGATTGGCGGCAGATTGCCCACATGGATATAATCCTGTTTCAAGAGCTGATGATATTGCCCGGCAGAGCTGATCACCGTCAGCCGAACGCTGTAGAGCCCAGGCAAGTTATAGGTATAGATGGGATTCTGCACATAGCTGTCCACAATGCCATCATTGTTGAAATCCCAGCGCCAGCCGCTGATCGCGGCACTTGTGGAGCCGGTCTGCACGGTACTATCATCATAGAAATGCACCAGCAGGGGAGGATGCCCGTTCAAGGGCACAGCATGAAAATCCACCACGATAGCGTCGCTGACCACATTGAAATCAATGGTAAAATACACGGTGGGATCGAACGGGTCGTTGCTCTGAACATCCAGTAACCGTTGATAAGCACCCGGGGACAGGCCGGAAGTGTTAATCAGGTAATTGATCACGGCAGTCTGGCCTCCAGCAAGCGAGCCCGCAGGATTGAGCACCGTCACATTGGGTGGCAATCCGGTGGGAGCGATCACATAGTCCAATGTGGCTCCGCCGCTGTTGATGATCTCAAAATTGCCGTTATAGATTGTGTTTTGCGCCAGGGTCAACGAGACCGAGGAGGGATTAAGGGTGATCAGGGGATCCAAGGCTGACTCCACAGTTACACTCACCGGAACCACATAATTGGGATGGGTGGCATCATTGCTGTTGATCGTTATGGAATTGGTGGTCAGGCCAAGGGGAAGGCCAGCACTATTTATGTCGTAACTTACCAGATGTTGTTCTCCAGGAAGAATAGTGCCACTGACGGTGTAGATGGACATGAAGGGCGGGCTGTAGCCCGGTTCTATGTACCAGGTCAGATCGGAGTCGCCATTGTTATTGATGTTGAACTCCCCATCCTGGATCGAATTCTCAGGCATGGTGACATCTATCGTAGGTGGGGTCACCTCGATCAAAGGACCGAGAGCTGGCGGAGCACCAGTGCCGGCCAGATTGCAGGTCACCAAGTAGCCGAATTCATCCATGAAGTTAACCGTGGCCGTCTGGGGAGAAGTATTGGTGGGTGAATAATTCACTGTGAAGGTAAGCACTTCAGAGCTGAGTAGCTCATAGGGCAGACTGACCGGAGCCCCTGTGGCATTCATTATCGAGGGGCTCAGGGAAAAGGCGGGATCGCCTGTGAGAGCAGCGTTCTGGAGCGTGCAACTGACCAGGGGATAATTAGGGCTGAGGCTTACGTAGATGTGGCATGAACCAGAATCTCCCACTGCCACAGTGTTTTCGAAATCATAACTGGTGGGGGAGACAGACAGTCCGGTGCTGGTGGGGGGATCTCCTACTCCGGTTAAGTATACCTGATGGGGCGCGCTGGTCGGTTCATCGATATTCAGGTAATTTTCTTTCATTCCCAATGATGTGGGCGTAAAAACCACATCCACATATTCGCTGGTTCCACCCCAGACATAAAACGGGGTTGTGGGAGGATTGAACAGAGAGAAATCTCCATACGGATCATCCAGCCAGATATTGGTAACTTCCACAAAACTTGTGGGCGAGCCGTAGCAGTTAAGGGTAATTGTCGTTAAAAGGGGCTCTCCCAAAGGCACTGACCCATAATCCCAGGTGAGGGGAATCACTTCCAGAATGGCAGGTGTGGCAACCACCAGACCTTCCACCCAGATGTTGGCAATGCCTGCGCCCGGGCTCGAATGTTCGATGTTCCCTTCAAAATATCCATCTGTTAGACCTGTCATCCTCACATTCACCATTCCGTAAAAAGTCGGAGGCACCGCTACCGAAGTGGCATAGTAGTTGGTTCCTCCATCCACCGAAACCTCAAAGCCATAGGGAGGTGCAATAGTGATATCGCCGGTCAGGTCTGTCCCATATAGCTGGTAGGTCTGAGGATCGGAGGGAATACCCTCCGTGGTGTTGAATGGGTCCAATGTACCGAGAGTATAGATCACAGGGGTGGATATGCCCGCATAGCCCAGCTTTGCTACAAAGACGTCCTCTGCCCCGCGGCTGGTCAGGTTTGTAGTTCCGAATGAACTGGCGCCGCCGCTGTCACTTAGGAAATATCCGCATACATAGCAGTTTCCGTCCGGATCAAGGACCAGCGCTCTGCCAAAGTCCTCGTCAGAGCCTCCGCCCTTGACCACCCAAAGCCAGGTCCCATTGGGATCCAGTTTGCCCACAAAGACGTCCCTCGCCCCATTGCTGATCAGGTTCAGGCTGCCAAAACTGCTGTTCCCCTGAAAGAAACCCGTTACATAGCAATTACCGTCGGTATGCGCCCTAACGCCAATACCGGCGTCGGCTAATGCCCCGCCTCCGCGGACAGCCCAGCTCCAGTCACCCGTGCTGGCCACTTTTGCCACAAAGAGATCCGTGCTCAATGCAGAAATCACTGAAGCGCCGAAGGTTGCAGTCCCATTGAAGTTTCCAATTACATAACAGTTATCGCTGGCGTCTAGCGCCAGGCCATTCGCAACATCATGCATTGATCCGCCCCCTGATATTGCCCAATCCCAGCCGCCAGTGGGTGAAAGCCTGGCCACAAAAACATCAGAAAAGCTGCCCGCCGCCGTGAGAGTGATTGCACCAAAGGTGGTGCTCAGCGTATAACCTCCCGCAATGTAACATCTGCCGGAAAGATCAACCGCAATGGAGGTTGCCGTATCCGCATTAGCTCCACCGGCAGAGATCGCATCAATAAACATCCCGTTGGTTGAATTAACTAACGCAATGAATATGTCTGTATTGCCACTGGTGTTCAGGGTCGCGTTGGCTACAGTCATTGTGCCTGAAAAGGAACCGGTCACAAATAACTCCCCCGTCGGCCCCAGGGCGAGGGCATTGGCCATGTCATTGCCTACCCCGCCTGCGCTGTTGGCCCATTGCCAGACACCGCTCGAATTAAGTTTGGCCACATAAAAATCATAATTGCCTTCTGATGAGTACCATTGGGTGCCGAAATAGATGATATCCTGGAAGTATCCGCATATATAGACATCCCCCAAGGCATCAACGATTATTCCGGTTCCGGCGTCATCATAAGCTCCACCTGCGCTGACAGCCCATAGCCAGTTCCCGGACGAACTGAGTTTTGCCACGAATACATCATTGCCACCTTGAGCGGTAAGTGTGGTTGTGCCAAAATCTGCAGAGCCGGAATAGGTGCCCAGGATATACAGGTTTCCGGCGTTGTCCCGTGCGATTTTCTGGCCATAGTCGCTGGAAATGCCTCCGCCGCTTACCGCCCATTGCCAGGTCGGATCAGGCGTCTGGGCATACAGGCACAACCATAGTGCCGCAAAGAGAATGATTATCGCTGAGGTTTTCATTTGTTACTCCTTCTTGCCTTTATCCCCAGACCGGTCTGCCCTGTTAAAAACAGCATAGTGTCTTTGTTTAACTGTGTCAAATAACGATGCTCTTTCGGCATGTGATCCTCCCTTAAACTGATGCCAGAAGGCGATTATAAATTCATAACCGTTTATGGTGTATGTATAAAGCACAACTATGAGATTAGGAACATTGATTATTCACTCCACATTGCCTGTCAAGTAGTTTTTTCTTCGTATTCAGACTATTTGTTTCCAACTCGGAAACGCATTCGGAAAAGTTTCGCCACGCCAAATTCGGTAAAATCATTCCTTGTGGCCTGATGGCTCTCTTGAGGGAAAGTGTTAATCAAGCCTTAATCAAGCGTTAATCAAGCCTTAATTGTTAACGCTTGATTAAGACTTGATTAAGACTTGATTAAGGCCTTGGAAAAAGAAGCGAAAGGCAGGAATTTGGAGAACTGCTTGCCCTGCAATGAAGTGGCGGTGGCTGGGTGAAGAAGGCCAAAGAGAATGTGAGTAGATACCCGGAAGGAGCAATATTCTGGACCAGGGTGAGGCCCAAGGTCAATGGAACAGGGAAATTACGAAGCTCCGGAGGGGTGACCCATGGCCCAAAACTTTATTTATCAGACAGTTGTGTCGCCCCGATGGGGCTTGATTGTGTTTTCGGTTCCTGTCCTTGGGGTTCCGCTGCGCTCCACCCCAAGCTATGGAATTTCGCGCTTCCAGCGCTCAGGCTGTTGACAAAGCCGGAAAAGACATTGAGCACAGATTACAGGAGGATGGGATGAAGGGATGACTGGATGATGGGATGACTGGATGATGGGATGACGGGATGACGGGATGACAGGATGACGGGATGACGGGATGACGGGATGACAGGATGATGGGATCAAGGGATGACTGGATGATGGGATGACTGGATGATGGGATGACTGGATGATGGGATGATGGGATGAAGGGATGAAAAGATGAAGGAATCAGCAGGATCATAAAAGTTGGACGTGAATACCTTACAGCGCATTCACACCGATCCCTCTTCCTCTATCCCTCTGTCTCTCTGTTCCTCTGTTTTAATAAAATAGATCCACAATAACCCAAAAGCCTCATAACAGAGAACATCCATCTACAACCCTGATTCCATTTATGGCTCTTGCATTCCTCTCCGTTTTTTTCACCGCAGGATCGTTTTACAACCCCTTAAATTGGTGCAGGATCGGCATCCCGCACCACCAACAGCATTGGCATGCTATGCTGATACAGCCGACCTGCCATTTTGAGGGCATGTATCGTCAACACGCACTTCTGTCTATCTTTTCACTCCTTAGCCTATCCATTTATTAATGTGTTAACCAATTAACCATTAACCTATTCACTCGTTAACCTGTTAACCCGTTAACCTGTTCACCCACCAACCCTAATCCTGCCTGCTCTTTTTCATCAGAGCGGCGGCTTGATCGATCAGGGTGAGGAATTCTTTGCGGTAGCCGTCTTTGTCGTGTCCCAGGTTTTCCTTGGCCAGCTTGCGCACCATGTCCCAGGTGAGGGCGCCTTTGTGTTCGCTGTTGGAGAGCAGCATGGCATAGCCCACCACAGCGGCGGAGAACAGGAAGGTTTCGGATACATCTTCCAGGCCCAGGGTCTTGTTGTAAACCGGGGTTTCCAGGGGAATGCTCACATCGCCGTCGGGCTGTTTATAGCGCAGCTTCACGGTCATCAGTTCGGGGGATTTGAGCGCTTCCTCGCTGATCTTGGTCTGCTGGTATTTGAGGGAATCCAGTTCAGCGATGGTCTCCTTGGAACCGGCGGGGATGATCTCATAAAAGACAGTCACGGAATGCCCGGCACCCATTTCACCGGCATCCTTGGTGTCGTCCTTAAAATCCTCCGCACGCAGCAGACGGTTCTCATAACCGATCAGGCGATAGGCCTTCACATGGGCGGGATTGAATTCCACCTGGATCTTCACATCCTTGGCGATGGTATAGAGCGTGGAGCCCATCTCGTTCACCAACACCTTTTTGGCTTCGTTCAGATTGTCGATATAGGCATAATTGCCATTGCCCTTGTTGGCCAAGGTTTCCAGGCGGTCATCCTTGTAATTGCCCATGCCATAGCCCAGCACGGTGAGGAACACGCCCTTGTCGCGATGCTCCACGATCAGCTTTTCCATCTCGGCGGTGGAGGAAACCCCGATGTTGAAATCTCCGTCTGTGCAGAGGATGATGCGGTTGTTGCCGCCACGGATCATGTTTTCCAGAGCTGTTTTATAGGCCAGCCGGATTCCGGCGCCGCCAGCAGTGGTTCCTCCGGCCTCCAGATTGTCGATGGCGGCGGTGATCTTGCGCTTTTCCTCGCCGAAGGTGGAGGGCAGCACCAAACCCGCCGCACCGGCATAGACCACGATGGCGATCTTGTCCTGGGGACGCATGTTCTCCACCAACAGGTTCAGGGATTGGCGCACCAGCGGCAGCTTGTTCGGATAATCCATCGATCCGGACACATCGATCAGAAAGACCAGATTGTTGGGCGGGGCGGTTTCCAGATCTATCTTTCTGCCCTGCAGGCCGATATGCACCAGATTGCGGTTCTGGTTCCAGGGGCAGACCCCCATTTCGGTATAGACCGAGAAGGGATGTTCGCCCTTGGGAGCAGGGTAGTCATAACTGAAATAGTTGAGCAGCTCCTCGGTGCGAATGGCGTTTTGGGGCGGAAGCTGGCCCTCGTTGAGAAAGCGGCGTACATTGCTGTAGGTGGCAGTGTCCACATCGATGGAAAAAGTGGACAGAGGTTCCGTTAGCGGGCTGTGGAAGATATTGGGGGTGATGGCGCTGTATTCCTCCGTGTTGAAATCCGGGGGCAGAAATCCGGAACCTCCAATACTGCCCATGGGAGCTGTGTAAAATGTCGTTTCATAGGCAGCCCCAGCCATACCGACACCCATGTCCGAGGAATAATAGCCATCCTCAGGCTCCCGGGACTTCTGACCTTTACTGGGCTTTTCTTTGAAAGGCTTGAGTTTGATGGTGAGCTTTGTTTCCTTCCCAGCTATGATCTTCACATTCTTTTTTTCAAAGGGTTGATATCCGATATGATCAACCGTTACCAGATATTTTCCGGGAACCAGATCCAGGATCATAAAGATTCCCTGGGAATCGGTTGTGACCGACGCCACGAGCTGGGACTCAAGAAAACACTCGACGGTGGCAAAGGCAAGGGCCTTGCCTTTGTTGTCAAGCACCACTCCACGGAGGGTGCCGGTCGTGCTGCTTTGCGCCGATCCAATCGCCAGAATCAACGCCAGCATCAGCATCAGAACGAATCTTTGGGTCATCTCTCCTCCTTTTTCACAGGGGATGTTAAGACAGTTTGCTGGAACCGGCGGATCGGTCAAGCAAAAAAGCGCCCGGCATCACTGAATATGGATCAGGTGCAGCCAAAGCAGAATGATTTGAGGGTAGATTGGCCAATACCTGCAAAAATAACTGGCATCCGGTGAATATTGGCTTAACTTAATTATTGCAGCGAGGTATTTTCACAACCGGGATCGAACCTGGAACCATGCTCAGCTGCACAATAAACGAAGTGGCGACAGCCACAAAAGGAGAATGTCATGGATTGGGAAAACCTGCCGTTTTTCACCCAAAAGATCATCAGTTTCGTCTCGGTTAACGGGATCAAACTGATCGCTGCCATTCTGATCTACATCGTGGGCCGTTGGGTGGCAAAACTGCTCAGTAATTTTATCCGTAAACTAATGACCAAAAAGAAGGTGGAGGGCACCCTGGTAATATTTGTGGGCAATTTGGTCTATGCCATCCTGTTGATCATAGTGATCATTGCCGCCATTGGCCGTCTGGGAGTGCAGACCACTTCCTTTGTGGCGATCCTCGGCGCTGCCGTATTGGCCGTAGGTTTGGCCCTGCAGGGAACCCTGAGCAATTTCGCCGCGGGTGTAATGCTGCTGCTGTTCAAACCCTTCAGAGTGGGCGATGCCGTGATCGCCGGAGGACAAACCGGAACTGTGCATGACCTGGGGATCTTTCACACCACCATCCTCACCGGGGACAACAAGAAAGTGATCGTCCCCAACACGGGCATCACCGGTGGAGCCATCACCAATTTCAGCGCCATGCCCACCCGCCGGATCGAACTTACCCTGTCCGTTCCCGGAACCACCGATATGAACAAAGCCCGGGACATTCTGAAAGCCCTGCTGGCTTCCGATGAACGCATCCTGAGCGATCCTCCCCCCGCCGT
>CAZVXK010000004.1:18054-21205 GCA_964631665.1 uncultured Candidatus Cloacimonadota bacterium | reverse complement strand
TCCTCCAACTCCAGCGCCCAGAAACAGATGGCCGACTGGCTGAACAACCGGACCACACTTAAGCTCGCCTTCGGGCAAACCCATCTGCAAAAGACCGATTCCCTAGGGATAAAGTATTGGCAGGAACCGGACAAGACCACGGACAAGATCGATCTGGAATCCCTGTTCAAATTCACATTGCAGAAATGGGTGGATCCCTATGCCGCCCTCAGGTTTGAATCCCAGTTCCTGGATGAATCCGATGCCACCCTAACCCGCATCGTGAATCCCATGCTGTTCACGGAGAGCGCCGGTATCATGAAAACCTTCCTGGAAACGGAGAAGAACCACCTTTCCCTGCGCTTGGGCGGTGCCGTGCGTGAAAGGCTGAATCGGGATGAAATGAACCTGACCACCAATGAGCGCGAATTGGTGACCACTGTGGACGGCGGACTGGAAGCAGTGGCGGAATTCAAGCACATCCTTCGCTTGGCCAATGCCAGCTTCAATTCAAAGTTCTGGGCCTATCAGGCTCTGTTCAATTCCAAATCCGATGACTTAAACAATGACTGGAAAGCCCTGGACTATGTGTGGGAAAACATACTCACCACCAAGCTCTGGGGATTCCTGAGCGCTAACCTGACCTTTGAACTGCGCTATGAAAAGGAAGCCATTGACGAGATCCAGTGGAAGCAGATCCTGGGCTTGGGCTTCACCTATACCCTGTTCTAAGGAAGTAACTTAGCCAAAGCAGTTTGTCCTGATATAGCTGAAGGGATTGCGGAAAGATATCCGCAATCCCTTCAATATCAGCAGGTTCTGTCCTGTGCTTAATCCAGAACGGCTCTCCGGAAGACTATTCCTTGCCGCGCGGATGGCCCTTGTGATAGGCCTTTTTCAGATCCTCGAGGGTAACGTGGGTGTAGATTTCTGTGGTTGAGAGTTCCGAGTGCCCCAGCATTTCCTGGATGGCACGCAGATCTGCCCCGCGGGCCAGCATATGGGTGGCAAAGCTGTGCCTCAGGGTGTGGGCGGAATAGCCTCTGCGCTGTGCCACCAATTGGATATAGCGTGCCAGAACGATGTCCAGTTGCTTGCCGTCAAAGTCCTTCCCCGTGCGGGTGAGAAACAGTTTGTTCGAACTTTCAGCTTTCCTCAGCTCCTCCCGCACCGGTAGGTAGTTTTTTATCGCGTTCAGGGCGGAAGCCCCCACCGGAACGATGCGTTCCTTGTTGCCTTTGCCCACCACCCGCACCAGACCGCGTTTGAGGTCAAGATCGGATAAAATCAGTCCGGCGAGTTCGGAAATGCGCAATCCGGAGGAATAAAGCAATTCCAGGATGGCGCGGTTGCGGATGCCGAGTTTGTCCTCCTGATCGGGAATGCTGAGCAGCTGTTCGATCTCCGCTTCGGTGAAGAACTGGGGCAGTTTTTTCTCGAATTTGGGGCGTTTGATCTTGTCCATGGGATTGGTGGTGATGCGGTCGTTGAGTTTCAGATAGAGGAAGAATCCCTGCAGGGCGGCGGTTTTGCGGGCCAGGGAACGGTTGCAATCCGGTTTGTCGTGCAGCCAGCGCAGAAAATCACGGATATTGAGCACGCCGATGGCGGACACCGGCACCTCCCCGCTTTCGAAGAACTGCTTCAGAAAGCCGTGAAACTGTTCCAGATCGAGCCGGTAGGCCCGTATCGTCAGTGCCGATTTGCCTTCCAGCTTCAGTTGCCGGCAATAGTTTTCGATCTCGGTTTGCATCGCTTCTTCCCCATATTTTCCTTTAAGGCGTATTTTTTGCTTGCCGGATATCTTGTCGAGAAAAAAATTGCGCTAAGCAATGTGGAGGTTCGATGAACCAGTATATCTCAAGCAGCGCCAGACTTGGCAAAAACGTTGTGATAGGCGTCAACGCGGTGATCCTGGATGAGGTTTGCATCGGGGACAACTGCCTGATCGGAAACAATGTGGTGATCCACGCCGGCAGCGTGATCGGCGAAAATGTGCGCATCGACGACAACACCATCATCGGTAAAAAACCGCTGTCCTCCCCGCGCAGCATCTTCAAGGTTCCCACAGACCTGGAACCTGCCCGGATCGGTTCCTTCTGCCAGATCGGCGCCAATGTGATCATCTATGCCCAATGCGTGATCGGCGAACGCAACCTGATCGCCGACCTCGCCACCCTGAGGGAAAACGTTTCGATCGGCGACCTGAACATCATCGGCCGGAACGTGAGCATTGAAAACTACGTTCGCATCGGCAGCCGCAACAAATTCGAGACCAATTGCTATATCACCGCCTATTCGGAGGTGGAGGATTACTGCTTCGTGGCGCCCTGCGTGGCCACCAGCAACGACAACTATATGGCTCGCGATCCCGAGCGCTTCAAACACTTCAAAGGCATCACCATGAAACGCGGCTCCCGCATCGGTGTGAATGCCACCATCCTGCCCGGAAAAGTGCTTGAGGAGGATGCCTGCGTTGGCGGTGGAGCGCTGGTTTTCCGCGATGTGCCTGCCGCGACCATTGTTATCGGTTCCCCCGCCAAGCCGTTGCGTGATGTCTCCGCAGCCCAACTGCTGAAAAACAATCTGGACCGGTCATGAAAGTCCTGCTTATCATCCCCACCTACAACGAGATCGACAACATCAGCCGCATCCTGCCCGCGGCTTTGAACCAGGATCCTGCTCTGGAGATACTGGTGATGGACGATAATTCCCCCGATGGCACTGCCGCGGCCGTGAAAAAGCTGATGGAAACCGAGTCCCGCATCCATCTGATCGAGCGTCCCGGCAAGCTGGGACTCGGCTCGGCTTATGTGACCGGTTTCAGATATGCCCTGGAGCGGGATATTGACTATATCATGGAAATGGATGCCGATTTCTCCCACAATCCGGAGGACATTCCCCGTCTGATTGCCGAAGCCCAGAAACGAGACCTGGTGATCGGTTCCCGCTATTGCAACGGCGTGAATATCGTCAACTGGCCCTTCAAGCGTCTGCTGATCAGCTATTTCGCCTCCAAGTATGTGCGGGTGATCACCGGCATGCCCGTCAAGGATCCCACCGGCGGTTTCAAATGCTTCCACCGTAGGGTGTTGGAAAGCATTGACCTGGATAAGATCCTCTCCGATGGCTATGGCTTTCAGATCGAAATGAACTTCCGCACCTGGGTGAA
>CAZVXK010000004.1:0-17954 GCA_964631665.1 uncultured Candidatus Cloacimonadota bacterium | reverse complement strand
CTTTGGCGGCGCAGCCTACCCTGCCCTGCATGTATGTGCAAAAAACCATTCTGGACAATGGGAAAACCACCTTCGTAACCTGGCTAAAAGACAATTCCGCTCCGGAGTATCACCTGAGAGCCTGGATCCTGGAATGCCTAGAGGAGATAATGAACACGGTCGAACAGCTCAGGGATCCCCAGATCATCCCTCCCTATTCCAAATAGAAAAACTAAAGCTATGCTGGAACGCATCAACAATCCCGTGGAGCAAGGCGAGGACGCAGAATATGACCGGGCTTTGCGCCCCCGCACCCTGAAAGAATTCGTCGGGCAGCAGCAAATCAAGCAACTTCTGGATATCTCCATCAAGGCTGCCCGCCTGCGCAAGGAATCCCTCGACCATGTGCTGTTCTATGGTCCACCTGGTTTGGGCAAGACCACCTTGGCTTCCATCATGGCAAGGGAACTGGGAGTGGACATCACTGTGAGCAGCGGCCCTGTCTTGGAAAAACCCAGCGACCTGGCGGGTATCCTGACCAACCTGCAGCGCCACGAAGTGCTGTTCATAGACGAGATCCACCGCCTCAGCCATGTGATCGAGGAATACATTTATCCCGCCATGGAGGATTTCCAAATGGAGATCATCCTGGATAGCGGACCCAGCGCCCGCACGCTGAAGATCGGCATCGAACCCTTCACCCTGATCGGAGCCACCACCCGGGCCGGACTGCTCACTCCTCCGCTACGCGACCGGTTTGGCATCGTGCTCCGCCTCGACTACTATGATTTTGATTCCATCTGCCAGATCATCAAACGCTCGGCACGCATTCTGGAAATTCCAGCCGAAGAGGATGGCATCGCCGAACTGGCACGCCGCAGCCGTGGCACTCCCAGAGTGGCGAACCGTTTGCTGCGCCGGGTGCGGGACTATGCCCAGATCATCGGAGACGGTGTGATCACCCTGCCGATCGCACTCAGCGCTCTGGAAATGCTGCAGGTGGACGATGCCGGACTGGACGAGATGGACAAGCGTCTGCTGCTGACCATCATGGAAAACTACCGTGGCGGGCCGGTGGGCATCAAAACCCTGGCAACAGCAGTGGGTGAGGATGCCGGCACCATCGAGGAGATCTTCGAGCCCTATCTGGTGCAGCAGGGTTTTCTGGAACGCACCCCCCAGGGCAGGAAAGCCACTTTCAAGGCTTACCGCCACCTGGGTGTCTCGCCAGCCAACGATCAGCAGGAGATCTTCTAAGGGATGATGGACATTCAAGGTCAGGCAGGATGCCTGACATCCTCTACCCAAACGCAGCCATCTTTTCTCTTTTCTCTTTTCTCTCTTCTATTTCTCTTTTCTCTCTTCTCTCTTCTCTCTTCTCGATCCTGTTCCGCCAGAATAATCCATGGGCTATAAAGCCAATATCACCAGCAACCTGATCAACCAGGTCATCCGCATCGGGATCGGTCTGCTCACCAGTGTCCTGGTCGCCCGTGCCCTGGGGCCTCTGGGGCAGGGTTACACCGCCTATATCATCCTGATCTTCACCCTGCTGGGCACCTATGGCCATCTGGGGCTGAACAATGCCGTGATGTATTTCCAGAAGCGCAGTTCCTTTGCGCCAGACAGCGTATTCCGAACCAATCTCACTGCTCTGGGGCTGATCTTCCTGATCCTGAGCACAGGGATGATCTTGCTCCGGGCAAGCGAAATGGTTTTGGCGGATTATGACTGGTTCTTCATCGGCGGCGGGCTGGTGTTCATGCTGGCCGATTTTGTCTTTACCAACCATCATTCCTGGTTCATCGGCGATGAGCGGATCCGCCAGAGCAACCGCTACAACATCACCGTTTTTATCCTGAAAAGCGCCGCCATTCTGGTGCTGTGGATCCTGGACAACCTCACCGTATACAGCTTTTTTGCCGTGCAGGTGGTCGCCATGCTGCTCAATGCCGTGCTGCTGCATGTGAAGCTGGGCCGACGCTGGCGTCCGGAGCTTAACACCGCTTTATTGAAGGCGGAATTCCGCTATGGCGGCATCATCTATCTGGGCGCGCTGTTTGCCTTTCTGCATTACCGGGTGGATCAGTTCATGATCAAACTGATGCTGGGCACACCGGAGCTGGGCGTCTATGCCGTGGCGGTGAACATCGCCGAGCTGCTTTTTCTGATCCCGATCAGCGTGAGTTCAGCTCTTTCCGGCAGGCTCTACAATTCCGATGCGCAGACCGGACGGCAATTGATGGCGCAAACCCTGAAGCTCAGCTTCTACATCTGCGCCGCCCTCTCCCTGGCCGGCATTCCCGCCAGTTTCCTGATCCCCTATGTCTATGGCAGAGCCTTCGCCGGAGCGGTGGCCAGCACCGTGATCCTGCTGTTGGGCGTGCTTTTTGCCTCCATCGCCAAGGTGATGGGCCCCTATTTCTTCAGCAAAGGCAGGCCCGGATTCCATCTGCTGATCACCTTTGTAACCCTGCTATTGAATACCGCCCTGAACCTTCTGCTGATACCGGTTTTTGGCATTGCCGGTGCCTCCCTTGCCTCCAGCGCATCCTACTTGGTCTATGGGCTGTTTTACGTGTATCTCTTTATGAAGGTGGAAAATTATCCGCTGGCAGAACTGCTATCCCTGAAGCGCTCCGACCTCCTGCAGTTGTGGAGGCGAACCTGATCACCACAGAATTCTTTGAGGGCTATCTGCGCCGAAAGGACAAATTCTGGCGTGATGCCTCCCCCTTCCCCCAAGATTGCACTCCCCAGCAGTTTTCAACCATCCTGCAGCAGCATGACGGCCTGTTCCGCCTGGTGATCGAGCGGGGGGACAATCTGCTGGCTGCGGTGGACCGGGTGCGCTCCCTGCCGCTGTTCTACATGGTTAACAAGGGCAGGCTCCAGCTCAGCACGAATGCCTTTGATCTTTATGATCTGCTGCGTCCGGAAAAGCCTGATCCCGGCAGCATCAACCAGTTCCTGCTCTCGGGCTTTGTGATGGGCGGGGACACCCTGTTCTCCCAGATAAAACAGCTCCAGGCCGGTCAATTCCTCTGCTGGAACAAAGCCCAAAATAAGCTTAGAGTTAAAGATTATTACCGTTACATCCATATCCAGGGCGAGGCACCCGATGACCCCTTAGCCGCGATGGATGACATGCACGTGCGCATGGCGCACAGCCTGATCGCGGGCGCCAGAGGGAGAACCCTGGCGATTCCCCTCAGCGGCGGTTACGACTCCCGGTTGCTGGCAGTGATGCTGAAGCGGCTGGGTTATGACAAGGTAATCTGTTTCACCTATTCCCATCCCCATAAGGGCGAAAGCAAAGCATCAAGGGCGATCGCTCGCTATCTGGGCTACCCCTGGCGGATGCTGGAATACGAGCCCAAGGCATGGTATGATGCCTTCCAAGCCGATAAGCGCCGGCAGTTCTTCCGCTTCGGCACCGGCCTCTGCTCTTCCCCCCACATCCAGGATTGGCTGGCGGTGTGGCTGCTCAAGCAGCACGAAGAGTTGCCACCGGACACCATCTTTGTGCCTGGCCACACCGGCGGCTTCCTTCAGGGTGCAAACCTGCTGCCTCTCTTTGGGAAAAAGGAGGTCATCTCCGGCATCGAAGTGATGAACGCCATCTATTTCAAACACTTCAATCTCTGGATCACCTACGATGAACAATTTGTGAAAGAGATGGGAGACCGGTTTCTGGAGCTGCTTCAGATCAGAGCAGTTCATACTGCTGAGGAAGCGGCCTCCCTATATGACTTCTTCGACTGGCGTGAACGTCAGGCGAAATTCATCGTCAATTCGGTGCGGGTCTATGAGTTCTGGGGCTACGAATGGCGTCTGCCGATGTGGGAACTGGACTTTCTGGAATACTGGCGGCGGATCCCGATCCGGCAGCGCTTTCAGCGGCAGCTCTATAAAAGCTATGTGGCCAAATACCAGAAACTTCCGGTGCCCGTGTACCACGATTTTTCCCTGCTCCGGCGTGCCTGGAACCGGCTGACCAATCCGGCCCGATTGCCAATTCACGACCCCCGCTATGGCCGTTTCCTGGATCCAGCCGACCCAAAAGCCTTTCTCACCAGCACCGTCTCCACTCTGCTGCATCCCGCCATATCCTATCCCAAATTCATTGATCCGCAGCGTTATCTATGCAAAACTAACCTCAACGCCATGCAGGCTCTGCTCTATTTGAAGGAACTATCCGAAGGAAAATATCAGCGCTGACACTCCAAATTTGTTCCAGTCTTTGAACGAATTCCGGTTTCAGGCCGGGTGTCCTCCTACTTTACAATCCTGGCATACATCACCCCACCGCTGGCCGAGCCGAAGTAGCCCAGGGCATTGTGGACACCGCCGTGCAGATATCCTTCCGGCATATAGGTATAGCGGTAATAATTGTCATCGGTGACATAGGCGGAGACCCGGTAACGGCCAAAGAAGGCGATCGCCTGGCTATAGTTGCGCACCAGGATATAGTTGTCCGGCAGCTCCGGCTGGGGCAAAGAGCTGAACCGCCCCAGGAACAGGATGCGGCGCATGCTTTCCCCGGTGGAATTGTAGATGGGCTCCAGCGATTCATCGGGATGGACGATGCCAAAGACGGGATTGGTGAATTCGAGCTCGGTGCTGAATTCCTCGCGGCAGTAGATCTCCGCCAGGAAATTGAACACACCTTGCGTGCCCCCGGTATTGAGCACGATCGGATAGCCCACATCCACCTCCGAATAGACAATGGTGTTCTGTGTATCGGGATCCAGGGAATAGCCCTCCCCTTCGGGGTAAGTGCCCCAGAGGTTGGTTTCCAGCCCGACCGTTTGCGTTACAACCGTTTCTGCCCAGATCAAAGAATCGCTTCCCGGCACCTGCACCTCGATGCGATAGCGGTGGCCAGCCTGGATGATAGTTTCAGTGGGATCGATGTATTTCACCTTGAACTCGTGCGGAACCGGCACCAGATCAAAATCCAGAGAATCGGTGAGATCGATGATCCTGATATTGGCATCAAGCACGAAGATGTTCCAGGGATCAAATTCCTCGATCGAAGAGCTACGGGTGAGATAGACCGGCTGGTCGCGGTCGATCGGCCGCCCGGCGATCAACAAACCCGAAAGGGTGAAGACCTCACCCTCGAAGCGGGGGCCGGAGGTCCATTCGCAGGAGACCAGCAGCAGGGAGCAAAGGATCAGGCTGACAAGCAGGAAGTATCTCATGTTCACCACCTTACGTTCACGCCGATAAAGGGCAGGAAGGGGAATTGGGTGCCATCGCTGGAGGAAAGCTCCACATTCCCGGTATCGTCAGCCACCAGGCGGTAGTTGCGGTAGCTCACGTTTTTGCGGTTGAGCACGTTGATGATCTCCAGATAGGGTTCGATCGAGCCCCAGCGCCTGATCCATTCATATTTGGTGCTGAGGTCTAGGCGCATATAGGCGGGCAGGCGTTCGCGGTCCTGGTAGCTGTAGCTGATCTGGAAGTTCTCTCCGTCGAAGTAGATGCGTTCGGGAAGCGAAGTGGGCTGGCCCGAATTGTAGCTGAAATTGATGCCCAGCTTAAGGTCGGCGCCCAGCACTTGGAAACCGGTGTTTTGGCTGACATTGAAGGTCTGGATCAGGCTGACGGAATGGCTGCGGTCATAGCGGGGATAGAAATACTGGCTTTCGCCGGTGAGGGGATCCAGATTCACCCCCTCCATGCGTCGGCGGGTTTGGCTGATCGTATAACCCAGAAAGCCCTGCAGGCCGTTCCAGTCGTTGCGGATCATCAGATCCGAGCCATAGGTGTAGCCCTTGCCCACGTGGAAGGTATCGGCCAGGGTGCCGGTCTCGTTGTTCCAGGAAAAGTCGGTGGCGGTGTTATATTGCAGCAGGTTGCGATAGGTCTTGTAATAGAATTCGATGTCCCAGCTGAAATATTGGTTGAGGTCACGCCGGTAACCCAGGATGTAATGCAGCGAGCGGCCGGGTTCCAGACTTCCGTCCAGGGGAAACCAGACATCGAAGGGGGTGCTGATCTCCATGGACATCAGGGTAAGGTATTGGTTATAGACGCCGAAATTGGCATAGACGATTTCGCCCACATCCAGCTTGCGGCGCAGCGAGAGGCGGGGTTCCAGGTTGAAGTATGACGCCTTGGGAATATGCTCCAGATTGACCTTCAGGGATCGATACCAGGCAGCCCGCAAGCCAGGCTGGAAGGTCCAGAGCTCATTCAGTTCCCACACGTCCTGGATGAAAGCGGCAGTTGTAAGAGACTTCACATCCACATCCGGCAGGGAGCTTTGGTCATATTGGAAAGTGGTGTCCATCTTCAGCCAGGTGTCGTTCCATTTGATCTCATAACCGCTGTCGATCTGGTGCCGGTTGCTGGGTTTCCAGCTCAGAATCCCCTTGGTGCTGAGGTCCTGGATGCCATTCAGCCTTTGAAATGTGGTCTCGCCTTCTTTGGTGATCTGGTCGAACTGGCTGCTGAATTCGCTGCCGGCGATGATGAACTGGGAAAAGAGGCGGGGATTGAACAGATGCACCCATTGGGCGGTGAAGGTGCGGTTACCCCAATCCAGTGCCAGGGTGCTTCCGAAATCGAAGCTGAGGTCGTCGCGTCCGAAGTAGGCGCTCAGGTTGAACTTGTTACGGGCGTCGAAGTCCCAGTTCAGCTTCACATGCCCGTCGTAGAAATAATAATCCGGCAGTTCGTCATAGAACTGTTTCATCAGCTCCACATAGGTGCGCCGGATGGATGCCATATAGGAGCCACGTTGGGAGCCGATCTTCCAGGGACCCTCCAGAGTGGCGGAGGAGGAGATCAGGCTGAGGCGCGCCACACCCTGATGATGCACCCGGTTGCCCTGGCGGTTCATCACATCCAGCACCGAGGACATCCTGCCGCCAAACTTGGCCGGATAGCCACCCTTGATCAGGTCAACGCTCTCCACCGCGTCGGTGCTGAAGGTGCTGAACACCCCGCCGAAGTGATTGGGATTATATACATCTATGTCGTCCAACAGGATCAGGTTCTGGTCTGGGGAACCGCCCCGCACATAGAGCCCGGCGGAGAAATCCGAGATCGGCATCACACCCGGCAGTGTGAGCACAGCGCGAAAAACATCCGCCTCCACCGGTGAGACCACCGTCTGGATGTCCTCCGTGCTGCGGCGGATGCTGCTGGTGCGTATCAGAGGCCCGTCCAGGCTGGCCTCGGCATCGGCGGTAATCACTGTCTTGCTCAGCTCGATGGCGCTTTTCTCCAATTGCACGTCCAGGCTCACATTCTCGTCCATGCTGCCAACCGTGAAGGGCACCGAAACCTTGCGGTAGGAGACCAGGCTCAGCTCCAGGATGTAGGAACCGGGCTGGGCAAGGTTGATTACATAATAGCCTTTCTTGTTGGTCTGGGTGCCGGTACGGGTGCCGGAGATCAGGACATTCACATATTGCATCGGTTCGCCGCTGTCGGCCCGGGTCACGAATCCGCTGACCGTGGCAGCGAACAACCCCCTTCCGGCAAGCAGCGCCAGCGTTATAAGCAAGAGCTTGCGCATGGTGCCTCCTGTTGTGGTGTCAAAACTTCCATTCTTGGCATGAAACCTCCGCTGCTGATCTGATCTTTGTTATCTTTTGCATGATTTTTCAACATTTATGCAAGTGTATTGATTCGCTGTGCCAATAATCCTGATCCCGCGATGCTGTCAATGGAAAGGTGAGAAAGGGGGTGGTGGAAGGGTTTGCAAGTGGAATAGTTGAGAGTATGATAGGTTTGGTAGTGGTAAGATTTGTAAGTGGAATAATTGAAAGGTTTGTAACGTGGAATTGAGGTAAGATGGTGTTGATGGCTGGTGTGGATTGAAAAAATGGCCTCAGGGATTGTGAAAAAAAATCATATGGCGAGTCCCGACGGGACGGTAATTCAGATAGGATTTGGTTTTCACCTTCTGGATGAGTCCCTGCGGGACGAGATAGCATATCAAATCCAACCTTCTAAACCAAGTCCCCGCGGGACGATATATCAGAGGAACTATCTGACTTAAAATGAATATGTTCATCATCCACTATATCGTCCCTACAGGACTCAATGATCTTTTCACATCCATGTATTTCTATCTAAAATTTCGTTCCTACGGAACTCCAGTGGCAATCATCCTGGGATTTTTGCACATCCTCTTCAAGAGCTCTGAGAAAAAGCCCGGGACGGGCGGCACAACATAGCCCAGGGTTGAGCGTAGCGAAACCCTGGGGCAAGGTGGCCAGGTTGATGTTCAAGCCCTGGAGGGGCGAAACCTCAAACCAAGACAATATATAACAAATGTTTGTGTCGCCCGCAAGAGACTTGAAACCTATCAACATTGTTGCACCATGGTTCCGTTTCACTCCACCATGGGCTAAGTTGTTTCGCTCTTGCGGAGCTCTCCATAGGCTGTTTCCGATCCTTTTCCCCATCTTCTTGGAAATACCATGGCTCCCATTAGCAATACGGAATCATTACGGAGTCATTACGGATTAACTCCGTAATGACTCCGTAATGATTCCGTATTGCTAATGGGAGCGATGCCAGACAAGAGAGAGAGGAAGCCAGGCGTCTTGACTGGCGGAAGGGTATGGGACACTGACAGTTAGTGGAGTTGGCTGTCCTTCCAGGCAGGCAGGATGCCTGCAATCCTATCCCACACTGCAGGCGGGACACCTGCGATCCTCTCCACCGCCACCCCCGCACCCCCAGTGCAAAAAAACTATTGACTAAATCACCCAGCCCCGAGTTTATGGAAAATTAAGAAAAAATAATAGGTTGCCTGATGCTGTTAGCCAGAATATTCGTTCAGTTAAAACCCAGCGTGCTCGATCCCCAGGGGAAGGCGGTCACCAATTCGCTGCAGCACCTCGGCTATGACAAGGTGCTTGAGACCCGGGTGAGCAAATACATCGAGATCACTTTTGCAGAAAGCGATACCGTCACGGTAAGCGCCGAAGTGGAAAAGATCTGCTCCGAATTGCTGGCCAATCCCAACACCGAGCATTACCATTACACCCTGGAAGAGGTGGACTGAGCCTTGCGGGTAAGTGTGATCACCTTTCCCGGCTCCAATTGCGATCATGACGCCCATGAGGTGTTCCTGCACCGGGGTCATGACAGCCGTTTGGTCTGGCACAAAGACAGCGACCTGATGAATCCGGACCTGGTGGTGTTGCCCGGTGGGTTTTCCTATGGCGATTATCTGCGCTGCGGCGCTCTGGCCCGTTTTTCACCCATCGTGAAGGAAGTGGTGGCCTTCGCCCGCCGCGGTGGCCTGGTGCTGGGCATCTGCAACGGCTTCCAGATCCTCACCGAATGCGGCTTGCTGCCCGGCGCCCTGATGATGAACCAGGGCCTGGCCTTTATCTGCCAACACCAATATCTGCGGG
Source organism: uncultured Candidatus Cloacimonadota bacterium (assembly GCA_964631665.1). GTDB lineage: Bacteria > Cloacimonadota > Cloacimonadia > Cloacimonadales > Cloacimonadaceae > Syntrophosphaera. Next base: position 8,586 of record CAZVXK010000004.1, on the reverse strand, counting down.
TGGAGCATTCCGACACCCCCTATACCTATAACATTCCTTCCGGCAAGGTGTTGGACATCCCCATCGCCCACAAGGAAGGCAACTTTTTCATCGATGAAAACGGTCTTAACGAGCTGGAGGATAACCACCGGGTGATCTTCCGCTATTGCACTGCCCAGGGCGAAACCAGCCTGGAAGCCAATCCCAACGGCTCCCTGGCCAATATCGCCGGGATCTGCAATCCCACCCGCCGGGTTTTGGGTATGATGCCGCATCCGGAACGGGCGGCGACTCCCACGGTAACCAGCAATGACGGCAAATATATCTTTGCAGCGATCGAAGAATATTTTGGCGCAGGTGCTTGATCTTGCCCTGCCGGCGGCCTGCCTGGGCTGCGGCGGACGGATGGAAAGCCCCCGCCAGCTTTTGTGCGGGCAGTGCCAGGCCGAAGTTCTACCCATCAGCGAGGGCTATTGCGTCAAATGCGGCAGCCTGTTGCAGGAGGATGACTGCCCCCAATGCAAGGAAACCGAATTTGCCTTCGATCTGGCCCGTTCCGCCTATGCCTTCACCGGTTCCATCCAGGCTTTGGTGCACAGTTTCAAATATGATGGATTCCGCTCTGCGGCAGGGTTCTTTGCCCGTTCGCTGCTGGAAATCCCCGACTCCGCCATGCTCGAACAGGGCTTCGATCTGGTGACCGCCGTTCCCCTGCATCGGGTGCGCCGCCGGGAACGGGGCTTCAACCAATCCGAACTGATCGCCCGACAGCTGGCAAAATCACTGGCTTTGCCCTATTCCGAGCCGGTTTACCGCCGTTATAACACCCCCAGCCAGACCCTGCTCAGCCGCGGCGAACGCATCCGCAATCTGCACCGGGCTTTTGCCCTGCGCCGGGGTGCTGCTGTGGAGGGGAAAAACATCATTCTAGTGGATGATGTGTTCACTACTGGCAGCACGGTGAATGAGATCTCCGCCCTGCTGAAAGCCAATGGAGCCATGAAGGTTATGGTGCTCACGGCGGCACGGGCGGTGTAGATGAACAAGGAATATCAGGAAATCAAGGTAACCATCACCGAAGAGGAAGCCCAGCAGACCATCGAACGTGTCGCCCGCTTCATCGCCGAGCGGCATCTGGGCTCCGCCGGCATCCTGTTTCTGGAATCCATGCGCCCCCTGCATGGGATCGGCGCCCAGGCGATGTATTTCGTGCTCCCTTTTGCCGAGGTGCTGTTCGATTCCCAAAAATACCAGAATTTCGCCCTGATGCTGGAAAACGAGGAGTATCTGAAACAACTGATCACCCGCATCGATGAGCTGGACGAGGAGATCAACCGCGAGCGCCGCCTTGCTGCCCGCCTGAAACGCAAACGCCGGCGCAACCAGTTCAGGGCCTTCATGAGAAAGATCTTCAAAATCAAGGATAAAAATGCTGAATAAGCGGAGGAATAATGCAATACGATGAAAAACGCCTTACCCGCATCGTCGCCACTGACTGTGGCAGCACGACCACCAAGGCAATTTTGATCGAATGGATGGATGGCGAATATCGCCAGACCATCCGCGGCGAAGCCCCCACCACGGTGGAAGCGCCGCTGAACGACGTAACCAAGGGTGTGATCAACGCCACCCAGGAGCTGGAGGAACTCGCCCGGCTCAAGTATCAGAACCCCAACATCAAATTCATGGAAGACGGTGAATTTGTAATCCCCCGCCGGGGCGATGTGGGAGTGGACGCCTATGTTTCCACCTCCTCTGCCGGCGGCGGTTTGCAGATGATGGTGACCGGTGTGGTGGCCTCCATGACCGGTGAAAGCGCCGAACGCACCGCTCTGGGTGCCGGAGCGATCGTGATGGACCTGATCGCCAGCAACGACAAACGCATGAACCACGAGAAGATCGAGCGCATCCGCCAGCTCCGTCCGGACATGATCCTGATGGCCGGCGGCGAGGATGGCGGCACCGTGAAACACGTGGTGGAGATGGCGGAGCTGGTGAGCGGCGCCGATCCCAAACCCCGCCTGGGTTCCGGTTACAAACTCCCGGTGATCTATGCCGGCAACAAACAGGCCCAGGACGACATCAAGAACACCCTGCAGGAAAAGGTGGATCTGATCATCACGGACAACATCCGCCCCAAATTGGAAACCGAAAACCTGGGCCCCGCCCGCGACAAGATTCACGACCTCTTCATGGAACACGTGATGAAGCAGGCTCCCGGCTATAACAAGCTGATGGAATGGACCCAGGGGCCCGACCACGAGAATGTGCCCATCATGCCCACTCCCGCTGCGGTGGGAAACATTATGCAGGCCATCGCCAAGGATGAGAATATCGAGGTGGTGGGCGTGGACATCGGCGGCGCCACCACGGATATCTTCTCCGTGTTCACCGAGGAATTTGTCTTCAACCGAACCGTGAGCGCCAATCTGGGCATGAGCTACAGCATCTCCAACGTCCTGGCTTCCTCCGGGCTGGAAAACATCATGCGCTGGGTGCCCTTCGACATCAATGAAAGCACGCTGCGCAACATGATCAAGAACAAGATGATCCGCCCCACCACCATCCCTTCTCTGCTCGAGGAGCTGGTGCTGGAGCAGGCGATCGCCAAGGAAGCCTTGCGCCTCGCTTTCGAGCAGCACAAGGAATTCGCCTCCGGCCTTAAGGGCATGCAACGCCAGCGCGATATCTCCGAAGCCTTCAGCCAAAGCACTTCCGGTGCCACCATCGTGAACCTGATGACCCTGAACCTGCTGGTGGGAAGCGGTGGAGTGCTGTCGCATGCCCCGCGTCGCCACCAGACCGTGATGATGCTGATCGATTCCTTCCTGCCCGAGGGCTACACTCGCCTGGCGGTGGACAGCATCTTCATGATGCCGCATCTGGGCGTGCTTTCCGATATCAGCACCAAGGCCGCCACCGAGGTCTTCCGCAAGGATTGCATGATCTATCTGGGCTCCTGCCTGGCCCCGGTGGGCAAGGGCAAATTGGGCAAACCTGCCCTCTATGCCAAGCTGCAGCTTCCCGATGGCAGCACCTGGGAACAGGATATCCCCTTCGGCGAAGTGCGGCTCATCCCCTGCGGCGTGGGCGAAGTTGCCAAAGCCCATCTGAAAACCCACGGCGGACTGATCCTGGACAAGGACAAGAACCGCGAACTGAACATTGACTTGCATGGCGGACAGGTCGGCATCGTGCTGGACACCCGCGGACGGCAACCCTTTACCCTGCCTGCGGATAAAGCCCTGCGCATCGAAATGCTGAAGAAGTGGATGCGCGAATTCAAAGTGTATCCCGATTCGATCTTGGCATAAGGAGGAAACAATGGGACAAGCATATTCAGCCGGATTGACCGTAACCAAAAGCATCATACTGAAAAAAGAACGCATCCTGCCCCTCAAAGGAAAGGTTTTGGTGAAAAAGGGCGACAAGGTGAAAGCCGAGGATGTGGTGGCGGAAACCCTGCTTCCCGGCAAAGTGGTGCCCTTCAACCTGGCCAACAAACTGGGCGTAACTCCTGGCCAACTGGTCAATTACATCAAGATCAAACCGGGCCAGCAGATCACCAAACACACCATCCTGGCCGAAAACAAGGGGCTCTTCGGACTCGGCATCTTCAAAAACGAAGTCCGCTCCCCCCTGGAAGGCGAGGTGGAAAACATCTCCGCCGTAACCGGACAGGTGCTGTTGCGTGAACCCCGCATCCCGGTGCAGGTGAAGGCCTTCATCGATGGCATCGTTACAAATGTGATCGAGGACGAGGGTGTGGTGATCGAAAACAAGAGCGCCTATATTCAGGGCATCTTTGGCATCGGTGACGAGACCGTGGGCGAGCTTAAGCTGCTGGCCACCAGCCCGGAAGCCGAACTCGATCCTCACAAGATCGACGAATCCTGCCGGGACAAGGTGATCGTGGGCGGTTCCTTCGTCTCCCATGCCGCCATCGAGGCAGCCCGCCAGCACGGCGTCAAGGCCATCATCACCGGCGGGATCGATGACCAGGATATCAAAAAGCTGTTGGGCTATGACATCGGGGTCGCCATCACCGGACATGAGAAGATCGGGCTCACCATAGTGGTCACCGAAGGTTTCGGCAAGATCACCATGGCGAAGAAGACCTTTGAGCTGCTGCGCCAATTCAACGGACGCAAATCCTCCGTGCATGGCCGAACCCAGATCCGGGCAGGAGTGATCCGCCCCGAGATCATCATCCCCCAGGAATTCGACGAAACCGAACTGGTGGTGAAGGAAGCCTCCCTGCCGGTGCTCGAGCCAGGAACCATGATCCGGATCATCCGGGAACCCAATTTCGGCAGGATCGCCCGGGTGACCCGCCTGCCGGAAGAGCTCACCAAAGTGGAATCCGAGACCCTGGTGCGCATTCTGGAAGCTGAATTCGAGGATGGCACCCGCTTCAGCATTCCGCGTGCCAATGTGGAAGTGATCGAATCATAGAATCGATGTAAGATAACTGCAGCACTTGTAAAACAAATGCTGCTTTTGTAGGATAACTTGCCAAGCCTGTTGCAGGCGGGGATGCCGATCCCCGCCTGTCTTGGCTTCACTATCTTTGTCCGGCATTACAGCCGATGGCACCGGTGCCTCTGTGCCGCCGGATCGGCATCCTGCTGTTACAACACGATTAGAATCGTATGCCACATCCACCCCCTGCGCAGCACTCACCATTAACCACTTACCACTCATAATTTTCATCATCAAGCGAAAAAAGACTTGACAGAAAACCATGAAACACTATTCAGTCCATTTATATATGGAATAACGTCACTGGAGGTTACCATACGCCACGCACTTGTATTGGCCGCCCTGATCTGCGCCCTCAGGATACCTCTGGCCGCTATTGATTACTTTTCTTCTCCTGATCACTAAGTCAATTCTTTGGATACCTGGTGGACAAACCGGGATGGAACTGGTTCACATCCGTCCAGTTTTACCGGTGACAATCAGGTCTTCTATGTCCAAAATGGCCATAACCTGACCGCCTCCTACCATTGGTTGGTGAATGGCAGCGGAGCCAAGGTCGTGATCGAGACCGGGGACAGGATCAGCACGATCTCAGATTTGGTACTGAACAGCGGAAACCTGAACATCGGCCCCAACAGCCTGATCCTGAACGGAACTATATATTACAACGGCGGAGGCTTGGTGGGCACCACCTCTTCCTATCTGACCCTGGCTGGTTCTGCTCTGGATCAGAGCCTGAATGCGATCACTCTGCGCAGCTTCACCATGAACCGCTCCAGCACCTGCACCCTGCTGGGGGCGATGACCACCACCGACCTGAACCTTTCCGCGGGAACCCTGGCCCTGGCCAACAGTTCCCTGACGGTCAACAGCAGGATAATCAGAACTAACGGAACCCTGTCCGGAAACGTGAACAGCAGCCTGACCCTGAATCTGGCTTACGACCTGAGCAATCTTCCCGCCCTGACCCTGGGCATCATCATCGCACCCGGAACCCAGATCAGCGGGTTTGGAGTGAAGCACTCACCGGATGCCCAGACTCTGCCCGGTGGCAATTCCATCCAGCGAAGCTGGAGCCTTGCTGGCTCTTTTGACACTGCGGTCGGGCTCACCTTCACCTGGGACAGCTCTGCCGACAATGGCCTGGGTTTTTCCTCCACCAACCTCGCCCAGGTTTACCGTAACGCTGGCTCCGGCTGGCAGCAGTATGGAAATCCTGTTGATGTATCGGGTTCCGATCCCCGTTCCATCAGCGTGAGCGCGGAGGCTTTCTCGGACTGGACCGTGGATTTGAGTGATGAGACCCTGCCTGTTTCCCTTTCCTCTTTCAGCGTTGTGGTCAGTTGCCAGAACTATGTGATGCTGACCTGGGTCACCCAATCCGAGAGCAATCTGGTCGGCTTCCGACTGCTCCGATCCGAAACCCCCTCCCTGGCTGAAGCTCTGGACCTGAATGTGCTGATCCCGGCCACCAATACCTCCACCCTCCAGTGTTACAGCCACACCGACCGGGAGGTATCCGCCCCGACCATCCTGAATTAATGGTTGATGGCCCTTCAAAGTGATGGCGGCGTCTTCTACTGCGGGCCGGTATCCGTGATCCTGGAATCCTCCGAAGGCGGAACAACTCCACCTCTGACCGGTCTGCCATTTGTCAGCCTGTTTCCCAATCCTTGCCAGGCAAACCTCAATATCAAACTGTCCCACGCTGAGGATGGCATCATCCGCATCGTCATCCACAACCTCCGAGGCGAAGTGGTGCGCATCCTGGAGGACGGCTTCCATGCCAAGGGCAGGCTCGATCTCGCTTGGGACGGCACCGATGCTTTGGGCAGGGAATGCCCCTCCGGCATTGTCTTGATCCACTTCTCCACGGCAGGTCCTGCCCTGGAGAAGTGGAGCAAGACAATGCCGGCATATTCCTTCGTACTCACTTTTGCTTGACAAATATTCACCTGATCCCAAGCTGGATATAGTGATATCAATCAATCCCCCGAGGGGAGGAAATTATGAAGCACCTTACAGCCCTGCTTGCCGTGCTGCTTGCCGCCGCCATCTCCTTGTGCGCGCAGGTTCCGGACTATAGCGTCTCCATCCCGCCCGTGCAGATCATGCAAACCTGGTATGACTACATGATCGGCAGCTACCACGATCTGCCGTTGCAGGAGATCCCACCCCAATTCGGCGGGGGTATGGTGATGACCTATCATGCCCGCAGGACCAGCGCCAGTCAGCGCAAGGTCTATTTCTCCTATCTCGATGCCGCCGGAGTGCTTCAGCCAGTGGTCGATCCCTGGCTGGACGTTTTCCGAACCATGGGCTACCCCGCGGTGGCGATGGACCGCACCCTGGGCAAGCCTTTCTATGCCTGGCACGATAGCTTTGACGCAGACACCGCCTATGAGGTGTCCACCTTCTATGAGAATTATCCCGCCACCAATCCCGGCATCTATTCCCCTCTGCAGCAGGTATTTGACCCACCTTTGGTGCCTCCTGGCCACGAGAATGATGAATTTATCTGGCCCAGCATCAAGGTGGGTCCCTCCCCCGTTTCCGGTATGCGCCGCGTCTATATTCTGGGCAGGAATTACACGAATGTGAACCGCCCTTCTGAAAATGTGCTGATCGCCTATGCCGATTACAACGACGCCCTGCTCACCAACCTGCAGCCCCTGGCCTGGTCCTACACCACCATCCCCGTCCTGGATGACTGGCACAACAACACCACTCCGATCTGCCGCCGGATGTATGGCAGTTTCGCAGTGGGAAACGATGGCAATATCTATTATGCAGGCTATCACACCACCTGGGATGAGAACCTTGAAGAGATGGTCATCGAGCCCGATCTGGATGTCTTCGTCTGCGACAACTATGGCCAGGGAACCTGGCAGCACCACTGTTTTTCCAGCCATGTGCCCTCCTACAATCCCTGGAATCCGTTCCTGATGCGGTATGCTTTCTATTATGGAGCGCCTCCGGAACCCGAGATCCCGATCCCGGATGAGGAGATGTACTATTACCTCTGCGATTCCTCCCATTTCAACCTGGTGCTGGATGCCGAGGGCAGGCTGCACATCCCAGGCATCTGGACCCTGCGCATCGGTTATCCAGACTTGATAAACCGCCATACCTCCACCATCAAGGAGGCGGTTTTTGATCCGATTTCAGCCACTATCGGGATCAGAGAGATCTTTCCCATCGCCGGAACCAGTTCCGACGACATGTGGTGGATGCCCTGGGATGCCGATGGCGACCACCAGGCGGATTATTGGCTCCCGACCCAGCTCCAACCGAGATTCACCTTCCATTTTCCCTTCTGCCACTGGGACAATACCCTGCATGACGATGCAATGTTCTTCTACTACAACTATGTCCGGCTTACGGAAGACGATGCCGGCGGCATGATGGCCTGCCTCTGGCAGGATAGTTACAAAGCCCGCTGCTACAACCTTTATCCCAACGATTATCCGCAATACGCCGCCTATGCTGACGCCCCGGAGCTTTACCTGGCCGTGAGTTATGACCGCGGCGTTTCCTGGCGGGAACCCATTGTCATGAGTGCAGTCGAAACGCCTGAGTTTGATGGTATGACACCCATGTGGTTTTACCCCTCCGACCGCTTCACCGAGGTTGCTACTGCCGGAGGCGGAATAGACAAACGCTTGTATCTGATGTTTTTGGACGACAACATCTGGGGCGCCATGCTCCCTCCCATGACTGGGGTGGACTGGGGCAACATCATGTATCTGGCGCTCGATCTGGAATCCGCCTCTGGTCTTGATGATCCGATCGTCCCTCAGTCGCCGCCTGCGGTGATGAAATCTAATTATCCCAATCCCTTCCGGAGTTCCACCACCCTGGTCGTCGATGTTTACGATCCCTCCCGGTCTTCCGGTGCCGGAATCGCCATCCATAACATCAAGGGGCAAAGGGTTCGTTTCCTGCCGCTCGATGCTCCTCAGCTCGGTGTGCAGACTCTGGTTTGGGACGGAAACGATGAGCAGGGAATCCCTTGCGCCAGCGGGATATATCTCGTTTCGTTGCGTCTGGGTGGCAAGGCAGTCAGTTCCAGGAAAATTACCCTCGCCAGATAGTTACCACTCCTGAGGGATTTTCCACCTCCTG
>CAZVXK010000003.1:36185-50496 GCA_964631665.1 uncultured Candidatus Cloacimonadota bacterium | reverse complement strand
GAGTTAATCCGTAATGACTCCGTAATGATTCCGTATTGGTAACGGGAGCGATGAGTGGAAACCAAGCATCGCACCTGGGGGAGGGCAGAGGAATTTTACAATGAGAAATGAAGAAAATGAGAAAAAGGATTTTGGACAATGAGAAATGAGGAAAATGAGAAAAAGGATTTTTGGACAATGAGAAATGAGGAAAATGTGAAAAAGAAGGTGAAAAAGCGGAAGGGTTAAAGTTACGCTCCGGTTTGACTTAAATGTGCCCCTGTCAGTATCCCGCTGGCTTCAGTGTCCACCTCGGGCACATTTGAGTTAAACCGGAGTTTCCCATTTAGAATTACAAAACCCTGGAAGGGCGACACCTCGTCCTATAACTATACCTGCCAATCATCTGTGTCGCCCTTCCAGGGCTTGATCGTGTTTTTGGTTCCTGTCCTTGGGGTTCCGCTGCGCTCCACCCCAAGCTATGGAATTTCGCGCTTCCAGCGCTGACAACGCCATCAACACTGCACCGGGTTTTTTTCACATCCTCTTTTACCAGTGAAATCCTTCAACGGGAGACGTTTCCCATTGATCTTCCTCCTCCCAAGGCACCACTTTCTTGCGGCCAAATGCACTGAAGAGATCAGATAGTTCCGCCTCGTCCTGCAGCAATTCCCAGAGCACCTTGAGGCTGTTCTGCTTTTTATCCTGCATATTCACTTCGATATAGAGCTCGTCCGGAATCCCTTTGCTGGTTTTGGTGTACACTGCCATGCTTTCGAAGGTCTCCAGGATATTCTCGGCATCTTTGTCGATCTGGTTACCGGCCAAATCCAGCAGCGAAGCCACATCGAAGAAGATTCCCAAGGGTCGTGATGCGATCCGGGCAAGCTGTTTGGAATCCAGCCCATAATCGGATTTCTTATATTCGCGGTAGTTCGAGGTCAGGATCAGCTTGTCGCCTTCGATGAAGATGACGATATCGCCGATCAGATAGTTTTTGCCTTCTTTTTCCAGGTTGCCTTCTCTGACCATCTGTTTCAGGATGTTTTCCACGCCACGGTTCTGGCGGATGGAAGCCACGGCAGTGAAATAGGGTTCCTTCCTTTTTCCGGCGGTGTTCATGGAAAGCAGCAGGCTGCCGTCGACGAGGGTTTTGGCGTGTTTCATCATCTGCTGGACCTCGTCCGTGGTGTCCATCGCTATGAGTTCTTTCAGCGATTTTTCGCTGAGCGACCACAATTTGTTGTAGTTCATCTGCAGGGCGGCGGTTGCCACCAGGCCGTCTTTGGGAATGTGGGCAGCCAGGCTTTTCACACCGGCCAGGCCTTTCATGATGCCATCCAGTTTTTTCTGCTGCTCGGGCGGGTAATAACCCTTGACGCCGGTTACCATTTTTCCCTTGATAAAATCGGCATAGGCCACCAGGGAAGACTGGCTGAAGTTCTTGATGTTCTTGATGATCAGATCGGGTGTAAACACTTCGCCGGAGCTGGTTTCGAGCAGGAATTCCTCGAAGATGTTCTGGGGATAGTCCACCTCGAAATCCGGATAATCATACATTCCGTAATACCAATAGTAATCGCTGCTGCGAAACTGCTGCCAGAAAGCATCGCGCTCCCTGCGCTGCTGAAGCATTTTCTCCACATTCTCCCTGGCATCCTCAAGGCCTTTCACGGCAATGCGGGAAGCCCCATCCAGATTGGACCAGAGGGTGAAATCGTGCCCCTTGCTCATGGCGGAGCGGTAGATCTTGTTGGCGGCAATGCTTTCGGAACGGGACTGATTCAGATAGCGGGTGGCTCTTTTGGTGAGGTCTTCGGGAGTTAGTTCAGCCGAGACGGCGGCGATCATCGCGGTTTTGTTCCACACCATGCTGATGCCTTCATTTTCCAGCAAATAGTTTCCACCCCGGGATTCCACATCCAGCTCGGAGCCGTCGGGTATGGTGATCTTCTTAATGAATTTGGCCACTTTTTCGCCATTGGCGATGGGAAGCACGGCATAGAAGATGGGGGTGTTTTCCTTCACATCATATTCGAAGAAGAGATAAGATGGCTTGGCTGTGATCAGCCCGGTGCTGCGGGGAGCGTCCAACAGGGCTTCCATATTCAGATCCTCTAGCATGTCCCTGATCTCATCGCCGGGCTTTTCCTTCATGTCCATTTTAAGCAACAGGCGGGGGAGATCGATCCTGGCCACGAACAGGGCATCCTTGCCGATATGCCTCTGATGGGGCGAGGAGCGCAAGTAAAAAAATCCTGCCACTGCTGCCACTGCCAAAACAAGGACCACCACAAGGGCGATTACCACATACTTCAAAACGCCTGACCTCTTGCGGGGTGCGCTTTCTTCAACAATCGGAGCATCGGTTGCGGTGCTTTCAAGATCTTCCATGTGAACCTCCAGGTTACTTCAAATATATCGGATCATCCGTTTACAGCTATTAATATTAAACAGCTTAATTTTGTCAAGCAAAAAACATTGCCGCAGCCACTTCTGCTTTTTCCTTGACAGCAGAGTTGCTTGAAAATTATTGTAATAAAATAAGAATTTTGTGATCAAATCAGGATTGCTGCCGCTCTGGAGCATCCGTAGCATAGAGAGGTTTTAATGTCTTTATTCGACTTTTTCGGCATGATGACCAACGACATCGCCATCGACCTGGGGACAGCCAACACGCTGGTGTATAAGAAGAACAGCGGGATCGTGATCGACGAGCCCTCGGTGGTGGCGGTTTCCACGGATAACAAGAAGATTATCGCCATCGGACAGCAGGCAAAGGTGATGCTGGGCAAGAACCCGGACGAGGTGCGCGTGATCAAGCCCCTCAAGGATGGGGTGATAGCGGATTTTCAGGTGACGGAGCTGATGCTGCGCAACCTTATCCTAAGGGCTCAGAAGAAGCGCCTGCTGGTGCGCCCCCGGGTGATCGTGTGCGTGCCTTCCGGTATCACGGAAGTGGAAAAACGCGCGGTGCGGGACAGTGCCCTGCATGCCGGGGCACGTGAGGTGTTTCTGATCTCGGAACCGGTGGCGGCAGCTATTGGGGCGGATCTGCCCATCGACCAAGCCTGCGGCAACATGGTGATGGACATCGGCGGCGGCACCAGCGAGATCGCGGTGATCTCGCTCTCCCACATAGTGGTGCACAATTCCATCCGTGTGGGCGGGGACAAGATGGATACCGATATCATCAGCTATCTGCGCAAGAAGAACAACCTGCATGTGGGCCTGCAAACGGCGGAGAAGATCAAGATACAGATCGGCAGTGCCTATCCGCTGAAACAAGAACTCACGGCGGATGTGCGCGGCCGGGATATTGTTTCCGGCTATCCGGTGACCATCAAGATCTCTTCCGAGGAGATCCGTGAAGCGCTGACCGAGACGGTTGCCACCATGATCGATGCCATCAAACGGCTGTTTGAACGCACCGCACCCGAGCTTTCCGCCGATATCGCCGAACGCGGCATCTTCCTGACCGGCGGAGGGGCTCTGCTGAAGGGATTCGACGAAAAGATCTGCAAAACCGTGGACCTGCCGGTGTATGTGGTTCCCGATCCGCTGGAATGCGTGGTCAAGGGTGCCGGCAAGGTGTTGGACGATATCGACCGTTATCGCGAAGTACTGATCAAACGCATCGAAGATTGAGCATACCACAAACCCGGGCTGGCAACAGCCGTTGGGGCTGTGAACGGGTGCCCGGGAAGGATGGGAAGAGGTGAAACAGTACATTCTGCCGGTGGTTTTGGCAGTTCTGTCCCTGGGGCTGATGCTGGGGAGCACCCCCAGCCGGGTAACCCGTGCTGGCTGGTTTGGCCGAACCATCTTTCTGCCCTTTTCCCACTCTCTGAAACTGCTCGAGACCAATTCCGCGCTGAAAGCCGAGATCAGCAAACTGCGTATCCAACTGGCGGAATCCACCCTGCAGAACCTGGCTTTGAAGAATGAGCTGAAGGAATATCGCACCAGCACTTCGATCAGTTTCGAGACGGGGGACATCAAATTTGAGATCGCCGAAGTGGTCGGTTATTCGGGACAGTTCCAGCAGCGCAACCTGATGGTGAGCAAGGGCCGGGGAAGCGGGATCAAACCTGAAAGCCCGGTGGTTTCGGCACAGGGGATCGTGGGCAAGGTGCTGTCGGTTTCCGATACCTACAGCCTGGTTTTGCCCTTCAGCAATCCCCAGTTCCAAATCCCCGTGATGGACAAGGGCACCAGTGTGCAGGGCATCCTGCAATCCGATCTTTCCGGAAACATCAATATGAGCATGATCAAACTGGGCTCGCAGATCAGCGTGGGCGACACCATCGTAACCTCCAACCTTTCCACCCTGTTCCCCAAAGGGTATCCGGTGGGGACGATCGCCCGCATCAAGGAATCGCAGGACAACCTTTTCATCAGCGCTGAACTTAACCCCTTCACGCTGGTGGAAAACCTGGAACATGTATTCATCCTCAATACCGGAGGCAGGAAATGAACAAGAGCAAAAACCTCTCACCAGTCATCAATGTCTATGCTGCCAGGGTGGAACGCATCCCGGTGGAAACCAAAGTGCTTTCCACGGCTGACAACATGAGTGACATCATTCGCACCTACGCGCTGCCGTTGCTGAAGCCGGGAGATATCCTCACCATCAGCGAAAGCCCGCTGGCGATCACCCAGGGCAGGGCGATCCCGGTGGACCAGATCAAGCCCGGCTGGCTGGCGAAATTTCTATCCCGCCATGTGATGCGGGTTCCCTGGGGCACGGGATTGGGCTCCCCCACCAGCATGCAATGCGCCATCGATGAATGCGGCAGCCTGCGCATCCTGTTCGCTGCCGTGATCGGGGCTGTGGGCAAGCTGCTGGGGCGCAGCGGTGATTTCTATCGCCTGGCGGGTATGCAGGCGGCGTTGATCGATGCTGCCGAAACCTCGCCGGTGGAACCCTATACCCACACAGTGATCAAGGGGCCCCTGCATCCGGCGCAAACGGCACAGGAGCTGGCGGAGGAATTTGGCTGTCCGGTTGCCGTGATGGACATCAACGATATCGGCGGGTGCTGGATGATCGGAGCCAGCGCAGGTGTGTCCAGACACTTTGTGGAAATGGTGATGAAGGACAATCCGCAGGGGCAGGATGATGAGCTGTCTCCACTCTGCATAATCCGCCGGCTGGATTGAGATGCTGGGCAAATACCTCTGGACCTTCATCCTGGGCATTATGTTCCTGTATGGGCAATTGCTGCTGTTGCCGGCATTCGAGATCGCCGGCGTGATCCCCAATATCCTGATCCCCTGGCTGATCTATCTGGTCTGGACCCGGGAGCTGAAAGTGGTGTATATCACAGGCTTTGTCATTGCCCTGATGTATGATTCCACCCAACCGCTGACCTTTGGTCTGTTTGCGCTGTTGGCAGTGATCCTGACCTTCAGCCTGGACCAGTTCCGCAAACCCTTTGAAGCCGAAAGCATCGTGGCCAAGATGCTCACCATCCTGCTGGCGAATCTCATCTTTCACCTGATCCAGTTGGTGGTGCTGGGTGTGGTAACCGGTTTCAATAGTATGTTGGTCACCCTTAACAGCATCGGGTTTCTATATAACCTTGCCGTCAGCTTTGTCATTTTCTGGTCCATGCACTATCTGTCCCGCTTGCGGATCGTGGTGGTGAATGATTAAAAGCATACCCAGCATGGTGTTTAGGATCAGCCTGGGGGTGCTGATGCTGCTGCTGGTGGGAATTCTGTTCCGGTTGCAGGTGGTGAAGGGTGCCTATTATGAACGGATCGCGGAGAGCAATTTCGTGCGCATCCGGCGCATCGTTGCCACCCGGGGGGAGATCTACGACCACAAATACCGCCCCATCGTGGTGAATGTGCCCTCCCACAACCTCTATCTGATCAGCGGCAAGATCAGGAACATCCAGGCGCTGTCGGTGTTTCTGCAGCTCCATTTTGGCATCACGCGGGAGGAACTGGTCAGCCTGGTCTTCCAGCAACGCTTCAAGACCTATGAGGAACTGCTGCTGGTGGATAACCTTCCCTATGAGACGGTGCTGGCGCTTTCCGAAAAGATGAACAACTACCCGGAACTGGTCATCCGCAGCGGAACCACCCGGAACTATCTGTATCCCAATCATTTCACCGGATATGTGGGCAGGATCGACGAAAAGGAATATCAGCTCTATCGGGATGAGGATTACTCGCTGAACAGCTATATCGGCAAGACCGGCCTGGAGCGCTTTTATGAAGTGTTGCTGCGGGGAAAGGATGGCAAGGAGATCGTGCAGGTGGATGCCCGGGGAAAATCTTTGGAGCTGTTCCGGGATGAGGGCTACATCGATCCGCTCAATGGGCTGAGCCTGGTGCTGAGCATTGACAACGACCTGCAATCTTATGCCAATGAGGTGTTTCCCCCCGGGTTGAAAGGCTGCATCATTGTTTCAGACATCAAGACCGGCGGCATCCTTGCCTATGTGAGCAAGCCGGATTACGACCCCAATATCTTTATGCAACGCATCACACCGGAGATCTGGCAAAGCCTGAATGTTCCGGAAAAACCGCTGATGGACAGGATCATCCATGCCAGCTATCCGCCGGGATCGGTCTATAAACCGATTACTGGTTCCAAAGGTCTGGAGACGGGGGTGATCAACCGCCATACCCTGCTGGCTTCCTGTGTGGGCGGTCTCCAGATCGGCAACCGCTTCTTCAAGTGCTGGCTGGCGGGAGGCCACGGGCAAACCAATATCATTGACGCCCTGCGGGTCTCCTGCGATGTGTTTTTCTATGACCTGATCAACCGCATGAATCTCGACGACATGTATAACCATGCGGTGGCCTGTGGAATGGTGAACAAGACAGGGATAGACCTGCCCAACGAGCGCAACGGCTTCTATCCCAACATCCAATATTACAAGGATAAACTGGGCAGAAGCACCGGCCTGAACGGATACAAGGCCAATCTGGCCATCGGGCAGGGAGAAGTGCTCACCACGCCGTTGCAGATGAATACCTTCTACGCAGCCGTGGCCAGGGACGGATTGTGGATCCAACCGCATCTGCTACAGCAGACCGTCGGCCGGGGCAAACTTTCCCGGGAGCAGGTGCAGCCCCTGGAAAAACACCGCCTGCCTTGGTCGCCCAGCACGCTACAGATCATCCATGATGCGCTCTGGGCGGTGTGCAACGCCCCGGGAGGCACCGGACGCGCCATCAACGTCCCTGGCGCCACCTCTTATGGCAAGACCGGCTCGGCGGAGAACTTCATGGGCAGGCAAACCCATGCCTGGTTCACGGGATACATCGTGACCGACAAACCGGAGATCGTGATCACGGTATTCATGGAAAACGCCGGTGGCGGCGGTGGAGTTTCGGCCCCGGTGGCGAACAAGATCTTTAACTACTACATCGGCAACATCGAGGAGATCAAGAAACCGGCTCCGATCCCGCCCCAATTCAGGACAGCGGAAGATGAGGAGGAGCCACCCGATGAAGTGGAGGAACCGGTTGCCGAGGAACAAGCCCCAGCCCCGGAAGAGGAAACAGCCCCGTGATCAACCGCAAGAAGTTCGATTTCACCCTTGCCCTGTATCTGCTGATCCTCATCGCAATGGGCTGCATTGCCATCTTCACGGCTTCCACCACCACCATCGGAGAGCAGAGCACCACCCAGAATCACTGGTGGAAAGAGCTCATCTTCTCCGCGGTGGGGATCGGTCTGATCCTGCTGCTCCTGAGGCTGCCCATGCCGATCTTCGACATTGCCATCCTGCCTGCCTTCCTGCTCAATATGCTGGCCTTGTTTCTGGTACTGTTCACTCCGCCGGTGAATGGATCGCACCGGTGGTTCAGCTTTCTGGGCATCAACTATCAGCCTTCCGAAAGTGCCAAACTGCTGACCATTCTGATGGTGGCACGCCTGATCTCCAAAGACCACCTCAGTGAATTTAAGCAGTTGCTCTACGGTTTTGGGATCACCATCGTTCCGGTGATCCTGATCCTGATCGAACCGGATATCGGCACCGCCGTGGTGTTCATCTTCAGTCTGCTGGCCATGCTGGTGGCGGCTGAGGTTCCGCTGTTCTACATCCTGCTGTTGATCAGTCCGGTGATCAGCACCGTGGCTTCCCTGCACTGGATCGCCATTGTGGCGTGGATACTGTTGCTGGCCTTCCTGCTGCTCAAGGCACGGCTGTCTTGGGTGGCGATCACTATCTCCTCCATTGCCAATATCTTTGTGGCGCTGATCATGCCGGTATTCTGGAACACGCTGAAGGATTACCAGCAAAACCGCATTCTCACCTTCATCGATCCACTGCGCGATCCCCTGGGCGCTGGTTATCAGATCATCCAGGCCAAGATCGCCGTGGGTAGCGGAGCGATCATCGGCAAAGGCTGGCTGCAGGGTACTCAGAAGAATATGAACTTCCTGCCGGAACACCACACCGACTTCATCTTCAGCGTGATCGGCGAGGAATTTGGCTTCATCGGGGCTTTGCTATTGATAACTGTCTTCACCCTCTTCTTTTGGCGCATCATCACTGCCTACACCGAGATCAAGGTGAAGGAAAGAAAAATTGCCACAGCCGGGATTCTGGCTTATCTTATGTTTCAGACATTCATCAATATTGGGATGAATATCGGTTTGGTTCCCGCCACTGGAATTCCCTTGCCCTTTATCAGCTATGGCGGATCGAACCTATTGATCAACACACTTTCCGTGGGAGTGATCCTGAAATACATGAATGAACGGGGATTTATGAAATGAGAAAAGTTTTGCTGTTGCCTGTGCTGGTTATGATGCTGCTGGGCGGTTCCTGCATTGTGCGCTCCAGCCTGATCTATTTTGATTCTGACACCGAGGGCGTTCCCAATCTGGTAATAAATCCAAGTTTTAGTGCCTACTCCCTGTCTCCCAAGGAGGCGTTAAAGGGATGGACAGTCCATACCGATCCGCTAAGCGGGGAAGGGGTGTCCATCGCTATCGACACCAATCAGGCTTTGCAGGGCGAAACCTCCCTGCGGGTGGATGCTTCGGACAAGGCGGTGATGATCATGTCCGATGCCTTCCGGGTGCGCCGCTACGGGGGATATTACATCAGGGTGTCCGCCTGTTCCTCACAACCCGCCGGTCCCCAGCTCTCCATCCGCTTCATAACCTTTGGCGACACCGGCAAGATCCGCAATACTTTCAAAACCAAGCTGAAGACAGAGGCGGACTGGACGAAAGCCACCATCAGCGCCGGATTCCTCAAACCCGGCTCCAATTTCGGCAGGGTGGCGATCATGATTCCTCCCTTCTCGGAAGGCTCGGTTTGGATCGATGATGCGGGCTGCTGGGAAGTGCATTCCTTCCGTATCGACTGATGCGCATCCTGGTCCAGCGGGTCAGCTCCGCCAGCGTGGAAGTGGAGGGAAAGACCATCGGCAGCATCGGGACAGGTTTGCTGCTGTTTGTGGGTTTTGGCAGAAGCGACACTGCGGAAATCCTTCCGGCTGCCGTCCGTAAAGTTATAGAAATGCGCATCTTCAGCGACCGGGAGGGGAAGATGAACCTTTCCCTACAGGATATCCAAGGCAGCGCCTTGGTGGTGTCGCAATTCACTCTGTATGGCAACTGCACGCGGGGCAGAAGGCCGGACTTCACGCCGGCGGCTGATCCCCAAACCGCCGAAGAACTGTATAACTCTTTCATTCAGCAGCTTACAGACCAGGGCATTCCCACCCAGACCGGCAGCTTTGCCGCCGATATGAAAGTATCGCTGTGTAACGATGGCCCGGTAACCTTCCATCTGGAGTTCTGAGGCCAGGGTACCAACCCGATACTGTCCCATCCGGCATAACTGTCTGCAGGATAGTGAGCTGGCATAGCTTGCCGCTATCGCCCTTGTTCTATAAAGCCGAGTAAAAGCGGGGCAGGCCGGGATCATCAGCCATAATCGGCTGGTGTCTCGCTTCTGAATCCGGGCAGATTTCCTTCCAGTTAGCGGAGCGGACAGGGTAGAAATCCATCTGAAATCATCATCCTACCTCATTCTCTGGCAGAAGATTGTGTCCCCTAGCTAATAGGGTCGGGCTTTTTTAGGGTTGACAAAAATCCGGTCGAAAATCATTTAGTATGAGCTAAACATGGGAATATCGCAATTAGATAAAAGCGTTTCTCCCCCAATTTGAAGGAGAATTTGGATCATGATAAAGTCATGTTTACTGCTGATTGCCACGATCATTGCATTCAGCTTCATAATGCCGGCATTCGCCGCCAGCTATGGCGAGCGCCCCTATATCGATATCTATCAGGTGCCTGACGATGCTTTCGTCTCCGGTAAGGTCAGGATCAAGCTAAAGGCTGAGTATTCCGGTCTGGTGGATGCTTTGTATGATGAGAGAGGCCTGATCAGGGATTTTGGCATCAGTGGGTTGGATGAGGTCAATCGTCATTTTGAAGTGACCAGGATCAGCAAGCTCTTCTATAGCCCCTCGATGAGGAGTGAATTCACCGACCGGCACAAAGAGTGGGGCTTTCACCTCTGGTTCGAACTTCACTTTGACAGCAGGCAGGACATCCGTGCCATCGTGATGGCTTACCGTGATCTGAAGGATATCGTGGAATGGGCCGAGCCCGAATATAAGAAAGTGTTGCTCGACTTCAAGAGCAGTTCAGGAACCTTCGATCCGAACAACCAACCCCGTTGGACACCGAACGATTTCTATCTCAACAATCAATGGCATTACAACAACACAGGCCAGAATGGCGGCACCCCGGGTTGCGACATCGATCTCTTCAATGCCTGGGACATAGAAACAGGGCATTCGGCGGTGATAGTGGCAGTAATAGACGGAGGCATCCAAACCGATCATCCAGACATTGCCGGTAACATGTGGCCGGGGATCGGATACAACTTTGTGGATGGTAGTTCCACCATTGTCCCCCACTATCATGGGACCCATGTGGCAGGCACGGTATCCGCTGTAACCAACAACTTTAGCGGCGTTGCCGGAGTGGCAGGCGGATCAGGTTCTTCACCCGGGGTCAGCCTGATGTCCTGTCAGGTCTTTACAGATACCTCCAGCGGTGGTTTCCATCTGGCGCCACTCTATGCTGCGGACCACGGAGCCGCCATTTCCCAGAACAGCTGGAGTTACCGGTATGTGAATACCTATGATCAGAATGTTCTGGACGCCATTGACTATTTCAATGTCCATGGCGGTGGGGCAGTGCTCGATGGCGGCATCACCATCTTTGCCGCCGGGAATGACAATTCCCAGGGTCAGTGGTATCCGGCCTGCTATAGCGGTACCTTTGCCGTGGCAGCCACCAACAATCAGGATATCAGGTCCTATTATTCCAATTACGACACCTGGGTGGATGTTTCGGCTCCCGGCGGCGAAACTCACGTCCTTGCCGCCCGTGGTGTTTACAGCACCGACATCAGCAGCGGTTATCAATATATGCAGGGCACTTCCATGGCTTGCCCGCACGTCTCCGGAATCGCTGGGTTGGTGGTTTCCTATGCCTATCGCAATGGCACCATCCTCACCAACAGTGAGGTGGCGAATATCATCAAAACCACCACCGATGATCATTATGCCGTGAATCCTTCCTACATCGGAAAACTGGGAACCGGCCGGGTAAATGCCTATTCCGCTTTGCTGGCAGTGCCATTGGGAACACCCTCATGCGAGATAACCAATCCTGTGGATGGTTCCTACCACATCATCGGAGGCCTGCTCGATGTCCAGGTTACCGCCTCTGATCCTGACGGCAGCATTGACCGTGTGGAATTCTATCTGGATGGCGCTGGAACTCCAAGCCACACCGATTACACCGCACCCTATTCCTGGAGCTGGGACACAGCGGGGCAAAGCACCGGCAGCCACACCATCCTTGCCAAAGCCTATGATAATGAGGATAATAGCGCCGAACACCAGATCAGCATCACCCTGCTCAACCCTCCGGACGAAGGATTCGAGACCGGAAACTTTTCCGCCTGGCCCTGGACTTTCAGTGGTAACGCCAGCTGGACAGTCCAGTCTGCCGAAAAGCTGACCGGTTCCTATGCCGCCAAATCCGGCACCATCACCCACAGCCAGACCAGCAGCATGTCTGTGCAGGTGGATGTGGCCTCATCCGGAACCATCTCATTTTATCAGAAGGTCTCCTCACAATCCGGTTATGATTACCTGCGTTTCTATATCGATGATGTGCAGCAGGGACAATGGTCTGGTAGCGGAGAATGGACACCACAAAGCTATGCCGTCAGCGCCGGAAGCCGAACCTTCCGCTGGACTTACAGTAAGAATAGCTCCGTTTCCGAGGGATCGGACTGCGCTTGGGTGGACCATATCATCTTTCCGCCGCTGGGAGATCCTGCCACCATCACCTGGAATCCCTCTTCCTTCACCCAGTATCTCTATCCTGAAGACAGCGACTCCCAAACCCTCACCATCGGCAACAGCGGTGATGAAACCCTGAACTACACTGTAACCAAACCAAGCGAGAGCCCGACCGTGCTGGATGAAAACTTCGAACATTCAGGTTCCCTGCCCGCCGGCTGGACCCAGGTGTACCTGAATGGAACCACCAATTGGGTTGCTGCCACCGGAGGTGTTAGTGGAAATCCCTCCGCCGCCTATGAGGGAACCTATAATGCGCTTTTGAGCCACAATGGATTATCAGTAACCAGATTAATCACTCCCTCCCTGAACCTTGCCGGAGCAGCTTCGGCCTCCCTCAGTTTCTGGCACGCCCAGGCAGTCTGGGGCAACAGGCAGGACCAGCTCCGGGTCTATTACCGAACCTCTTCAGAAGGCAGTTGGAATCTATTGGCGGCTTACACCGAATCGGTAACCACATGGACGCAGAGAATTATCGACCTGCCCAATCCCTCCGCCACCTATTACCTTGCTTTCCAGGGCACCACCAACAACGGTTATGGAGTATGTGTGGATAAAGTGGTGGTCACGGCCAGCGGAATTGACTCTGCACCCTGGCTCACCGTCAATGGCGGAAATTCCCACAGCAGCAGCATTCCCGGCGGTAGTGCCGACCATAGCATCAGCATCGGCTTCGATGCCACCGGGCTGAGCCCCGGAACCTACACCAGCAATATCTATGTCAACAGCAACAGCAGCACCAATCCGGAAATCACCATTCCGGTAACGCTAACTGTAAATGCCTATGATCCTCTTGCCGTTCCCTTTGCCGAAGGATTTGAAGCCGGGCTGAACGATTGGCTAAGCGTGAACGGCAGCCAGACCAACCAGTGGCACCAAGGAACCGCCACCGCCAATACCGGTGCTGCCTCGGTTTACATCAGCACCGATGCAGGAGCCACCCATGGCTACGATACTTCTGCAGCTTCCATCGTGCATCTTTGCCGTGACATCAGTTTCCCCTTCTCCCGGGCGGAGTTCCGGCTGAAATTCAACTGGCGGGGCCAGGGAGAAAGCGGAAACGACCAGCTGAAAGTATTCCTGGTGGATACCTCGGTGATGCCGGCAGCGGGAAGCGAACCAGGCAGTGGCCAGATCGGCAGCCTCTATAGCCTCGGTTCGGCCTGGCAACAGGAAGATATCGATCTGGGCAGCAGCCTGGCCGGAACCGAGAAACGCCTGGTCTTCACTTGGGTAAACAACTCCTCCGGGGGAACCCAACCTCCTGCTGCGGTGGATGATATCCGGATCGTAAGGGGCGATAACAGTGATGCCGCAGTGGTAATTGATGGTGATCTGGTCATCGCTCCGCCACCGGTCAGCGATCCCGAATCCAATCTGATCAGCCCGTCGATCAGCGTAACCGGTCTCAGCGGCGATCCCGATTTCATTATCGTTACCTCGGATTATGCTCTTCCGGAGGTACCCTATGAAAATGCCGGGCTCTGCCTTGGCTTCAGCGGGGCGGATTTTTCCGGCACCACGATCACGGTTGAACATGGTTTGGGTTGGGTGCCCACTTCACTCAGTTACAGGCAAGGGGCCAGCGGAAACTGGAACCTGCTGCTGAATCCCGGTTCCTGGACCAGCACCATGCTCAGTTTCAGCATTCCGTCCAGCAAGGCTGGCGAGGATCTGCTGCTGGTGTTGCCCAACAGTGAGGAAGGCACGCTTCCGGTAACCCTGTCCTCATTCAACGCCATGATCAGCACCAGTAATCTGGTGCGCCTGGATTGGGTTACCCAAAGCGAAAGCGGAGCCCTGGGCTATTATCTGCACCGCGCTGAAAGCGAAGACCTGGCCTCCGCCCAGATGGTTTCGCCCCTCATTCCGGCCACCAACACTTCCCACGAGCAACATTACAGTTACACGGATGCGGAATCCCTGGGCGGCACCACCTATTACTATTGGCTGCAAT
>CAZVXK010000003.1:0-36085 GCA_964631665.1 uncultured Candidatus Cloacimonadota bacterium | reverse complement strand
AGTTACACGGATGCGGAATCCCTGGGCGGCACCACCTATTACTATTGGCTGCAATGCCTGGATCTGGATGGCTGGACGATGTTCTTCGGACCGGTTTCCATCACCACTGCCGGTGAAGAGACCACTGCGCCCAACATCCCTCTGGTAACTCAATTAAACGAAGCCTATCCCAATCCCTTCAATCCCAGCACCACACTTTCCTACAGCCTGCATGCACCTTCAGAGATCAGGCTGGATATCTTCAATCTGAAGGGGCAGTTGGTGCGCAGTTACAGCCGGGAACACAACTCTGCGGGGAACTACAGCATCAGCTTCGATGGCAGGGATTTGAACGGCAATCTCCTGGCCAGCGGCATCTATTTCTATCGACTGACTGCCGGTAAATTCACCCAGATCAGGAAGATGGTGCTCAGCAAATAGTATCAAATGATCACAAACAAAGCAGGGAGCCCGATTGCTCCCTGCTTTGTCCATTTATGAAGTAGGTCGGTTATCTTTATTTGGATATGGAGTAGATGCCTTTCTTGCCTGCCGGGATCGCCTTATCGCCATCCACTCCGGTGCCATGCTGATGGACTTTGACATGGCTTGCATCAATCATGAGCCATTCAAGGTCAGGCTCATCGATGAAAACCTCAAGAAGCTTCTCCCATATGCCTTTGTCGCGCCAACGGCAAAAACGGCGGTGTGTGTTTTTCCAATCGCCATAGTCTGATGGCAGATCACGCCAGGGTGCTCCAGTACGCAGAATCCATAATACTGCATTGATAAAGCGACGGTTGTCTTGAGCTACTCCTCCCCAAATCCCCTTTCTGCCTGGAAGGTGTGATTCAAGTAGATCCCACGTGTGGTCGGTGATATCATGCCTGTGCCAGCTTTGTGACATAACAAACTCCCTGTTAATAAAATTGGTGCCATTATTGTCAGGGTAGTTTTTTTGTCAATCTCGTGACGACACACTCTAGGGTTCTGATCGTTTCCATGACGATATCCTTATGCTCTTTGAAAATGCCGTTTTCGCCCATCTCCTTGGGGAGGTTGAGGATAGCGAGCATGGTTTCGGTTTCGACCGGAATAGGTATCACTGGCCCTTCCTCATCATCTCTGATAGTTCAATCGCTCTCATTCCCACTTGCTTCGCCCACTTGGATGCAAGCATGCCATTGGCGGCTCGTTCCCAATCTCCGGCTTTGATAAAAGCCAGGGTGTTCTTGAACTCCAGCAGACCCTTGATGCCCAGATTGAAGCACATGTTCAGCAGCACCGACTGGCGGACCTCATCGAGCTTATTGTAAACATCGGGGATCTCATCGATAAGCCATTGCTCGCAGTCCTGGATATCCCTCTCTAACATGGCATAAGCTTCTTTCTGCGATATGCCTCGATCATCGAGATTACGGCCGATGCCGATGGTCAGTTTGCCTGCAGTGCAGCGGTATGGCTTCAGTCGCAGACCCTCATGTCTGACTAACTGAGCTTTGATTCGGTTCATCAACGCTTCGGTCATGCTTTCTCCTTGTTCCAGATGTGATCATTGATCCAGAGCCATGAAAGCACTACCCTATTTGCTGACAAATCAGGATGAGCAAGGATGAGACAGATAGTGTAAAAATTCAGATTCTATTTGCATTTTGCTCTTATGACGATTATCTTGACTTAAGAACTATAAAACTCTATCGTATATGTGTGATTCCGAGAATATGGTGACCCACTGATCATCATGAGTGAGTTTGAATCGACCCGCAATATCAATACATTCTGATGATAATGCCACATAGAACAAATAGAACAGTTAGGTTAAATACTCTGTAAACTTGAGAGTATATGTCGAATGGACATGAGACCCTATGATAAGCCAATTGTATGATTAAAAATATGGTGCTAGCAACCAAAGTTGCGTGGCTCGGTAGAATAAGATATTGTGAGGCGACCTGATGAAAAGATCGATTCATCTTATTGCGACTTTAGTAGTATTATGGCTTGTATGTAACTCACTACATGCTCAGAACGGGTATGTATATACGCAGGAACTCAATTCCTCTTATGCTTCCAGATCAATTTATGTATGTTCTGACAACAGCGTTGTAGTATTGGGAAACTCTGATAATCTTGAGGAGTTCCATTACATGACAATTGCTATTACTAAGCTCGATCCCCAGGGTAACCTGCAGTGGAGACGTTATATAGACCCTGGGATATACCAATATATATCGATTACCGGGGTTGATATAGACAATGACGACAGAGTGACCTTTATAATAACGTGTTTTGGCGGGAGTATTATTCAAGTGGGGAGCATATCCAGTGCTGGAGTAATAAATTTCCTATCGAACCCAATTGAGATTCCATTAATGGGAATAACATTCAACAAAGCGCTTCGTACACCCAACGGTGACATTGTCGCAGTCGGCAAGGCATCACAGAATTACGATGTATCTTCCGCTTGCTATTTCAGGTTTTCCGCTATGGGAGATACCATTTCCACTACCTACTGGACAGTGGATCAGGGGAGCCCATACTATGAAGCTGAGGCTTATGATCTGGCTCTGACGGACAATGGCAACATTTTGATTACATGTATGCTATATACCGGAATTGCATCAATAATTGAAGTCAATACTAACGGAGGTATTGTATCCCGTATTAATGTGTCTGGCTACTATATGAACTTCTATTCAAGCATTGCTCTTTGCAGGAGCACCATTGATGGATCTTTCTTAGTTGCGGGTCTATTCGGGTTATCAAACCCTACGGCTAAGGTTTACCGGCTTTCTGGTTCAGAATTGATTTCCATTTTTGATATTAACAGTAGCATTGTGTTCAATGTGTGGACGCTGATCCCACACTATAATGGCGTGTTAATCTGCGGATCAATTAATGGAGTATTAGCCCGATTCACACTCTCTGGTGAAATGTCGTGGGTATGGAATGCCCAAGGGAACAATATATGCAGTTACATTGCCGATGGATTTGGCTCCCCGTCAACAGCATTACTCAGTATTGATGACGCTGGATGCGTATATTGGGCATGGGGTAACTCAGGGCAGCAGGTAATAATCAAGCTTCTACCCAACGGGCAGGTACCTGTGGAGGATGAAGTTCAAATTCCATTGGTTAATAAAATCACGACTTACCCAAATCCGATGACACACCACCTAAACATCAAAGCCACAAATGATGATCCGTCGCTTCTTAACGCAAGTATATATATCTTCAACATCAAAGGGCAGCTTGTCCGCACTCTTAAGCTGTCAAACAGAGAAGCAAACTGGGACGGCAAAGACGATGCAGGGCATAATTGTCCAAGGGGCGTCTATCTGATACGTTCCGGAGAGGGGAAAAACCGAGTTTATAAAATTAGCAAAATCAATTAGGAGGCAAAATGAAACACTTTCCAATTGTTCTTTTCATTCTTGGAGTCGTGAGTCCCATCTTTGGGACATTTATCATCAATAGAACGATAACTATTGACGCAGTAACTCTTGCGGCAATGAGGGGCTCCTCAGTGCCAGCTAGCCACTTGTTTGATCCGTACATCGATAACCTGTCAGATGCCAACACTGTACTTTTTCATGATGCTGCTACCACAGATTTGACAAGAGACGTACCTGATACCATTACAAAAATGAATGAAGCTGTTAATGATTATCTATACAGCGCGCTATTTACTGATCTTTCGGACAGTCTATCTATTTGGAATATTGTAGATTACTTATCTGATTACGTTCCCCCTGACACGGTTGCAGCCCTAGCTTATTTCCGGAATACGATTGACGCAGCAGATGCACGGGCATTACATTTAACGTACTATACTATTAATGCCGCAATGTTATACGATTGCCTCTATTATGCCCCATCAAGTAATGTACCCGATTCCGTAAAGACCAAGTTAAGGGATATTCTGTTGGCTTGCATAAACTTAACCATGGCTACAATTCACTCATATAATAACCTCTCGCAGGTCCAACAAGTTAAGTGGGGAATAAACATCCCCAATACTCATCCATATCCCGGATTCAGTATAGTCCAATACAGACTCCAGATGTTTGGAGCAATGGGGCTTGCGGCCTTACTGCTGCGGGAAACAGTACCTTCACTTTATGATGAAATGAATATACGCTTGAATTACATCAACAATATGTTGCTTAATGAACCGATTCCTGAAACCTTTCCTGCCGATAGGCGATATCAAGGCATGCTTGCATTTCATACTACAAATTCTGGTGCCTATTTTGAGAGCCTGGGTTATCAGGGTCAATTGCTCCAGATGATTTGTCCTTTTTTCACAGCATACAAGAGGCTAACTAGTGGCGCTGTAAATTACTACAACAACCAGTACATAGTTTCCTGGATAAACGACTTGACCAGAAAAGTGACTCCGACTGAAGCCGACTGGCCATACAATGACGATTGGGGTCGGAAGTCGATCAATCCCAGTCCTGTCTTTTTTTACTATAACAACTCTGACAATCAAGATGTTCGCAACAGATGTTCATGGTACGTCAGGAGCAAGATAACATCAGGTTATGCAAGCTATGGTCATGCATGTAGGAGCTATATCTTAGTGAAGTATCTATCAGATCCCTTTTTGTCGCCTGGAATTAGTAGCATTACTTACATTCCCTCATTTATTAGCCAGGGATCGTCCTCAGATGGTGAATATTCGATACTTAGAAAACCGATTACTGGAAATTTTGCTACGACATTAGATGAGTTTAGGGATACTGCAACGATGTTTGTATTGCACGAGAATAGTTTTTCCCCGTATCATGGCCAATCTGATCATCTTAGTTATTCGTTTTATTATAAAGGAATGCCTTTTCTGATTGATCCCGGATATCGAGTCGGTACCATTCCAGTTGCTTATGGTCCTAATTTTTTGGAGTGGAATTATAGCAGAGAATGGATGAGATCCAACTATGCGCATAACATGGTCTTGATTGATCCCATTGCTGACAGAGAGTTGCACGAGCTTAGAAATCGTTATTGGAGTTACAATGCACAAAGCGACAGTTTGGGTATTTCGGGGAGATACCGCCCATTCAGCGCTTTCAACAATTACAACGACTTGTTAGTCGATAGTAATGACATTGTAAGAGACCCTTGTTACCGCGATTACTATCAACAATCAGACAATCTCGACCTATTGCGTACGAGAGTTATGTATGACAATTATTTGACTAATCTGCCGCTTGCCGAAGTTAAAAGATCATTTTTACGATATGGGGAGTTGTTTTTTGTTATTGACGACATAGATGCGCTTGATGATGAACCTCATGAGTTTTCAAGTTTATACCAATTTGGAATTTTTGATCCTTCTTTGTCTACAGTGAATTCGACAGTAAATGGGTTTACAATTCGGAAGGGGAGCCCTACCAGTGGAGAGGTAGTGGATATAATCTGCGGATCTACAGGTGTATACATCAATCAAATGGATAACACGACAACAGGATTTGATCAGTGGAGCTTCCCAACATTTTACTTATTTACTAGTTCTCCTGACAGCCCAAATTACACAAATATATTCGGCCATGCTCGTGGCAGAACTAAGGTTACTGAACCTAGTGATACATCGATCATGGCAATCATAGTTCCACAGGATGCGTCGAATCCAGTTACTGTCCAAAACACCGCATATGAACCCTATGCTTACTATGGTGCTGAGCTTTTACAAAATACAAGAACTATACCAATACAACCAGTATCAAGTTTCTTCGGTTGTACCGATGGTTCCCAGCGTGTCGTTTCCTATAATGATAATGAGATTGGCACCAATGCTAAGATGTATGCCGTCTCAATTCTCTCTAACATAGAGCCGACTGTTTTCTTAGACCAAGCCATGGTGATTCTTGGAGGTACCAATCTAGTATTTAACGGTGATGAGCTGTATAGAAAGTACTCCTGCAGCGACAAAGGTCTTACGGCAACATATTCAGGCTCCTCCTTAGGTGTAGTATTTCATGATACCGCAATTTCATTCCCAAGATTTAAGGTATATGGTCAGGTGCTGATCCAAGTCAGTTCTCTGCGATAATGCGCACACAGCTTGAACCCCAGATTCCTGAACCTATTCCTTATCCCAACGATCCTGATTATCGGTATTTCTCAACAAACATTGTTCAATCATTAGCCTACGATGACCAGTATTTCTACGTAAACTATAGCTGGAACGATTTGACTTCTGCCGGACTGATCAGCGATGATCTGGTTTTTGTTAAGGGTGAAATCCCAAGTACAAACTTAAACACCGATTTAAACATTCATGGTACCGTTTTAATAACCGGATCGATCACAATCAACAATGGTGCCAGTATGGATGTCTACCCCAACAGCTCAATGCTGGTTTCAGATGGAGTGGGAATCTCAAATCGTGGCGTTCTGAATATCAGCGGCGGGGCTTCCCGCACAGTCAGCATCGGCTCAGCATCGCAACAATGGTCTGGCATCATTACTTACCGTGATGGAAGTTTGATTTGTGATGGCACCGTAGTTACTGGTGCGAACACCGGGATACAGATCAGAGGTAACTCAACAATCTCTAATAGTGAAATAAGTGATTGCCACCAAGGAATATCCATAGAAACGGGAACTCCTTTCTCAATTGATGGGTCTCTGATCCAAAATAATACATACGGGATTGTGATATCAAACAACTATACCACCAGCGATTTGGGGTGCATTCAAAACAACGAGATAACTCAAAACGGCATTGGAATGCTGCTCTACAACAGTAACACAAAAATTGCTTTAAATGACATACACAATAACACAAGAGCGGGGTTGCACTTAGTCCGGGGTTCCGAGCCAATCGTCAAGGGATGCAATATCTCATACACGGAACAGAATGGTCTATCCAGACCGGAAATCAGACTCGAAAGTGACTCATACCCTATCATAGACGATGCCCGCAATGACATTAATGCAGATGGGCTTGGGTATTCGCTGTTCTATGATTCTACTGGCAGGATCAAGCAACTGATGGCCAGAAACAACTATTGGGGCAGCACCAACCCCTTTGGAATCAGACAGTGGATATATCCATTAGACTGGGATGTTGTATATGATCCTTATAGTATTGAGCCCAACACATTCTTCCCTCATGTCTATGATAATCTATTTAAACAGGCGCTAACAGCTGAGGAAAGTGGTGATACAGCCTTAGCAAAACAGCTTTATTCAACTGTTGTAGCATCAGAACCTGATAGCCTTTATGCTCTGCAAAGTTTGGGACGTTTGAATTCTATATACTCTGGCTCGCCAAGTCTGCTTAGCGAGTTAAGGATTCTCTATGATACATACTCAGCTGCCTGTTACGACAGTATCTTGGTTAAAAATGCCCAAATCAAGAGTATCATGATCGATAGGTTTGACGGTCAGTTCCAACAAGCTCTACAGGAATATGATCTGCAACTGCAGTTATCCACAACAGAACTGGATTCGCTGTTGTGTCTTCTCGATATCGCCTATACACTTGAAGACATGTTTTATGATGATCTGGGGAAGGGGTCTTATACTGGTTTGACATATCTAGCAAATGGCCTGAACATCACTTCACTGAAAGACGCTAGACAAACTGTTGAGCAGTTATGGGGTGAGATACTGGCTAAATCGGAAATATCAGATGTTGATAACGTTCCTGTCCCCACAAAATTGGATGTAGCGAATTACCCCAATCCCTTCAATCCATCGACCACGATTGCATTTTCTCTCCCGGATGAAGGGATAGTGCGTTTATCGGTGTATAACATCCGTGGGCAGCGGGTACGAGACCTATTAAGCGGCAGTTTGCCAAGAGGATTTCATAAAGTCGTTTGGGACGGAAAGGATAACGGAAACCGTAGTGTCAGCTCCGGTTTGTATTTCGTCCGAATTGAAACAGGCAGGACATCAACAGTTAAGAAAGTAATGATGCTGAAATAGTATAAAACAGCAATAAACAAAGCAGGGAGCATCAGAGCTCCCTGCTTTGTCCATTTATGGTGTTTGGCCGTTATCCTTACTTGGAGATGGAGTAGGTGCCCTTCTTGTCAGCCGGGATCGCCTTTTCGCCATCCACTCCAAATTTGGGGTGGTACTTGCCGCTGGGTAGGGCTTTGTCCATGGTGTTAATGTTGCTTTGCAGGGCATTGGGGAAATAATCCTCGAGCGCCGTTTTGACCGCAGATTCTACGGCTGCCACCAACAGGTTGTCACTGGAGGAGCCCAGCTTCACCTTGGTCTGGGTGGTGAAATCCCACAGGGTATCCGCTGCAGCGGTGCTGATGAGTGCAAATTTCGCAGTGATGGTCAGGCTTCCTGAAACCAGAAACCAGGATTTGTGCCATTCTTCGATGGAAGTATAAAGCACGGCATCGGCTCCAAAATGCTTGCGCATGTTCGCCAGCACGGCTGGGGTGATGTGCTCGGTTTCATACAATCCTTCATCGCGCAGGATATTGAACATGGATTCTACCGGCATTATGTAGTAGCCCATCCGGCCCACCGCTTCCGCCAGCGAACAGGAGAAATATTCCTTGGCGTCGGCGGCGGTGCTGTTGTTCAAGGGTGGAAGGATGAGGATGGATACCGGCGGCTCCTGATACATCTTCGGATAGGTGGTCCCCAGAGTTGCCTGCTTGGCGCAACCCATCGCAAAAAGAACAAGGAGCAGGACCGGGATTGCATATAGTGGTCTTTTCATGGTTTGCTCCTCAGGGTGCCAGTTGATGGCGCTGCAGCAGAAAATCCATCAAGGCGGCGGATTCCGGCCAGGTTTGTTTTTCCTTCAGGATATATTCCCGCGCTGTGGCCAGGTCCTGCTCGGCCAGCAGCAGCATGGCATAATCGCAATACAAGCCCGGGGGCACCTTGATGTTATAGCGTTCGCTTTGCCTGAATACATCCTCCAGGCTGCGTTTGTAATTCCTCACCGAGGCCTCATCCTGTTTCCTAACCGCCTTGTAATATCTGGAGGAGCTATCCCCATAATAATATAGCAGTTGAGGTGCACAGGCGGTGAGCAGCAACGCCACCGCCAGAAGTAGAGGCAGCCGTTTCATGGCAGCTTCACTTCGTTGATCTGGCCTGTGGTGATGATCAGCTTTTGGCTCAGCAGGACACTGCCCTGGGCGCGCACCTCGAGCTGATAGACGCCGCTGCTCAGTTCAAAGGAATTCACCTGCTTATTGGGATCTAGACTGAGCGGCTGCCCTTCCAGCAAGACGCTGCGGCCTGCGCTGTTGCCCACCAGTTTCAGTATTCCGTGATTGGGTTTGATCACAGTGGTCTCGCTGTATTTCCGCACGCTGCAAGCGCCGATCAGCAGAGCCAGCAGCAGGATGACAAGAGCGATTTTCATCCTAACCTCCTCATTTGTCGCTGATATAGATTTCTTCAAGGTTTTCTGGCAGATTGCCTTCCACCACCTGCGCCAGGGAAAGCTCGGTGAGCACTTCCCCGGGAATGGTCTGCAGGACTTTGATCACGGCCACCTGGGTTCCGGGCAGCTCGACGGGAACCTTGGTTTGGGGATTGACCACCGTTTTACCGCGCTGATACACTTTGAAGGTGTCCCCGGCCTTGATGCCCTGCAGGGCTCCGCCGGCGATGTAGAGCTTGTCCTGCTCCCGGCTGAGGATATAGGAGCGCCAGGGGTCGTGGCTCAATTTGTTGATCAGATTCTGGATCACGGCGCTGATGGCTGCGTCAATGGCTTTATCGGTGAGCGTGTCGTCATATCCGGCCTGCGAGCCCATGCCCAAAACGGTTCCCACTTCGCTGGAGGCCTCGCCGCTGCCCTCTTCGCCAAAGATCACCATCCCGGTACGAGTGTCAATGATCCTCAGGGTCACCTTGGCCTGGGCGGTCTGTTTTTTGGTGCGGTCGATCAAACCTACCTCACCGCTGGTTTTGCGTCCGAATTCTGAGATCGAACCCAACACCAGATAGTCGGCGGGGATGTTGTAACGCTGGATGTCCGAGATGCGCTGTTCAGTGCTGATCGCCAGGGTGTCCGCCCGTTCGATCAGGATGAAGCGTTTGGTCATCGCCAGCTTGGCGGAAAGAATGTCGCTGGCGGCGCGGGACATCCGGTCGCGCACATCGCTGCCTTCATTCAGGAAACTGGTGGCAAGCCGGGATTCATTGGTGAAGCGGCCCACCGCAACCTTCTTTTTCAGGATCACGGCTTCGTCCACCACCGGCACTGTGGTCGAAGGCTGAATGCTAACCGGCGTGGGCGTGGGTTCCTTCTTGAATCCTGCGCAGCCGGCCAGAGCGATCAGGACTGCCAGGGCCATCATGATATAGATTTTCATTGGTAAGCCTCCCATTGTTAATCTTTTAAACCTTTTCTTTTACCATTATCCATCTGTCAAGCATATTTTTATGCACTCCAGAAGATTAATGCTTCCTTTTGTGTTGTTGCGAATCTGATCCATAAGCTAATTTGCTAAACTCCATTATGTTATTACTCTTTTCACTTGATTTTCCCCTTCTATTTCTCCGTTTCCAACATTGGCCGGATTTGGTTTCTCTCTGATGAGCAATACGGAATCATTACGGAGTCAT
Source organism: uncultured Candidatus Cloacimonadota bacterium (assembly GCA_964631665.1). GTDB lineage: Bacteria > Cloacimonadota > Cloacimonadia > Cloacimonadales > Cloacimonadaceae > Syntrophosphaera. The sequence continues at coordinate 25,537 of CAZVXK010000003.1, read as the reverse complement.
TACGGATTTAATCCGTAATGACTCCGTAATGATTCCGTAATGCTAACGGGAGCGAGGTAGGGATCCAGGCTTTTCCGACCGGGTGAAATGAGAGGGAGATTGTTTGCGAAAGTGGCGAAGAAGAAATGCCTATGCTTATGCTATAATGAAGTTAAACCAATGTAAAGATTGCCTTTATCACAGCCGTACCGGGCTGACCGGATGATAATTGACCACCTGATGCACATAGTAATACATCAGGCTCTCCAGTTCGGGTTCGAACTGCAAAACAGGAAAGTCCGAGGGCAAATTTTCGGCCAGGCGGGCGGCTTCGGTGAGGGCCTGGGCATACTGATCTGCCACATTTACAGGCTCTTGGGAAGCAAATCGCTCTGCGGCGAAGAGAGCTGACTCATCCAGGCTCACCGGTGGCGGAGAAGAGTCCTGAATATGCAGCCATTCTCCGGACTTGATGTTGAATACATAGAGTGGCAGGAACTTATGGCCGTGCTCCAGGACAAATTTGACCCCGGCGATCAGATAGTCCACCTCGTCCTCATTCAGGGTGTAATGTAAATTCAGGCGCACCCAGCCTGGTTTGATGCCGCCATAGCCGGCATTGGTGATCAGGCAGCGATAGAAATCCCAGTTCCGGCGGTCGATCTTCATCAGATGATGTCCATAGGGTCCGGCACAGGAACAGCCGGCGCGGGACTGGATGCCGAAGAGGTCGTTGAGCAGCCGGGTAACGAATTTGGGATGCAGCAGCTTGTCCCGATGGACGATGTTGAACGGCACGATGGGCAGCTTTTTGGCGGGATCGGTGATGCCATAGAACAGGATGCGTTCGTCTCCCGCAAAGGCGGCCATGAACCGGTTCAGATAGTATTCCTCGATGCGGTCTATGGTTTCCTGCCCGGCCCTTTGCTTCACCTGAAATACCATTGCCGTGCGGATCGCCTGCATGATGCCGGGGGTGCCGGCTTTTTCACGGGTTTCGATATCACGGACAAAGGACTCCTTCACCGCGGTTACATAATCCACTGTCCCGCCTGCAGCTACGGTGGGAGGAAGGTCTTTGGGGTAGATGTCCTCGTTGAAGACCAGGATGCCGCAGGTGCCGGGACCGCCCACAAATTTATGCGGCGAGAAATAGATGGCATCAAAATAACTCTCGGCGTCCCGGTTCATGTCGATCGTGATATAGGGTGCGCAGGCGGCAAAGTCGAAACAGGCCAGCGCTCCGTGGCGGTGCAGGATGCGGGCAACCTCATGGACATCAGTTTTCAGGCCGGTTACGTTGGAGGCAGCAGAAAAGGAACCGATGCGGGGGCGCCGGGCATATTTGGGATCGGAGACCAGCTCCTCCAGTTTCCCCAGGTCCAGTTCTTCGGCTGCGGTGAGGGGAACTTCGATCACCTCGCAAAGGGTATGGCGCCACATGATCTCGTTGGAATGATGCTCGTAGGGGCCCACGAACACGATCGGCTTGTTGGCATGGATGTAATTGTGCAGGGCAAGGTTGCAGGCTTCGCGGTCAGGATTGCGTTCCAGGCAGCTTTGCAGGAATGTGTTCACCCGTTCGCGGGTGGCGGGCGGCCAATAGACTCCCAATATCTGCTGCAGCTTGGTGATGCCTCCGGTGGTGCCGGAACCGGTGAAGACGATCTTTCCCTTGGGTCCGGCATTCACCGCAGCCTTGATGATCCGCTCCGCTTCGTGCAGCAAGGCGGTCATGGTCTTTCCGGTGAAATCGTCCTCGGTGTGGGTGTTGGCATAGAATTGCAGGATGCGCTGCACCTGGTTTTCGATCAGAAAGAGCCCCCGCCCGCTGGCTGTGAAATCGGCATAGACCAATGGCCTGGCGCCGAAGGGCGTTTCGAAACTGATGTTTCTGCCGATGATCTCCCGGCGCAGCCATTCCAGGCTGGCGATCAGGTCTGCAAGGTCAGCCATAATTTAATCTCCGCATACAGAAATAGGGGTGTGAAGAGGCGGAGGAACAGCTTTCGGCTTTGGTTACACCAAAACCTGCCGCCGCCAATATTAAACCAATGGATACCATTTCCATAGTGAGGGATTTCCTGTCAATCAAAATCGGGAATTCGTTGCCCCGGACCGTATGGCTACCTACTTGAAAATTCCTGATTGGTGCTACCCACCGATATTTTGCTTGACAGCAGAGCCGAGCAAGTTATTATTTGTTACAGAAGTGAAGTGTCTCTAAATTTTATATTTAAGCCTCAGCTTGCCTCATCCGGAAACAACTGGTTCAAACAACGCTGGCAGTGAAACATAGATAACACCATAATATATATGGAGGAAAGGATGAAAAAGCTTCTCTTGATGTGTCTGGCCCTGAGCCTGGTACCGCTGTTTCTGATGGCGGAGATCATGCCGGCCGGAACTCCCAAAACACCTGTCGAAATACCTCAGGGAAAAACACTGGCCCCCATCCGCGACGTGCCGGAATACACCTTCACCAAAACACCCACCGCCATCATCACCAATTACTATGACTATATGATCGGCTCCTACAGTGGTTTGCCGCTGCGGGTGATACCCAATTCCGCCGGCGGGGGATATTTCATGACCTATCACGGACGCCGGCAGCCCACATCCACCCGCCGCCAGTTCTATACCTATCTGGATGCCGCCGGCAATGTGATCAACAACAACGAGATCACCAGTGTGCAAAACCATGAGGGCTTTGGCACTGTCGAGGTGGATCCCGTATCCGGAAAACCCATGTATGCCTGGCATGCCAATGCCGATGCCGATGACGAGCTGGAGGTGGAGTTCACCTCGGATGCTTTCATCTCCGGGATCGCAGGTTTGTTCAACGACATCCAGATCATCGCCGATGCACCGATGGATGTGACCCCACCCAACGGCGGCACCACCAGCGATAATACATTCATCTGGCCCACGGCAGTGATCGGCCCTTCACCCATTGCGGGGAAGCGCAGGATCTATGTCGTGATGCGCAACCGTGAGACCCACACCTCCGCTCCCAGCGAGAATCCGCTCTTTGCCTATGCCGATTTCAATGGCGAGGACATCGAGATGGGCACCGCCTTGAACTGGAACCATACCATGATCCCGGAAATGAACCAATGGAACCACGATGCAGAGTGGCGGCGTCCCTTCCATGCCATCACCTGCGACATGAGCGGAAATCTCTATTATGCCGGATATCACTTTGCCGTGGATGTGGATAGCAACAGCATCATCGAAGAGGATATGGATGTATTCATCTGCCCCAACTATGGTGAAGGAACCTGGACGCGGATCAGCGATTTCAGCGATCTGCCCACCTGGAATCCGCCTGCCACACCGGGAGGCACGGTTGGATACTTCACCAATCAAAACGATGTGCCCTATGCAGATACAGACCTGGCTTGGGCGATCTCCAATTCCGGGCATCTGAATGCCGTGGTGGATACGCATGGCAGGGTGCATGTGGCTGCGCTGTGGGCCCTGAATACCAATGAAGGCACCTACTATCCCGCCATGCAGTATGTGAAGCAGTTCGTGTTCGATCCCGCCACTCAGGAATTTAATGTCCGCGAGATCTATCCGCAAAAGGATCCCGACGACACCTTCAACGACTGGTTCCAGCCCTGGGATACAGAAGCGCCCTGGGGCGAGGCGGAATATATCCAAAGCGGCGGGCAGTGGTATCCGGCTATCGTCACCATCTATCCTTTCCCACATTGGGACGCCAGCGCTCATTCCGATGCCATGATGTTCCACTACAACAACATCAAGCTGTCCATTCCCAACGACCAGCAGATGATGGTGTGCATCTGGCAGGATTCGCAGTTTGCCCGTTGGTATAACTACTATTCCGATACGGATTATGTGGACTATGCCAACACTCCGGAGATCTGGATCTCGGTCTCTCCCAACAACGGTGCCCTGTGGAGCGAGCCGATCGTTCTGAACAATGTGGTTACGCCTGAATTTGCCGGCATCAAACCCATGTATGTGTATCCGGCGGATAAAGTTATCTACACCGGGATGCAAGGCAACCAGAAGGTGGGAAAGATCGGTGTGATGTTCTATGACGACTTCACCTGGGGCTCCAATGTGAATACTCCGGCCTACCATCCTACTCCCGATGGGGGGCAGGTGATGTTCATGGAACTGCAGATCGTGTTTCCGCAGGGTGTGGATACCGACGATCCGGTGATCCCGCCCACGGTGCGTCTGCTGCATCAGAACTACCCCAATCCCTTCAATCCGGAAACCACTATCAGCTTCGACCTGCCCCAGGCCAGCCGCACCAACCTCTCCATCTACAATGTGAAAGGCCAGTTGGTGAAGACCCTGGTGGACAGCGAGCTGGGCTTTGGCAAGCACAGCTTCGTGTGGAACGGGAAGGACAATAGCGGCAACAGCGTTTCCAGCGGGCTCTACCTGTACCGCCTGACCACAGACGGGCACAACGAAAGCCGCAAGATGATGCTGCTGAAATAACTATCAATGGGTGGTGCCCGGTCTGGGCAGCCATCTGTTCCAATAAGTGATAAACCCCGGATGCTTGGTCCGGGGTTTGTCATCCAAGCTATGTGCGAATACAAATTGTATTGACGAATTCTGCGACAAATAAATCAATGCATTCGTGGAGATATTATGAACAGATGGTTAAAAGCTAGCATTGAATATGCCAATAACAGAGCTTATCTGGATGATCTGTTTCGGGTATATCCCATTGTCGAGAATGAAGCCCGGGAGATTGATGCAGAGTTATGGAGATCGGTTGAGGTGTCCTTTCAGAGGAGGAGTAATCAAGAGCTTCTGAAAACACTACTCAAGCTGTCCTTGTTTCCCATCAAGGATTCCTATGTAGCCTTTCTGCGCAGGGACTTGGCTGCAATCGAACGCAACCCTCAAACAGTGAACAGGATTTGTGGCAGGCTATACCATATAGGACTGGATTCGCTGTATGAGCGTTGTTCATCTCCCAAAGAAGCAAACCGGCAGATCGGTATCTCATTTAAGCACTGGATTGGTAGTGGTTCTTTAGGTATCATTCCAGTAGGCTTGGATCAATTTACAAATTGCAGAGACAATGCGATACTGAAAGCCAGCGACAATGAACTGAAAGAATTTGCACAGAACTATCTTGGCTATACAGACATTAAGGGGCTGGATCTGATTGCCAGATTCAACGGGAAATATGTTATTGCTGAAGCCAAATTTATTACGGATTTTGGTGGCCATCAAAATGCCCAGTTCAATGATGCAATTAAAATACTTACGGCTGCATCATTTGAAAATGTAATCAAAGTGGCGGTCTTGGATGGGGTGTGTTATCTGAGTGGCAACAATGCTATGTATCGGAGGATAAGTAACGACTTCCGTACAAAACTAATCATGAGTAGCCTTGTATTAAGGGATTTCTTGTATAGCTTATGAACATCACTTTGAACTATCCTGGTAAATTAACTACTGCAGAAATCATGGCAAAGATTCCTGATGTGAAGCTTGCCAGACAGGATGAAGTTAACAGCCATAATAAGTTGATCTTGGGTGATAATCTTAGTGTAATGAAGGCACTCTTTTCCTCTTTATTGGGAAAGATTGATCTAGTATACATAGACCCTCCCTTCGCTACCAATAATGTCTTTCTAATGGATGATGACAGGGCAAATACAATAAGCAGAAATCTCAACAGCAGGATGGCTTATAGCGATACTCTTGCCGGAGCTGAATATCTGGAATTCATCCGCCAACGCTTGATCCTGTTACGGGAATTGATGTCTGAAAAAGGATCAATGTATCTGCATATCGATTACAAGATTGGTCATTATGTTAAGATACTAATGGATGAGGTTTTTGGGGTAAAGAACTTTCGAAATGACATCAGCAGAATCAAGTGTAATCCCAAGAACTTCAAGCGCAGGGCTTTTGGAAACATCAAAGATATGGTATTGCTGTATAGTAAAACTGATTCTTATATCTGGAATGAGCCTCATGAGAATTATAGTGATGCTGATGCTAAAAAACTATATCCCAAGATAGATGCCCAGGGTCGTCGCTATACTACAATCCCACTTCATGCTCCAGGGGAGACAATCAATGGAGCAAGCGGAGAAAAGTTCAAAGGAATTTCACCTCCCAAAGGAAGACATTGGAGATCCTCACCAGAAGAGCTGGAAAAGCTTGATCAGCAGAATCTGATCGAATGGTCAGCCACAGGAGTGCCCCGCAGAAAAATCTATCTGGATTCGATGCCGGGTAAAAGAATGCAGGATATCTGGGAATTCAAGGATCCACAATATCCGGTCTATCCTACTGAAAAGAACCTCAAAATGCTAGAATTGATTATCCGTACTTCCTCACTTCCTGAATCTCGGGTTCTGGATTGTTTCTGCGGCTCTGGTTCCACATTAGTAGCTGCCAACAATACAGACCGAAATTGGATCGGAATCGACAGCTCGAAAGAAGCCATTCTGGTAGCCCAAGAGAAACTGCAGAAAGAATCAATTTTAGGGATAAAAGACTATGAGTTTCTGATTGCAGTTGATGGGAGAAATGACGAGCAACTAATATGCAAACCAGCCAGCTCCAAATGGAAGTCTGTGATTGGACATTAGAGCAATAAGCAATTTCACTTTGCATCTATAGCAAAGCATTGCTTTCCGCCCTGTCAGGATGGAATATTATGGAGTCAGGACAAGCCGGGGTCACCAGCCGGAAAAGGCGGTTGTCCCGCTTCTGTTCCGCTTTTGCTCTGCTTTGGGCATCCAGGGGGATGCGGCAGGTGTAGCGGTGTCTCTGCCAAGGCAATGGTCTGCAGAGAGATCAGAGTTGCAGTAGGATGTAGCGAGTGTCTATCCTGTAATTATTCTGAGCGATAACCGGCTGTTCCGCCAAGGCTTGGCGATAGAGCTCAAGCTGGCCTTCATCCTTGATACCGCCGGTCTTGTAATCCACGATCAGGGCGGTTTTGGCACGGGTGTCCAGCATCAGGCGGTCCAGGCGGAGTTCCCTCCCCTGGTGAAATAGCGTCAGTTCGGTGTACACCTTGTCATAGCGGGGATCGAAGAGTTCCGGATGCTGCGCCAGGGCGGAATTCAGCCGCTGGATCAGATCAAGGATCTCGCTTTGGGTGAAGATGCCGCAGAAGCGTGCCAGGCATTGCTGTGAAGCATGGTTGTGCTCCTGGGGCAGGTTTACCTTCAGATAGCTCAGATAATGATGGGCAAGATCTCCGATCAGGTTCTGCCGGTCCTGCAGCCAGAGCTTTTTCAGATCCAGCCCGGTATCATATTCTCGTGGTTTTAGCCCAGCCAAGCCATCTTTTTCCTTGGGGGGCAGCAGCTTGGCCAGGGCTTGGGTGTCCAGGTTCAGCAACCGTCGTTGGGGCTCCTTCTGCTCAGGTTCTTCATAAGATCCTGTTCCCCGGATCACATAGTTGCCGCTTTCATCAGCCGGGATGCCTTTCTCTTCGAAATAGTCCAAAGCCGCCTGGCAGACCAGCACCGGAAGCTTTGCCCTGCGCTCCAGTTGCTCTTTGTAATAGGTCTCCCAACCCTTGTTGCCCTGATAGGCGAAGCAGATGTGCAGGGCGGTCTTGGCACGGGTGAAGGCCACATAGAGGATGTTCATCTCCTCCAGCAGCTCCCGCTGGTCCGCCAATTCCGCCAGATGGTGGTAATCGGAATGGGGCAGCAAGTCCTTGTAATGATAGGTGAGGGCAAAATCCTGCAGATAGCGGAAGTCCTTTCCGGCATAATCCACGAACCAGCTCAGGTTCCCATGGTCGCTGCCCTTGCCACCGCTCAAATTGTAAAATACGAACACACGGTCAAATTCCAGCCCCTTGGCTTTGTGGATGGTGAGCAGTTGCATGGTGTTGCCGCCCTCGATGGCGACTTGCTTGAAGGCTTCCTGGTAGCGGTTTTCCTCCAGATAGTCCAGAAAGGCGGGGATGGATTTGTCCCGTTGGGCACGGTTGAGTTCAAAATCCTGCATCAGGGAGAGGAAACTGTGGATGTTCAGATAGTCACGCTCATGGGGGGATTTATCCCCCAGGCACAGATCGAGCAGGTCGGTGCAGCTATGGTATAGCGATTCCACCGGTTGTCGGGAGAGCAGATACAATTCCGACGCCAGGGGACAGGAGGAGAAGTCTGGTTCCCTGCCCTGCTCCAACGCGCTGCTGATGGCAGCGATGACATCCTTTAAAGGAGCGGCTTTCAGCATCAGATAATTGGAACGCAGCACAGCCAGGAAATCCAGCCAGTCTTTGAAGGCCAAAAACCGCAGCCAGGTGATGAGAGGGCTCACCCAGGTATGGTCCTGAAGGATTCCCGCCGGTTGGAAGATACTGGTGATTCCAAACTCGTCCAGGACGCCCTGCAGCTCGTTCAACTCGCTGGACTTGCGGCAGAGAATGGCATAGGTCTGGTTCGATTCCTCATCATACCAGGGTTGGATCGTGTTTACCACGAAATCCCGGAAGACCGTTTCCAGATTCTGTCCCGGGTTTCGGGACTGATAGGCTCGTAGGCTGAAACCAATATGGCTGAGGGGTTCCAGGTCTTCTTTGCCGCTGAAACTTTCAGGATAGTTCCAGACCAGCTGCTGGTCATTCAGATAGCCATGCAGGGCCTTGTTTCCGAACACGCCATTGATGAACCTGATCAGGGAGGGGGAGCTGCGCCAGGAGGTGGTCAGCACATCCTGATCCGGATCGGGGGGTGGGAGCACCAGTTGGGGAAAGAGCTGCCGCAGATTGAGCAGCAGGTCACGCTCACCGCCCCGCCAGCCAAAGATGGATTGCTTCTCATCGCCCACCACCACCAGACCGCCAAAGTCCTTGCTGCCCTCTCCGGAAATCACCTCATCGATGATGGGGCTGAGGATGTTCATCTGCAGCAGCGAAGTATCCTGAAATTCGTCGATAAGAATGAAGCGGCTGCGATGGGAGAGGAACTGGTAGAATTCGTTGGCGATGACTTCGGTCTGCAGATCGAATTGGGGTGGGGTATCGCTGAACAGCGCTTCCAGGCTGAACCAGGATATGTCGTTGTAGGTCATGTTCTTATAGCGGTAGATCAGCCGGTCATATTCCTGCAGAAGCTCTTCCCAGAGGGTGATGATCTCCTCCTGCTCCGGCAGGAACAAGGTGAACATCAGATAGTTCGCCAGATGGCGGCGCAGCTCTTCCTGCCAGGTTTGGAGGCTTCCCAGGGCCTGCAGCTTGTCCCTGCCCCTGAGTTTGTTGGCGTTGTAGAGATTGATGTTGGCAACAGCCTGAAACACCCGATAGCAGCCCTGGGGGCTCTGGCAGAGGGATTCGATGTGTGCCTGCACGCCGGACAGGGTAGCCGGAAGCTGGGTGAAGAGGTCTTTGAAGGCGGAATTGAACATCTCGTCCACATCTTTATCGGCAAGGACTTGTGCCAGCAGTTCGAGCATTTTGCCAAAGGCAGTTTGAAAACCTGTGAACTCCGCCTGGATCTTCAGCTCGCTCAAATACTGGCGGTGAAACTGGAAATCCTGGTCGGTAGCCGGCGCCAGGCGTTTATGGATCATATAGTGGAGCCAGCGGCAGTCGATCATGGAGGCAAAGAAGCAGCTATAGCTATCCAGCGAGGAATTCACCTTCCGCCGCAGCAGCCCATCCAGCTTTGACCGCAGCCGGGGTGTCATCAGATGCTCCAGCAAGAAGGGCATCCTTTTTTGCACCGCCATCAGATCTATCTCAAAACTGTCGATGCTGCGCAGGGGGCGCACAATATTGCGGAAGATGGCATTGATATAGGCATCGATGGTCATCACCTGCAGCAGTTTGCGGTCTGCCGCCAGTATGGCGAGAGTCTTGCGGATCACGCTTTCCTGAGCTTCGCCGAAACCATCCTCAGCCAGAGAGAAGCCCAGATTCCGGATCAGGTTCCGCCGGTCTTTCTCCTTCTCCGGAGAGTGGTTGCAGAGCAGCTCCAGGTGTTCCACGATGCGTTCCCTGATCTCGGCAGTGGCTTTGCGGGTGAAGGTGAGCACCAGGATGTTGTCCAGGGAAAAGCCCTCCACATTGTGGTGGTGCAGGACGATACGAACATATTCCAGGGCCAGGCGGTAGGTTTTTCCGGTGCCGGCGCTGGCGGTGATGATGCGGTTCTGGAATCTGCTCATGAGCCACCTCCAAATTGGATGCGGTAGAGATCGGCGCGGGTGATATCAGGCCAGGTCTTTCTATCCTTGGCCGTCCGGCCGGGCGGGAATCCGCTCTCCAGACAGGCATCCAGTGCATTGGCGATTTCCAGTTTCCAGGATTGTATCTTTTTATCGGCGATGGATTTGGGCTTGGCGACCCGATCGAAGATACCCCAGAATTGGGAGGTGATTTTCCTTTGATCATAATCCCCGGACAGCAGATAGTAGAACCACTGATAGAAGATCAGCTGGGAATCGTCATATTGCCCGGTCTTGAAATCCACAATGATATACTCCTGCGGGCATTCGATGCGCAGATCAGCCCTGCCTTTGATCAGGACGGCATAATCCTTCTCCTCGAAGATCACCTCCGCCAGTTGTTTGTGATCACTGTCATCATACTGAGTATCCAGCTTTTCCGGGATCAGGCGGAAGCTGCGGTTGTGCAGGCGGATGCGCAGATAATCCTGATAAAATTGCTGTACGGATTCCACCAGGGAATCGAGGATGATCCCCAGGAGGAACTCATGATTGTAGTTCTGCGGTATCTGATAGAGGAAGAGAGACTTGTCAGGTTGGGCTGCTTGCCCGGGATTGAGCAGGTCGAGCAGCTTCTGGCGCAGCAGGAGAGGATTGTTGAACACCTTCTCCACTTCGCCCAGGCCCTTGTGTTCGGTCGCCAGCGGGGTAAGGATGCGGGCCAGGAAAGCGTGCATGATGTTGCCGAAGAGCTTTCTGGAAATGCTTTCCTGCTGTCGGAGCGGGGTGCGCTGCAGCTTGCTGAGGTGCCGGATATACCACACGAATGGATTCATCAGAAGCTGGGCCAGGCTGTAATGGCTTGCCTTCAGCACCCGCTGGGGGAAATCACGCTCCGGTTCACCGGGCAGGGTGAAGAAGGGCTGGGGATCCTTGGTATCCAGCCCGCAGGCGGGATTTGAGGTGAAGATACCCCCTTTGCCTTCCGGTACCGGATAGGCCAGCAGGCGGCTGCGATAGAGCTGGGACAGCACCAGCCGCAGCGGCTGGTAGGAGAATTCGATCCTCCGGGTGCCTTCACCCCCAGCCTCCAGCACTTCATCCTCCCTGGCCAGATGCTTGAGCTCGGTAACAAAGCTGCCGGGCTCGATATCCTTGTCCTGATTGCGATAGCAATGGATGCGGGCTTGTTTGGCGGTGAAGATCAAGCGCAGGAAATAATAGCGTTCGCGCTCCCGCAGGCCGGGATAGCTCTTCAGTCCCAATTGGCTGCGCTGGGCTTCATTGAACAGCCACACCGAGGTGGGGTTGGTGGGGATTTCGCCCTCGATGGCGTGGAGGAACACCACCTGGTCATAACTGAGGTCACGGCTGTCCAACAAATTGCTGATGGCATATTCTGGATCGCCCTCTTTCAGGGTGTCGAAGCGGAAACGGTCGCCGGCCAGCGCTTCCAGAAAGAGCTGCAGGATCCTTGCCGTGAGGGCTGCTCCGCTGCAACCAAAGAATCCGCTCCAACTGGAGACCAGTTCCAGATGGTCCAAGCTGAGAAAATTCGCCAGGCGTTCATAGATCTTCTCCAGAATGTCGCTGAAGTCGATCTCGTCGCGGGAACACAGCTCCCGGATGCCGATGCCATTTTCCCCATCCAGAAAATCACCCAGCGCCCGGGGGCTGTCCACTTCTGTCAGCCGGTCCAGCAGATCGAAATGGGGGATCAGGATGAGGGGCAGCAGCTTGAAGTTCAGTTTCTTGGGAACGGCCTCCAGCACCTTCAATTCCTTGTCCAGATAGAGGATGTCTTCGTTGATCAAGCTGCGCAATTCCGCTAAAACCAGCTCCAGTTCCGCCTTGCCCCACTCTGGCTGGTATAGATTCAGAAAACGCAGTTGGGAACAGGCGTCCAAGATCAGCCGCAGGGGGATGAACCTCTGCTGCCGGGAGGCTTCGAGTGCCTCCAGATGGCGCTGCAGGATCAGCACCAGGGCATAGAGGTTGGATTCCACCAGGGAGCGGGAAGGGGGAAACTGGAACCGGTCTGGGGAGAACAGCCGGCTGTAGTGCTTGCTGTGGAAGTGCCGGTCAATGATCACTTTGCGCTTGCAGCCAGTTTCCTTTTCGGAAGCGGGCTGCCCCAGGAAAGCCAGGATCATCTGATCTTCGTTTTCGGTTTCGACCACCTCGATCCTTTCGGTGCGGCAATCATCTGCAGTTAGTTCTTCCAGCCTGATTTGGGGCGGCAGGAGGGCCACCGGATCGAATTCCGGGTCGGCGGATTGGGACAGGATCACCAGTTCGTTGCCGGCGGCTTCCAGGGCGTCCAGCATCCGCTTTTCCAATTTACTATAATAGTATTGGTTTACGAAGATAAAACGCCTGCCCTGCCAGGGCACCTGGATGCGTCCGGCGGAGGTGTAGAAAATGGGATCGGTGAAGCCGGAGGCGGCCAGGAAGCTGGCATAGCGGGCGCGGACAGCCATGATCCGCTGGATATACTCATCCTGCCAACCCAGCAGATGAAAAATGCCGGAGGCGTTCAGTTCCAGCAGATCCTCCGCTTCATAGCATTCATCGCAGAGCTCGTCGAAGAACTGGAAGAACAGGTTGCCCCACTGCACGATGTCGAAATAGCCACTGATGTGAAAGTAATCCCGGTCCTCCGGTTCCAGCACCTGATAGAGGCAGATCAGCCGTTTATCCTCACTCACCGTTGGTTGGGGCGGCAGGATCAGGTCTCGCTTCAGCTCATCCATGCTCAGGAAAGCGCAGTCCTGAAGCTGCCATTGGGGCAGGAAGCGTTTCTGCGCCAGGGCGGCGGAAACCTTGGTGGGGAAGACCAGGCTGCAGGGATCGCTGATCTCAGCCAGGGCGGCGGCGATCAGGTCTGCGGTGAAGGGGATGCTTTTTCCACTGCGCATTTCTCCTCCTTACAACAGCGGCGAGAACAGCCGGCAGATGGATTCCACGCTCTTCTTGATGATGGAGCGTTTCTTGAACTGCTCCAGATCGATCCGGCTGCTGAGCTGAAGATCGGCTTCGAACTGCTGCAGAGCCAGCGCTGCGGTCTGGAGGTCATAGACCACTGCGGTCAGTTCAAAATTGTGGTTGAAGCTGCGCAAGTCCATATTGGCGGTGCCGATGGAGAGCACCTCGCCATCCACGATCAGCACCTTGGCGTGCATGAAACCGCCTTTGTATTCATAGAGTTCGATCCCCGCTTCCAGCAGCTCCTGATAGTAGGATTTGCTGCCCCAGAACACGATGAAATGATCCGCTTTGTGAGGGACGATGATGCGCACCTTCACCCCGCTGAAGGCGGCGGTCTTCAACGCCATCAGCAGACTTTCGTTCAGGATCAGGTAGGGTGAGGAAATATCTATGCTTTGATGCGCATTGCTGATGGCGGCGAAATAGACCTGCAGGATGCTGGCATGATCGGTGTCCGGGCCGCTGGTGGCGATCTGAACGGGAGTGTTGCCGGCGGCGCAATCCTCTGCGGCGCAGAGAGCTGCATACTTGGGAAAGACATCCTGGGTGAGCAGGTTCTGCTTGCTTACAAAATACCAGTCGGTCAGAAAGATCGCCTGCAGGACGACCACGCTATTGCCCTCCAGCTTGATCAGCGAATCCCGCCAATAGCCGAAATAGCGGTTTTTCCCCAGATATTTGTCCCCGATGTTCAGTCCGCCCAGATAGCCCCGTTTGCCATCCACGACCACCAGCTTGCGATGGTTGCGGTAATTCAGTCTGCTGTTTAAAAGCGGCAACCATACCGGCATGAAGGGAATGAACATCACGCCGGCAGATTTGAGTTCCTGCTTGAAGCGTCGCCCCAGATTCCAGCAGCCCACATCGTCGTAGATAAAGCGGATCTCCACTCCCTCACGGGCTTTGCGCACCAGCAGGTCTTTCACCTTTTTGCCGGTGCTGTCCCTGAAGATGGAAAAATACTCCAGATGGATGTGCTGGGTTGCCCGGGAGATATCCTCCAGCATGGCATCCAGAGCTTGGTTGGTGTCGTTGATGATTCCCACCGCGTTGCCCTGGGTGAGGATGGCTTTGCTGTTGCTGTCCAGCAACTTGAATAGTTTTTCCTGCAGTTCGGTGTAGTGTGCGGGGTCCAGCTCCCGCTCGATCGGTTCCAGCAGTTCATCCAGATTGACTGCATCCGCCAAGCCTTTGCGGCTGAACAACCTGCTCTTGCGCCAGTTCCGCCCGAAGAAAAGATAGAAGATAAATCCCACCAACGGGATGTATAACAGCACCAGGATCCAGGCGAGTGTGCGGATCGGATTGTCGTTTTCCAGCACCAGCACTATGATCATCAATATGATGCTGATGGCGAAGATCAGGTTCACCGCCTTCAGGGCGAGGGTGGAGAAAGTGCCGAAAACAGTACCCCCGATCACCAGTTGCGTGAGCGCCGCCGTGATGACCAGCAGCAGCAACAACATCATGATCAGCGTGATGCTGTCCAGAGATTTCTGTGAGATCACCGCATCTCCCTCATTATCATACTTTTTTCCATGATTTCAGGTGGCAGTTCTGCTGTCAAGAACTACTTCGTTTTTAGCATGGCTCCCGTTAGCAATACGGAATCATTACGGAGTCATTACGGATTAACTCCGTAATGACTCCGTAATGATTCCGTATTGCTAACGGGAGCGGAGGGGTGTTATTTTAAGATCAGGATGCGCTGGGTGCTGACGGATCCTCCTGAATCCACACGGGCAAAATAGATACCGGGAGCGGTCTGGCGTCCCTGGCTGTCCCTGCCGTCCCAATAAAAGTTCTGAGTTCCACTGAGGGGAGTGTTCTCCACCAGCGTGCGGATACGTTGTCCCTTGATATTGTAGATGCTTACGCTCACGGGGAGGGAGCCCGGCAGCTCCAGGCTGATGGTGGTGCCAGCCGAGGTGGGATTGGGGCTCACCCGGATCGGAGTCAAGGGGGGCAGGATGGCGAAACTATCGTCACTGATGTCGAAGCCACCTCCGATGCGGCGGACGGCAATGCGGTAATTGGCACCCACCGGAATCCGCAGCGGGATCGTCCACTCATAGCTTCCGGTGTTTGGCGCGTGGCGTGCGATCGGCATCCGTTGCGAATGATGCAGGTTTCCGCGCACCAGGAAGATCTGCACTGCTCCATCGTAATTGCCGCTGGTCCAGGTGATGGAATAGGTGTTGCCCTTGTGCCACTCTTCGCCGCCGTTGGGGCTGGTCACCTCCACCGGTATAGGAGGCGGGGGAATGTTGCCTTCCACGATGGAAAAGTCGCCATCACTGAGGTCGAACATGCCGGTTGGGCTGAGCAGGCGCACCCGGATGCGGTAATTATTCGCCGGAGGGATGAAGGGCGGGATTATCCACTGAAACTGACCCAGATTGGGCATCGACGGCACGATCACATGCACCGGGACAGGATTGGCGGGCTGCATCAGGGCCAGTTCCACATTCCCTGCCGCCATCGCAGTGAGCCAGATTATGGGATGCATGGTACCTTTCACCCAGATTTCCCCACCATTGGGTGAAACCACCTGGATGATCGAACCGGCGGGATCGGGTGTAATAGTGAAGGGCCCATCGCTGATGTCCTGAATATATTCTCCGGTGTTGTTCAACAGGATGATCTGCACCAGATAGTTAGGACCGGGACTGATGTTTGGCGGGATCAGCCAATCGAAAACACCTGCTGCCGCCGGAATGCTGTGGGCAATGATCAATGGAGGCGTGGTGTTGTCGGCCCCCATCAATTTCAGCATCACGTTTCCGCCATTTCCGTTATAGTTCCACAGGATCGGATGCATGGTACCGGCCTGCCAGGTTTCGCCGCCATTGGGGGAAATTATGGTAAGCTGCTGGGGTGGCGGCGGAGGAGGAGGTGTGGTGCCTTCAATGGTGAAAAAGTTGTCGCTGAGATCGCCGAAATAGACCGTCAGAGTGGACAGCCACATCACATGCACCTTATACATGCCGGTGGGGAAGGTGACGGGGATGTTCCACACAAAGCTGCCGGTTTCAATGGGGACCGCGGGTGCCACCATGATCGCCTGGGTGCCATTGGCCTGGATCAGCGAGATTTCCACCTCTCCCTCCAGGTTCTGATAGGCCCAGGTGATGGTCTGCTCCGTGCCGGTCTGCCACACTTCTCCGCCATTGGGGCTGAGCACAGTGATGAAGGTGGTCGGTGGCGGAGGTGGTGGTGGCGGCGGATCTCCGCCCACGATGGTGAACATGCCGTCACTGATGTCAAAGATGCTGACTCCCGCATTCGCCGCCAAGGAGATGCGCACCCGGTAGCCGTAGGCCGGGGTCACGGTGGAGGGAATGGTCCAGTCATAGGTTCCGTCTTCCACCGGGATGTCTGCTGCGATCAGGTTGTTCGCGGGATTGGTGTTGGTTCCCAGCAGATGCAGCATCACATTCCCGGTCAGATTCATCTGAGTCCAGGTGATGGCGTAGGTGGAACCGATCGCCCAGGTTTCCCCGCCGTTGGGAGCGGTCAGTGTAAGCGGGCTGTTTTGGGCTGGCAGGATATATACCAAAGCTGCCAGCAAGAGGATAAGATATGCTTTTTTCATGGCATCACCTCTCATTAAGCTATTTATAATTTAGTCTGATTCAACAAAAAGATGAAGCAGGTTTGCTGTCAAGCATTTTCTTTATGGTCTGCCCAAAATTTCCTCTGGGCTGGTAGCAGCACAATAATTCTTGACATATAGCAGCCTTCCAGAGATTATGATAGCTATGAAGAAATCCAGACTCCATTCCTGTGAGCTCAAGCGCTACCGGCAGATCGCGCCTCCGCTGTGCGCCGTCTGCCCGCGCATCCTGAAATGCCGCTCCTTCAGGGTGTGGCACCGGCTCAACCACAATGAATACCTGGATTTCGTGATCGGCATCTGCAAAAAATTCCCAGATAAATACACAATGGAGGTATCCTTCATGCCCGAGAAGCAAAACTTCGTCCAAATCGTTGACCTGACCACCGGATTGATCGAACGGATAGTCAATCTCAGCGAGATCGAAGCCATGACCCCCGAGGAAAAACTGGCGCTCTCACGCAACAAAAACCTGTTTATCGTAACCCACCGCCTGGAACCGATCGTGCGGGTGGAACTGAGAAAATCCGTGATCCGCGAGGCTGTGCAATTCCAGCCTGCAAAGGAACCGGAGCCGGAACCGATCGTGGAGGTCACTCCCGAACCGGTGGTGGCTCCCAAAGGCAAAACCAAGAAGAAATAGACGCCTATTGGGCTCAGACACAAAAAAACCTTTTACAGAAAAGCCAGCCTGAAAATTACGGTTCGCTAATCTATAAAAGCAAGCCGGGACGATTGTGCCATGAAGCGGGCAGCCGTCCCATCCGAACAAGGAGAGATCATGTTTAAGCTGGAAGATCATCATCTGGAAGCAGCTCAGCAGATCGCGGGGAAACACCGCCAGAAAAAGAGCTGCGACTATTGCTATGACCGCGGTTGGATCGGGATTACCGAACAAAACCTGCTGGTTCTTTGCACCCGCTGCGTGGACATGGATGCGGCGATGGAGGAATGGAAGGCCTATGTGAACGGCCATGAGGATCTGAAAGAACATTTCAGCGAATTGTTCGAGGACAAGAAGGTGGAGGAAGGCGACGGGGAACATGTGTTGCCTCCGGCGCATGAACACAAGCGCAGCAATCCGCGGGACGCCACCACCTTTATCCCCGGCCAGAAACGCACCGGCCGGGCCAAGAAGATCTAATCCAGAAAGGAAAGATATCACCTGATCTATGTATAAAACCATCGACCTGAAGGAAAGCCCCAGGCACCTCGAAGCACGCATCCGTGCCTGGTGGAAAAAGCATTCCCTGCCGCAAAAGAGCGTGGATTTCCGGGCCGGCCGGCCACAATTCATCTTCTATGAAGGGCCGCCCACCGCCAACGGCAAACCCGGCATCCACCATGTGATGGCGCGCACGCTGAAGGATGTGGTGTGCCGCTACAAGACCATGACCGGATTCCAGGTGAAACGCAAGGCCGGCTGGGACACGCATGGCCTGCCGGTGGAGATCGAGGTGGAAAAGCACCTGGGATTGGAAGACAAGCGTGCCATCGAGGAATATGGCATCGAGCGGTTCTGCAACGAATGCCGGGTGTCCGTCTTCAGCTATGAACGCCTGTGGCGGGAAATGACGGAGCTGATGGGCTACTGGATCGATCTGGACCATCCCTATATCACGCTTTCCAACGACTATATCGAATCCGTGTGGTGGATCCTGAACAACTTCTTCGAGCGGGGTCTGATCTATAAAGCGCACAAGATTGTCCCCTATTGCCCTAGCTGCGGCACTCCGCTTTCTTCGCATGAGGTGGCCCAGGGCTACCGGGATGTGGAAGATCCCTCTGTCTTCGTCAAATTCAAAGCTCTGGATGAGGAGGACACTTTCTATCTGGCCTGGACCACCACACCCTGGACCCTGATCTCCAATGTGGCGCTGGCGGTTCATCCGGATGAGGTCTATGTGAAGGTCAGACACCAGGAGCAGAACTATGTCCTGGCCAGGGCACGCTTGGAGGTGCTGGATGGGGAATATGAGGTTTTGAGCGAGTTTGCCGGCCGGGAATTGGAGCAGCGCGCCTATCAGCCGCTGTTTGGCTTTGTGGAGGTGGATAAACCTGCTTGGTATGTGGGTCTGGCGGATTATGTGAGCATGAGCGAGGGCACCGGGATCGTGCACACTGCGCCTGCCTTTGGGCAGGACGATTACAGCCTGGCCCTCAAATATGGCCTGCCCTTCATCCAGCCCGTGGATGCGCAGGGGAAATTCAGCTCCGCCATCACACCCTGGGCGGGGATCTTTGTCAAGACTGCGGACAAAGACATCATCCGCCACCTGCGGGAGAGCGGAAACCTATACAGACGGGCTCAGGTGAAGCATAGCTATCCGCATTGCTGGCGCTGCGACAACCTTCTGATCTACTATGCCCGGGACAGCTGGTATATCCGCACCACCCAGTTCAAACAACAGCTTTTGGAAAACAACCGCAAGATCGCCTGGTATCCGGCCTTCATGGGTGAGAAACGCTTTGGCGAATGGCTGGAAAACAATGTGGACTGGGCACTGTCCCGGGATCGGTTCTGGGGAACTCCGCTCAACATCTGGGTGTGCTCGGATTGCGGACATAAGACCTCCATCGGCTCGATCAGCGAGCTGCTGGAAAGAGGGAGACTGAAAGACGGCTCCCCGGTTCCTGCCGACATTGAACTGCACAGGCCCTATATCGACGAAGTGGTGCTCTCCTGCGGCAACTGCGGCGGCACCATGCACCGCACCCATGAGGTGATCGACTGCTGGTTCGACAGCGGTTCCATGCCCTTTGCCCAATGGCACTATCCCTTTGAGAATGAAGAATGCTTTGACCGGGAGCTGTTTCCGGCGGATTTCATCTCTGAAGGCATCGACCAGACCCGCGGATGGTTCTATTCCATGCTCACCATTTCCACCTTGCTCAAGGGAGTTTCCAGCTATAAAAGCTGCTTGGTGAATGATCTGATCCTGGACAAGACCGGTCAGAAAATGAGCAAGTCCAGGGGCAATACGGTCGATCCCATCCAACTGATGCAGGAATATGGCGCTGATGCCATCCGTTGGTATCTGCTGGAGATTTCGCCACCCTGGGTGCCCACCCGCTTCGATGTGGACGGGGTGAGGGAGATCATCAGCAAATTCATCAGCACCCTGAAGAATGTGTATTCCTTCTATGCCACCTATGCCAATATTGACGGTTTCGACGCTGCTGCATATCCTTGGGATTGGCAGCGGGAAGCGCAGATCGACCGCTGGATCATCTCCCGCCTGCAGTCCTTGGTCAGCAAAGTGCGGTACTGGATGCAGGATTATGAATTTACCAAGGTGGTGCGGGGCATCCAGGATTTCGTGATCGATGAGGTTTCGAACTGGTATGTACGCCGCAGCCGCCGCAGATTTTGGGCATTTGAGCTCACCACCGACAAGGTGGAGGCCTACCGCACCCTCTATCAGATACTGGTGAGTGTTGCCCGGCTGATCGCTCCCTTCGCTCCCTATCTGGCGGAAGAGCTGTTCCAAAACCTGAGTGCCGGGGAAAGCGTCCATCTGGAGGATTATCCCTTGGCGGAGGCAGCCTTCATCGATCCCGCCCTGGAGCAGGAAATGCAGGTCATCATCGATCTGGTCTATCTGGGCCGGGCGGCCCGTAATGCCTGCCAGATCAAGATCCGCCAACCTTTGGAGCTGATGTATGTCCCCGCCAAGTATCAGGCAACCGTTCAAAGGATGTTCGATCTCATCCAGGAAGAGGTGAATATCCACCGCATCAGCTTTGTGGCTGAGGACGATGAATTTGTGCAGTATGAACTGAAGCCCCAGTTCAAGATCATGGGCCCCAAATATGGCAACCTGATGAAGTCCATTGCCGCTGAACTATCGAGCGTGAAAGGACAGGAAGTGCTTGCTGCTTTTACGGCACAAGGTTCATACCAACTGCCGGAAACGGGAGTGGAACTGGTTCCCGAGGATGTGGCGGTGCAGATCAAACCCCGCGAAGGCTATGTGTTCGAAAGCATGAAAGATATGTTCGTGGCCTTGGACACCCAGCTCACCGAAGAGCTCCTGCAGGAAGGCTATGCCCGTGAACTGGTCAACAAGATCCAATTCAGTCGCAAGGAACAGGGCTTTGAGATCATGGACCGCATCCGGGTGCTGTATAAAGGCGATGAAGATATCCGCAAAGCAATAGATGCGCATCAGGACTTTATCTGTTCCGAGACCCTTTGCGACGAGCTGAGTGAAGCAAGAGATACCGCTTCTCTGAAGAGCTTTGATATCAACGGCAAGGACGTGCTGATGCAGATCAGCAGGATGGAGAACCATGCCTGAAAATGGCTCCGCCAGCATGGACAAGCAGCTGATCTTCTGCAGCAACTGCGGGAAACAGATACCTGCCCGGGCGAAGTTTTGCACCTTTTGCGGTGAGAAAGTGGAGCTGGTTTCCCCTTCCCCGGAAGAACTTGCTGAGCAAAAACCAAAGGAGCCTGTTAAGGAATACAGCAAGCAAGATGTTTCCGATTCTGCCTATCGCTTGATGGATCCCGGCACCGAGTTCCAGGGCTACAAGATCGTGCGCCTGATGAACAAGGACTCCGAAGGCATCAAATACATAGCGGAAAAGGACGGCAGACAGTATGTGCTGAAGGTTTTCTTCCGTTCCAAATTCTCCAACCTTTCCTCCCTGTTCAGCCTGCAGATGCGCCTCAAGCATCTGAACAAACTGGATACCGCCCACACCGCCAAAGTGGTGGAGGTGAACCAAGCCCACGATCCCGCCTATATGGTGGCCGAGCACGTCAGCGGAACATCTCTGGCCAATATCAAGGCCAACAAACCAGAGCTCCTGACGGAGGACTTTGTCCGGGAGATCGCCAAACAACTGATCTCCACTGCCATTGCCGTGCGTCAGGAAGGTTTGACCATCTGCAATCTCACCCTCACCGGCATCATGCTCGCCGACAATGGCAAGATTGTGGTTCTTTCCTCCGGGATCACCTATGAGGATGTGGACGAGCGTGAGGATATCTTCAACATCGGGGTCATCATCGCCCAGCTCCTGTCCCACAATTCTTTGTATAAAAGCATATACGATGCCGATCGGCTTAAAGTGCAGAAATTTCCTTATGTCTCGGGTGGCAGCATTGGCCTGAACAAACTGCTCTCGGAATGCCTGCATCGGAATATCCTCCAACGGTTCAGTTCACTGAAGACCATCTTGCATGATCTGGAACGCCTTCCCCCGGTGGAAGAGGATGAGATTTATGTCGCCCAAGGCAAGGGTGCGAGTATTCTGAGTGAGGGAGCCACCGAAGTTCCCAAACCCAGGATCGGCATCGACTATCTGTTCTGGATCCTGGTGGGCGTGATCGTGGTCATTGTGGCGCTCCTACTCACCACCAATATCTACTCCGTTCTATTCGGCGGAAAGCAACAAACCCTCACCACCATTTTCGCCCCCCGGGATACCACCCAGACCGAAACCACCGTTCAGGAATTGCCTCCCCGCCGCTTTGGCAGAACGGACACCCTCAGGATCACCCAAACCAGGAATACTCCAACGGAACGCCGCACAGACCCCCGGCTGGCCTCCAGCGCAATTACCCCTGCCACCACACCCAAGACCACCACCTCCGGACGCCTCAGAGTGCCGGTGCCTGCCACTTTCCAGCACATTGGCGGCGCCACCTTCGGATTCAATCGTCTGAAGGAAAACCTCAATCACAACGTGTCCCAATCCGACTATCACATCAGCAAATACGAGGTTACCCAGGCCGAATGGAACAAATACATGATGCCAGCGAATGTGAGCCATGTGGGGGACAACCTGCCGGTGGACAACATTAGCTGGATCAACATCATCCGCTACTGCAACGCCCGCAGCGAAGACGAAGGACTGGAACCGGCCTACAAGATCTCCAGCGCCAATGCTGCCGTGGTAACCTGCAATTTCCGCGCCAATGGCTACCGCCTGCCCACGGAAGCGGAATGGGAGATGGCTGCCAAAGCCGGTGAACTGTATGCCTACAGCGGTTCTGACGATCCCTCCGAAGTAGCCTGGCACCGGGAAAACAGCGGTGGGCGCATCCGTAGCGTGGGCGGGAAAAAAGCCAATGCCTGGGGCCTCTATGATATGAGCGGCAATGTCTCCGAATGGTGCTGGGACTGGTTTGATGCCAAATATCCCTCCACCCTGCCCACTTTCATCAATCCCACCGGCCCCGAGACCGGCACCCAGAAAGTGATCCGCGGCGGCAATGTATTCAATGGCGAAGGCAGGAATCTGGGCATCCTCTGGCGCGAAAAAGGCGATCCCAGCCGGGGTTACCAATTCGTGGGATTCCGCCTGGTCAGAACCTTCTGATCATCTCTTTCATTAGAACAAGGGGGCTTCCGGAAATGGGAGCCCCCTTGTTCTTTACTCTGCTGAACATTACACCTTGCCCCGCAAGAGATTGGCATTGGTAACAACAGTCACCGAACTCGTTGCCATGGCGATCTCGGCGATCACCGGATGCAGGATGCCCAGCACCGCCAGGGGAATGGCGATCAGGTTGTAGAAAAAAGCCCAGAACAGGTTTTGGCGGATCTTGCGGAAGGTCTGCAGAGAGAGTTTCACTGCCAGGGGCAACAGATTCAGATCGTTGCGGAGAATGGTGATATCAGCTGCCTCGATGGCCACATCGGTTCCCTGACCCATGGCGATTCCGATGTCCGCCAGTTTCAGCGCCGGTGCGTCATTGATCCCATCCCCCACCATGGCCACAGCGCCATATTTCTCTTTCAGTTCGGCGATGATCCGGGCCTTGTCCTCCGGCAAAGCGTTGGCCCGCACTTGGCTGATACCGCATTGTGCGGCAATGGCCTGCGCTGTTTGAGGATTATCCCCGCTCAGCATCACCGAGCTTATCCCCATGCCGGCAAGGGTTTGCACCACCTGGCTGGCTTCCTCGCGCAAGGAGTCGGCAATGTGGAACACACCCAAAATCTTCTCCTGCGAGGCAAACCAGACCTGGGTGGCGTAGCTGAATTGATCTTTCAGAGGGGAAATCCCGGAAAGGGTTAGGCCAAGTTCCTCCAGAAAAGCGCTGCTTCCGGCATGGTAGATCTTTCCGGCGATCATTCCACTGATCCCTTTGCCGCTGTGGTCGTTAATATTCTCCGGCTGGGCAGGTTTGATGCCTTGGCTGGTCGCGGCTTTCACGATGGCCTGGGCCAGGGGATGCCCGCTGGCGGATTCCAGGGTGGCGGCAAGCTGCAACAGCTCTCTTTCTTCAATCCCAAAACTCTCTGTATGAAGCAGTTCCGGCTTCCCGTGAGTTAGTGTGCCCGTCTTGTCAAACACGATGGCTCCGATATCTTTCATCCGTTGCAGGGCTTCCCCGTTGCGGATCAGGATGCCCCTCTGGGCTCCGATTCCGCTGCCCACCATCAATGCCGTGGGTGTGGCCAGGCCCAGGGTGCAGGGGCAAGCGATGACCAATGTGGCGATCGCCGCCATCAGGGCTGCCGCAACCCCTTGGCTGCCGGCGCTGAGGGGCATGATGCCGCGTAACCAGTCTCCGGCAAAGCCCATAACCTGTGGAAAGACCAACCAAGCCAGAAAAGTGAAGGCAGCCAAAGCCAGGATCACCGGCACGAACACTGCCGTCACGCGATCGGCCAGAAGTTGGATGGGCACCTTGGAATGCTGGGCTTCCTGCACCATCCGGATCACCTGTGCCAGGAAGGTATCCCGGCCCACCTTCACCGCCCGGGCCTGAAAATACCCATCCAGATTCACCGTGGCGCCGATCACGCTGTCATCCACACCCCTGGAAACGGGGAGGGATTCACCTGTTGCCATGGATTCATCCAGGCTGGCGCTGCCGGAGACGATCACGCCATCGGTGGGAACCTTCATACCCGGCTTCACCACAAAGATATCACCCACCCTGATCTTGTGGATGGGAATCTCCGCCTCGATGCCATTTTCCACGATCAGAGCGGTCTTGGCCCCCAGGTTCAACAGCTTGCGGATCGCCTCGGAAGCCTTGCCCCGGGCGCGGAATTCCAGATATCTGCCCGTGAGGTGAAAAGCCAGGATCATCGCTGCTATCCCGCTGAAACTGTGGGGATTGATCTTTATGACTAGCGACAGGGGCAGCACCGCCAGCGACGCTATCGTCCCCATGGCGATCAGCACATCCATATTGGCCGATCCGCCTTTCACCGAACGGAAGGCGGATATATAAACGCTCCGGGCTGGAAACAGCATCGCCAGCAGCGAAAGGGAAAACACGAACCAGGAATGGAACAGGTGCGAGATCAGCATTTTCTGATAGATCATGTGGCTGGCCATGAAGACCATCACCACGATTGTGATCAGCCACACCGCCAGCATCCGGTATCCTGCTGTGCGCATTGCCTTTAGGTGCTCATCTTCCGAAAGCCTGATCTCGTCTCGCACGGAAAATCCCAGTTGCTGCACCGCCTGGTCAAATGCCTCTGGTTTCACGCGCTTGTCATCATACTCGATGCTGGCTTCCTCCAGGGCAAGGTTCACATGGGCGGTGGTTACCCCCGGGATGCGGGAAAGCGCCTTTTCCACGCTGGCACTGCAGGCGGCGCAGTGCATGCCATCTATACTGATATTGATCTGTTGTTTCATGGTTGTATGTCCTTAATTCATATCATATAGATATGATATTTGAATCGATGACTCAGGCAACCGATTACCTGAAAATCCCAGTTGGCTCCCATTACCAATACGGAATCATTACGGAGTCATTACGGATTAACTCCGTAATGACTCCGTAATGATTCCGTATTGGTAATGGGAGAGATAGGGGGAAAA
>CAZVXK010000002.1:0-52781 GCA_964631665.1 uncultured Candidatus Cloacimonadota bacterium | reverse complement strand
GTCTGATATAGAGCTCTTTTCCCCGCTTGGCCAGATTCACGAAGACCACCACCGAGATTCCGAACATGAGCAATGCGATCAGCGATGCCAGCTTGTTCCAGTCGAACCAGTTCGAGGTAGGGAAATAGTAGTTGAAACTGCCGTCTTCATCTTTATCCAGCTCCGATTCGATGTACAGCCCCCGGGTATCTGTGCGCACCACCATATAGTTACGGTGGCGGCTCTCAGTATTGCGGATGGAGGTAACATAGCGCATCCGGCTGCGGTTGGTTTTCAGCTTCAGGGATTCATTGAAATAGGAGTTATCCTCATAGATCTTCAGTTGTTTGCTCAGCTTTTCCTTCTCCGAAGCCAGATTGTCTTTCTCCTGAGTAAGCTTGGCGATCTGATCATTCAGGGCTTGGGTGGTATCGGTTTCGGCAGAGGCTTCCAGTGGTTTCAGTTCAGCTTGTTTTGCGGCGAGTTCCTTGCCGGTCTTATCGATCTCTTTTTTCAGATCGGCGATGGTGTTCTGCGCCTCATCCATGTATAGGCTGGTATAGATGGTGGTTTCGTTTTCCACATCATAGGTGAGATCGATCTCCGAATCCACCAATACCACATCCCTGCCCTGGTCCGTTTTTTCCAGCTTTTTAGCAAAGCGGGTGCCGGAGGGCAGCATCACGGTATAGAGCGAATCTCCCTTCACATAGTTGAATCCGGAGATGCCCAGAGCTTCTGTGGTCACATAGGGAATACTCACATCCAGATTATTGTCGAAGGAGGTGTTTCTCTTCACCAGGTAGAAGGTGGGATCGGTGTTGGAATCAGCGTAGTATTTAGTATAGACCACATTGCGCAGCTCGGAGATCTCCTTGCCGTTGCGGAAGAGTTGGCTGGAGGGCATCAGGGCCAGCATGGCGGGATCCCACTGCAGATCCTGCTCCAGCACATAGTCCGTGAGCAGGCGGGGTTTGTCGTATTTCAGCCTGCCGTTGGGCATGATCTGGTAGGGGCTCACACGCATGGTCATGCTAACCTTCAGCCCGTCTTTATAATCATAGCCTTTGGGCAGGGTGAGCTTGAGGATGTTGTCCTGGTAAAATTCATTGATTTTGGCAAAGGGCTGCTCAGAACCCGTGGTGAAGAATTCAAAATAGAGGTTGTTCACCTTCTGGGTTTCGGTCTTGTTCAGCTGATAGTTGATCTTCAGGCGCGTGTTCTCTTTGTTCAGGGAGGTGGTCTTGGTGATGAAGACGATGGGGTTTTCCCAGAGCACGGTCAGCCGGTCGCCTTTGTCGTTGATCTTGTCCTCGACTGTATAATCGAGCTGCATGGGCAGATCGGTGGACATCTTCATCCGGGGGGTGATCAGCCGGGTGATGGACCTCCCCACCCGATCCTGCAGTTCCAGGGCATAACGTGCCTGGGTGAGCTCTTCCCAGGTGAAACCGGAGGCTGCCACATCGCTCATTTCCACTGTAGCATAGTTTTTCAGGTTTCCCCGCCCGACCGGAGCACCTGTGGTCTTGTCGCTAAGCTGATAACAGCGCAGTTCGGGAACCGTGACCAAGCCCTTGTATTTTCGGGTTTGCACCCAGTCTTCAATCTTGGTTTCGGTGGTCTGCACCCTGGCAACGAGCAGGGAGTCCCGCACGGCGGTCCACAGGGAATCGCTGGCATTGGGCACCATATAAATGGTGTATGACCGGATGTCGGATTTATTGAGGGGATAATCCCATTCGAACTGGAGATGGTTTCGGTCCTGCAAAGCCGCGCAGTGGAAGGCGGCTGCCGGTTCAGGGGGATTATCCACTGGAATGCCGCTTTTAGGTTCCGCCACGCCCATGAAGATGTTTCGTTCATTGACCGGGACCACGGTGTAGTAATAGGTTTCATCCCGCTTCAGGGAGGCATAGATGCTTTGCTGGCGCAGCTTCAGGCCCGCATAGACGGTCTCGTCCTCAGGATCGGTGGAACGGGACTTCACTGTGCGTTTGTAATAATCCGGAGCTTCCACTTGGGTATAGAGATTGAATCTGCTGGCCAAACTGGCGGCCAGCTCGATATCCCGTGGAATCTTTCGGTAAAGAATGCTGTCCTTGTTCTGCTTTTCATTCTTCAGTCTGCCGGGGGAAGTGATGTCGATGAACTGAGTGTAGCCAGTATCGTAGTAGGACATCCATTCCGAAGCCACGCCGGTCTTCACATTCATTTGAACCGATTGCAGAAAGAACAGGGTGTCCGGATGAACTCCACGGTAGATGCGATATTCCAGAACCCGCATTTCCCTGGGCAGGGGCTTCCAACTGATCACCAGACCGTCACCGCCATCAAAGGGAATATCCTCCACTTTGAGGCCCTGCACCTTTACTTCCTTTAGCTTCTGCCGATCCTGTCCGCCCAGCAGGGTGCATCCGGAAACCACCAAACCAAGCACAAGCATCAGGCCTAAGAGCCGTATGTATAACCTCATACGCTTTCTCCCATGCTATTTTCAAGATATTTTTTCATTTACATTGCATCACCAAAAAACCACCCGATATTGTCAATCATTTTTTGGTTTTTCCTGTGGTGCTGCCCTGATTTGGCTAAAGGGATGGTTGAAGAGATGGGTGATGGAATCAGGCCGCACATTCAGGGCCCTCGTTAGCAATACGGAATCATTACGGAGTCATTACGGAGTTAATCCGTAATGACTCCGTAATGATTCCGTATTGCTAACGGGAGGGAAGAGGATTCCATGGCATCCTGCCTGGCGGTGGCGTACACTGGGGAGCGCATAGAAAAGCAGGATAAAACTCAGATGAAGCCCATCGCGCTGTTTAAACTTCGCTGAAATGGGTAATCGCTACAAAGCTGAAAACACGCTGTTTGAAGTCCATTTGGCCTTGTAATCTGATGTGCACGTGGAGGTTGCGAAGGCCAAATGAACTCCAAAGCAGCGTTATAACTGCTTTCAGGAGACTAATCTCCGGATAGGTACCCCACCCAGAAGAACTCATAGTTCCAGTCCCAGATGGCTTCGATCTTCCTGGAATCTTCCAGTTCCCATACATAGAGCTCCATGTCCTCATCCCAGGTGTAATCATAGCCATGCCATAATTCCAGGGCTTCCACCACTATGTACTCGATATCTTCCTCTTCCTGGGGCAAATAGGCGATGTACCAGGCTACCAGAAATCCCTCGCGGAAGATCAGCTGGATGTGATCCACATATTCATTCGTTGTGTCTTGCAGCATCGCGCTATCCCCATTGGAATCAACCAGTTCGAATCCCTGCACCTCCAGTATGGCAATGCTTTCTTCCGCCGGAACACCGTAGGTCAGTTCAAACAGGCCGGTCTGAGCACTGATCATCACTGCCAGCAAAGTTAGAAGGCCAATCAACAGCAGCTTTTTCATTTTGTTCCCCTTAGTAATTGTTATAGGTTTAATAGTGGATAAGATAAAGTTGTTCGAGATATTGTCAACAAGATTTTCAGATGTTTAAAGGCAGCCGTCTGAAACCTTCGTTGAAAAACGACAGCTCCGGTTCTTGGAACATGCACCCCACTAAGCCATTGACAAAATAAGGGTGTAAAAAAGTCTGGAGCCAAAGCGCCTGGGAAAAATGCATAACGAATGAGAAAATACATTGTATCGATAGTCGGCCGCCCCAATGTGGGCAAATCCACGCTATTCAACCGCTTGTGCCGCAAGCGGGTGGCGATCGTGGATTTTGAGGCTGGCATCACCCGCGACCGCAAGTATGAGGACGTGGAGTGGAACGGCAAGGTGTTCAAATTGGTGGACACCGGCGGGATCGTATTCGACAGCAACGAGACCCTGGACAAGATGATCAGGCATCAGGCGCTGCTGGCGATCGACGAATCCGACCTCATTCTGTTCATGGTGGATGCCCAAACCGGCACCACGGACATCGATCTGGAGATCGCCCGCATCCTCTATCCGCACCGGGACAAGGTGATGCTGGTGGCCAACAAAGCCGACAACGAGAAACTGGAATGGGAGCTGTATGACTTTCTGCAACTGGGTTTGGGCGATCCCTTTCCGATCTCGGCAGCCCAGGGCAGAAACACCGGCAATTTCCTGGACGAACTGCTCAGCCTGATCCCCGAAACTCAGGACATTTCCGATACCGAACCCAAATCCAATACCCGCATTGCCGTGGTGGGCAAGCCCAATGTGGGCAAATCCTCGATCGTGAATCTGCTGCTGGGCTCGGAAAAACAGATCGTGACCAAAACCCCCGGCACCACCCGCGACGCCATCGACAGTGTGTTCCGCTATCATGGCCGGGACTACACACTGATCGACACCGCCGGGCTAAGGCGCAAGACCAAGGTCAACTATGGCGTGGAATATTTCAGCGTGATGCGCACCATCGAGGCAGTGGACAGATGCGATGTGGTGGTTCTGGTGTTGGCAGCCGATGAGGAGATCTCCGTGCAGGATGTGAAGATAGCCTCCTATACCAGGCGCCGGATGAAGGAGATCATGGTGGTGTTCAACAAATGGGATCTGGTGGAAAAGGACAACAGCACCACCGGCAAATTCATCGCCAAACTCCACGACGAAATGCCCTTCCTGCAATATGCCCCGGTGCAATTCATCTCCGCAAAGACCGGGCAGCGTATCAACCGCATCATGGAACTGGTGGTGCAGATCGAGGAGGAAAGCGAGAAACGCATTTCCACCAGCGAACTTAACCGTTTCATGGAAAAGGTGGTGGAACACCGGCCGCCCACCCACAGCACCGGAAAACACGTGAAGATCTTCTATATCACCCAAGCTGCGGTGAAACCGCCCACTTTCATCTTTTTCTGCAACCAGCCTGCCCTGATCAGCGAAAACTACCGGCGCTACCTGCACAACCAGATCAGGGAAATGTTTGCCTTTGAGGGCGTTAGCATCAAGCTGATCTTCAAGGGCAGAAAGGAAAGCGAGCTGGCGGAGGACTGGAGTGGATAACACCCTGCTGATCATCGTGATCGGTGTGCTGGCCTATCTGGCCGGCAGCATACCCTTTGGCTTCATCGTGGGCAAACTCTTGCACCGGGGGGACATCCGCAAAGGCGGCAGCGGCAACATCGGCGCTACCAACGCGCTGCGCCAGTATGGCGTCCTGACCGGCATTCTGGTGCTGGCGCTGGATATTCTGAAAGGCTTTTTAACTGTGTGGATCATATCCGGCCTCCTGTCCGGCATCTATCATCCCCGGTTCCAGTACTTTGAGTTCCTGCCGGCCTTGCTGGTGGTGTTGGGGCACATGTTCTCCATTTTCCTGGGTTTCAAAGGTGGTAAAGGAGTTGCCACCGCCGCCGGGGTATTTCTCTATCTGTCGCCGCTACCGTTGCTGCTGGCCTTGCTGAGTTTCATCCTCGTAACCGCACTCACGCGTTATGTTTCTGCCGGTTCGCTGACGGCGGCGCTGCTAATAAACCTCTATGTTCTGCTCTGGCGCTATTCCTCCGGGCAGGTGGTCTTCACAGCAATAGTAGCGGGATTGATCATTTTCAAGCACCGTCAAAACCTTTGGCGCCTGATCCAGGGCAAAGAAAACCGGCTGAGCTTCCGGAAACAGGGGACTAACTGATGTGTGGCATCATTGGCGTTTTTGGCTCCCCTGAGGCATCCCGGATGGCGGCTTTGGGGATGTTCGCGGAACAGCACCGCGGGCAGGAGAGCTGTGGCATGGCGGTCAGCGACGGCAAGCTGATCCGGCTGCATAAAAGCATGGGACTGGTGAAAGAGGTATTCAGCGATGAATGTCTGGCCCAACTGCCTGGCTATATCGCCATCGGGCATGTGCGTTATCCCACCAAGGGAACCGCCACCCGCTTCAATTCCCAGCCCCATTTGGTGGAAACCCTGTTCGGGCCCTCCTATGCCCTGGCCAGCAATGGCGATCTGGTGAATTATGCGGAAATGCGAAGCAAGCTAGAGGCGGAAAATGTATATTTCAATAGCGACAACGACGGCGAACTGCTGGTGAAATACATCGCCTGGCAGCTGGCTCAGGGGCAGGGCATCATCGATGCCATCCGGCTGCTGATGGGTGAGGTCAAAGGCGCCTATTCCAGCGTGTTTTCCACCCGGGACGAGCTCTACATGTTTCGCGATCCGCTGTCCATACGTCCCATGGTGTGGGGCAAAACCGCCGACGGAACTGTGGTGGTGGCTTCGGAAAGTTGCGCTTTGGACACCCTTGACGCAGTGCAGCGCTCTGAAGTTCCACCGGCGGGCATCATCCGGATCAATTGCGAGGGCATCACCGTGATCGAAAACGATCCCAACCTCTACCGCAGCCAGCGCAGCAACCGCTATTGCGTGTTTGAGCAGATCTATTTTTCGCGTCCGGACAGCCATCACTTTGGCGAGAATGTTTTCGAAGTGCGGCAGAAGATCGGCGCCGCACTGGCGGAGGGAGATTCAGGCCTGGCGGCGGATTGTGTGATTCCGGTGCCCGATTCCTCCAATTTCATTGCCTTGGGCTATGCCGAAGCCCGGGACATACCACTATCGCTGGGGCTGATCCGCAACCACTATATCGGGCGCACCTTCATCAAACCGGAGCAGACTATCCGCGATGAAAGCGTGCGGCAGAAATTCAACGCCCTGCCCAATTTCTTCACCGGCAAAAACGTGGTGCTGGTGGATGATTCGATCGTGCGGGGCACCACCATTCGCAAGATCGTGAAGATGATCAAAAACGCCGGCGCCGCTGAGATCCACCTGCGGGTGGGCTCGCCCCAAGTGTGCCATTCCTGCCATTATGGCATCGACACCCCCACCCGGGAGGAACTGGTGGCCAACCGGTTCAGCCTGGAGGAGATACGCGAACGTACCGGAGTGGACAGCCTGAGGCATCTGG
This sequence comes from uncultured Candidatus Cloacimonadota bacterium, assembly GCA_964631665.1. GTDB lineage: Bacteria > Cloacimonadota > Cloacimonadia > Cloacimonadales > Cloacimonadaceae > Syntrophosphaera. The sequence continues at coordinate 45,925 of CAZVXK010000002.1, read as the reverse complement.
ACATCACCGGATTGAGAAAGTGTGTGGAAAGCCCCGCCGATTATTGCTATGCCTGCTTCGACGGCGACTATCCCCTGGAGGAAACATGATCAAAGACCTGCTGGACAGCTTTGCCGGCAAGCGGGTGATGGTGGTGGGCGATGTGATGCTCGACCACTATGTGTGGGGCAATGTGGAACGCATCTCTCCGGAAGCGCCGGTGCCGGTGATCGAAGTGCAGAACGAGGAATACCGTCTGGGCGGCGCTGCCAACGTTGCCCTGAACCTGAGTTCCCTGGGGGCGGAGGCGGTGCTAATCGGAGTAACCGGTAAAGATACTGCTACCAATAGATTGCATCAGTTGCTCGAAGAACAGGGCATCGATCCCGGTTTCCTGGTAACCGACCCCTCCCGCTCCACCACCCTGAAGACCCGGATCGCTGCTGCGAACCAGCAGATCGTGCGCATCGACTATGAGACCAAAACCGATGTGGATAAGCTGGTGGCAGAGGAATTGATCGTTCGCATCCGGCAAAGCCTGAATGACTGCTCCGCCCTGGTCATCGAGGATTACAACAAAGGCGTGCTGGCCCAGCCGGTGATCACCGCCACCCTCGAGCTTGCCTTCCGGCAGGGGATTCCGGTGGCAGTGGATCCCAAGCAGAGGCATTTCTTCTCCTATCTGGGCGTGGACATCTTCAAGCCCAACTACAAGGAAATGCAGACCAATCTGGGACAGGTGTTCGAGGACGAGGCCGCCTTCATTAAGGCGGCGGAAAACCTGCGCCGCCAGATGCGGATCAAATATCTGGTGATTACCCGGGGCAGCCTGGGGCTCTATATTTTCGACGGCAGCGATGCCCCCAAACTGCTGCCCACCTATGCCCGTGAGGTTTTTGACGTATCCGGTGCCGGCGATACCGTGATCAGCGCCCTCACCCTGGCCTATGCCAGCGGAGCGGATATTCATCTGGCGGCCGAGATCGCCAACCATGCCGCCGGCGTGGTTTGCGGCATCAAGGGGACCGCCAGTGTGAGTTCCCAACAGATCTTGGATTCCTATCGTGAGCAAGGCTAAGATAGCTTCCTGGGATCAGATCTCCCGGATCGCCCGCGATCTGCACCAGAGGGGCAAAAGGATCGTCTTTTCCAATGGCTGCTTCGATCTGCTGCATGCCGGGCATGTGGAGTATCTGGAACAAGCCAGGGACTTGGGTGACGTTCTGATCATCGGTTTGAACAGCGACGCCTCCGTGCAGCGGCTGAAGGGCAAGCATCGTCCCATCGTCCCTCAGGACGAGCGTGCCCTGGTGCTGGCGGCACTGGAAAGCGTGGACTATGTGGTGGTGTTCGAACAGGATACGCCCTATGAGCTGATCCGGCTGATCGAACCTGACATCTTGGTCAAAGGCGGGGACTGGCCGGTGGAGGAGATCGTGGGCTCAGACATCGTAGTGGCCAAAGGTGGCAGAGTCCACAACATCTATTTCCGGGAAGGCGTGTCCACCACCGCCATCATTGACAGGATTTTAAAAAGCAACCGCTCTGGTTCATCCCAGAGGAAGGTCTGAGCATGGAACAACCGGCACAGGAAGACATCGGCGTGGTGGTTTCCACCCAGGCGAACCGGGTGAAAGTGGAAGTGGAACGCGGTGGAGGCTGCAAGTCCTGCTCGCTGCAGGGGATGTGCTTCAGCCGCAAAACCCCGGCGGTGTTTGACCTGGTATCCGAAATTCCCCTGCAAGCGGGGGACCGCGTTACTCTGGAGATCGCCGATGCCACGCGTGTGATGTCTGCCCTGTTGGTGTTTGCAGTGCCGCTGGCCTTCCTGTTTGCCGGATTTCTGATCGCCGCCCGGTTCCTGGCGGAACTGCCTTCGATCGGGATCGCCTTTGCCAGCATGGCGCTTGGTTTCATCATGGTCAGATGCATTGACCGCAGATTTGGAAAACATTTGCAGGTGAGGATCGGGAGGAAGCTATGATCATCCGCCTGAACGAGATGGTATTCTATGGCTATCACGGCGTCCACGACGAGGAACGCAAACTGGGACAGCGCTTTGTGGTTACAGTGCAGCTGTTTACCGATCCCGCGCAGGACAAGAATATCCGCCATCTGGAGGATACGGTGGACTACACCAAGGTCTTTCACGACATCCGGGAGATCATGGAATCCCATTCCTTCCAATTGCTGGAAGCCTGTGCCAATGTGGTCTCGGACAAGCTGCTGGCGGATTTCCCCATGCTCCAGAAGGTTATGATCTGCATCAAGAAACCCTCGGTGCCGATCCAGGGCAGCCTGGGCTCGGTGGAAGTGGAGCTGAGCCGCAGCCGATGAACGAAGCCTACCTCTGCCTGGGGGCCAATCTGGGCGATCCGGTGATGCAGATCACGCAAGCCCGCGACCTCATTGCCGCCGATCCTGAGATCGAGCTGCTGGCCAGCTCACAGGTGCTGGAAACCGAGCCCTATGGTTTGACCGAGCAGCCCCGGTTTCACAATCAGGTGTTGTGGATCAATACTAATCATCAACCGGAGGAACTGCTCCGGGTGGCGCTAAGGATCGAACATGAACTGGGCAGGGTCAGAGCGGAGAAATGGGGACCCCGCGTGATAGACATCGATCTTCTTCATTACAATGATCTGGTTCTGAATACGGAAACACTCAGCCTTCCCCATCCTGACCTGCATAACCGCGCCTTTGCCCTGAGGCTGCTCTGCGAGGTCGCTCCCGGCCTCGTGCATCCCATTTTCCATAAAAGTTACTGCCAGCTCCTGCGGGAACTGGAATCAACGGAGGTAAAACCATGAGCACCCTTGCAGCGATCATCCTCGCCGCCGGAAAGGGTACCCGAATGAAATCATCACGCGCCAAGGTAACCTTCCCCCTGGCCGGGAAACCCATGATCCAGCGTGTGGTGGACAGCGCCATCAGCATCGATTGCACAAGCATTTGCGTGGTGGTGGGCTTTCAAAAGGACAGCGTGATCGCCTGCCTGGATGAGGACGACCGCATCCAATTCGTCGAACAGGCGGAGCAACTGGGCACCGGACATGCTGTGATGATGACCGAGCCTTTGCTGAAAGACCATGAGGGGGACATCCTCATCCTCAGCGGCGATGTCCCCTTGTTGAGCGAACACACACTGAAGCGGATCATCTCGGGCCATCGAGCCGAAAACGCCTCTTGTACCGTGCTTACCGCCTTTCTGGATGACCCGGGCAAATATGGGCGGGTGCTGCGGGACGCCGCTGGCAGCCTGATGGGCATCGTGGAATTCAAGGATGCCACCGCTGAGCAATGCCAGATCAAGGAATGGAACACCGGTATCTACTGCTTCCGGGCCAGGGATCTCTATCAGGCTTTGCAGCAGATTTCCAATTCCAACCAGCAGAAGGAATACTACCTCACCGACACCGTCTCCATCCTCTATGCCCTGGATCGAAAGGTGGCTGCGGTGGTGCTGAACGACCTGATGGAAGTGGCGGGGGTCAATTCCCAGGAGCAACTGGCCGGACTGGAGGACGAATTTATCAACCGCATTCGCCGCCACTGGCTGAACAATGGTGTGGTGATCCATAATCCCACTACGGTCTATATTGACGATGAGGTGATCCTGGAACCAGATGTGGAGATCGGGCAGGGCAGCATCCTGCGGGGCAGGACCCTGGTGGAAAGCGGTTGCCAGATCGGACCCAACTGCCTGATCGAACACAGCCGGGTGTGCAACGACAGCATTCTGGAGGGTTATAACATCCTGGTCAATGCCCATATCCCGGAGCACCATATCGTTGCCTGGGGTGAGAGCGTGTTGGAAGAATCAAGCTATGAATGACCGCTATCTCTATTCACCCTGGCGTTTGGACTATATTCTGGGGGAAAAATCCGGCGATTGCATCCTGTGCCGTTATCAGGATCTGGGCAAGGACGAGGAGAACCTCATCTTCCACCGCGGGCGCCACTGCTATGCCATGTTGAACCGCTATCCCTACAACAACGGCCACATCATGCTGGTGCCCTATCTGCACGCCAGCCGGCTGGAGGAACTTCCTTCCGCTACTCTGCAGGAATTGACCTCCCTGATGCAGCTTGCCGAAACGGCTCTGAACAATGTCTACAACTGCGACGGCATCAATATCGGCATCAATGTGGGCCGGGCAGCCGGTGCCGGGATCGAGGAACATCTGCATATGCACCTGGTACCCCGCTGGATCGGCGACAGCAGCTTCATTACGGTGGTCAGCGGTGAACGGGTGATCCCCGAATCCTTCGAGCGCAGCTATTCCCTCCTGCGCCAGGAATTTGCCAAGCTTCTGTCTGCCAAGGAATAGTGCATTGAGTTTGACAACAAACACCCCGCCCGATAGTTTGTCTCCCAAACGGCGCTGGCCTGTCTTTGTGATTGTGGCGCTAATAATTGCGCTGATCGCGGTGATCCTGGTCAAGGGATACATTCCCCTGGATTTTGAGAAACACGACGAAGAAAAGACCATGCCTGCGATCAAGGTGATCATCAGTAACGGCTGCGGTTATGAACAGCTCGCCGCCACCTATGCGGATCATATCAAAGATAAGAATATAGACGTGATCAGGTTGACCGACACGCCCAAACCGATCTACAACAAGTCCCTGATCGTGGTCACGGGAGGGGACGAGCAGGATCTGAAGCGTCTGCAGAAGATGACCGGGATCATGCGTTTCACCCTGGCGGTTAGTGACAATCCGGAAGCCCCGTTCAACATCATCCTGGGGCAGGATTACGAAGATTTTATGAAAAAATAAGCAGGAGGATATATTGGCAGACAAGATCAAGCTGGAAGCCATCATGCAATGGCTGACCGACAAGAAAGCCGAAAACATCCGCGTCTATGATGTGGAGGAACGGAGCGATTACACTGATCTGATCATTGTTTGCGAAGGCAGCGCCGATCTGCACAACAAGGCGATCGCCAGCCACGTGGTGGAGATGGCCAAGGCGGCAGGCCTGGGCGTGCTCAGCAAAGCCGGCATCGAATATGGGCAGTGGGTCCTGATCGATATCGGGGACGTGATCGTGCATATCTTCCTCTCCGAAACGCGTGATTATTACAAAATAGATGAATTGTTTGAACAGATAAAGAGCCACAAGGCAGAACGACATGATAAAAACCACACTGCATGACCACATCATCGAAGTGTTGGACTTGCTTGGGCTGAAGCACGAGCGGGAGTTCATCGTGGAGATACCCAACAACCCCGGATTCGGGGATTTCTCCACCAACGCCGCCATGGTGCTGGCCAAGGAAAACAAAAAGACGCCCAAAGCCCTGGCCGAACTCCTGATCAAGGAATTGAAGAAGAACAAGTTCTATAAGAAGGTGGAGCTTGCCGGGCACGGTTTCATCAATTTCCATCTCTCTTCTGCCTTCTACCAGAAAACGCTGTGGGATGTGCACAGCCTGGGCATGGATTTTGGCAATTCGGAATTTGGGCAGGGGGAGAAGGTGCTGCTGGAATTCGTCAGCGCCAATCCCACCGGGCCGCTCAATATCGTCAGCGCCCGCGCCGCGGCTTTTGGCGACACCCTTTACCGCATCATGAAAAAGGTGGGCTACAACCCTGCCCGGGAGTTCTATATCAACGATGCCGGCAACCAGGTGGACATCCTGGCGGAATCACTGGAGCTGAGGCTGAGGGAACTCCACGGCGAAAAGATCGGGGAATTTCCCTATGAGGCCTATCATGGCGACTATGTGAAGCACCTGGCCCACAAGCTGAATTCCGCTGAGGGCGTGCGGGTGTTCATGATGCCGGAGAAAGACCGCATCGAACATCTGAAGGAATTCGCCCTCAATGAATTGCTGGAAATGCAACGCCTCAGTCTGGAGAAATTTGATGTCTATTTCGAGGGCTGGGTGTCCGAAAAAACCCTGCGCATGGAGGGTGTGGTGGAGGAGGTGCTCAGCTATCTCTATGAGGCGGATTGCACCTATGAAAAGGATGAAGCCATCTGGTTCTGTTCCACCAAATTCGGCGACGACAAAGACCGGGTGCTGATGAAAAGCGATGGCTCCATCACCTATTTCGTGCCCGATCTGGCCTACCATCTCACCAAGCTCCAGCGCGGCTTCACCAAGCTGATCGATGTGTTCGGTCCCGACCACCATGGCTATGTTCCACGCCTGAAGGCTGCCTTCAAGGCACTGAGTTATGACGACGACATGCTGGAGATCATTTTCCTGCAGCAGGTGAACCTGTTTGAGGAAGGCGAGCGCATCAAGATGAGCAAGCGCGCCGGCAAGATCGTTACTATGGACGACCTGGTGAGCGTGGTGGGCAAGGATGCCGCCCGTTATTTCTTCATTGCCCGCAAGGCCAATGCCCACTTGAACTTCGATTTGGAACTGGCGCTCCAAAAGAACAACGATAATCCGGTCTATTATTGCCAGTATGCCCATGCCCGCATCTGCAGCATCCTGAAGAAGGCGAAGAAGGACCGCATCATGCCTCGCGCCTTCCGCAAGGAACACACCCACAAGCTGAACAAACCAGAGGAATTGCTCCTGATCCGCAAACTGACCGACCTGCCCGAATTGCTGGAACTGATCGCCTTCCATCGCGAACCCCACCGGCTGGCCACCTACACCGAGGAGCTTTGCGGCCTGTTCCACCGCTATTACAACAAGTATCAGGTGGTCAGTGAAAAGAACCGTGAGCTCACGCGGGCGCGTTTGCTACTGAGCGAGACCGTGAAAACCACTTTGGGAATCTGCCTCTACCTGTTGGGTGTGAGTGCGCCGGAAAAGATGTGACCGGCAGCTCTGCCATGGCCTGCCATGCACCAGATCCGCGAGCTCAGCCAAAGCGACCTGCCCCAGGTGATTGCCATCGAAAACCTGGCTTTTTCCAATCCCTGGCCCGAGGAGGCTTTTTGCGATTTCATGATGGGCACCGCCTGGGTGATCTGCGATCAGGAGAAGGTTTTGGGCTACATCATGTGCCACAATGTGTTGGATGAGACCACCATCGTGAACTTAGCCATCCATCCCTGCCATCAGAACCAAGGATTGGGCACTGCCCTGCTGGACTATTCTTTGAAGGAATTGGTGAAGCGGAGCATCCGTTATTTCTATCTGGATGTGCGGATCTCAAACACCGCTGCCCAGAATCTTTACCGCAAGTTCGGCTTCCAGCGCCTGGGCCTGCGGCGGGCTTACTATACCAATCCTGCTGAGGACGCCTTGGTGATGGTGAAAACGGTTGAAGGGGACACTCCGTGAAGGACTATGATTTTCTGGTGATCGGCAGTGGTATTGCCGGATTGGTCTATGCCCTGCAGGTTTCCGCCCAGGGGAAAGTGGCGGTAGTGTGCAAACGCAGCCTGTTCGATTGCAATACCGATTATGCCCAGGGCGGGATCGCCGCCGTGCTAGATGAGCAGGATTCCTTTGAAAAGCACATCGAAGATACTTTCGAAGCCGGGGCGGCTCTGGGCAAGAAACAGGTGATCCGCCGGATCATCGAGGACGGGCCGAAGCTGATCCAATACCTGGTCGATCTGGGCACGGACTTCACCCGCCGCGCGGACAGCTATGACCGGCGTCTGGAAAATCTTTCCCTCACCCTGGAAGGTGGGCACACCCATCGCCGGGTGGCCTATGCCGCCGATTCCACCGGGCACCAGATCATGCAGGCTTTGATCTCCCGCTGCCGGGAGAACTCCAATATCGATATCTTTGAAAACCACATCGCCATCGATCTGATCACCCAACACCATATTCTGCAGGACCGGGGTTTCATTCCGGGGATCTCCTGCTGGGGCGCCTATGTGATGGACACCGCCAGTGGCGAAGTTCACATTTTCCGGGCCCGCAAGACAATGATGGCCTCCGGAGGTGCTGCCCGCATTTATGCCCACAACACCAATCCCGAGGTGGCCACCGGAGATGGCATGGCCATGGCGCGCCTGGCGGGAGCGCGATTGGCCAATATGGAATTTGTCCAGTTTCATCCCACCGCTTTCTGGAGCCCGGCCGGAGAAACATTCCTGATCACGGAAGCCCTGCGCGGGGAGGGCGCCATCCTGCGCCTCAGCGATGGTTCCGCCTTTATGGAGCAATACCATCCCCGGGCAAACCTGGCGCCGCGTGATGTGGTCTCCCGTGCCATCGACGCCGAGTTGAAACGCCGGGGCGAAAAGTTCTGCTATCTGGATGCCACGGGGATCGACCATGATATCCTGCTGAGGCATTTTCCCTACATCAACAAACGCTTGCTGGAGAATGGCCTGGATTTCACCCGCGATCCCATCCCGGTGGCGCCGGCGGCTCATTACTTTTGTGGCGGAGTGCTTGCCACCATCGAGGGGATCACGGACATCCACAACCTGTTCTGCGCCGGAGAGGCTGCCTGCACCGGTTTGCATGGTGCCAACCGCCTGGCCTCGAACTCGCTGCTGGAGGCGCTGGTGATCGCCTGGCATGCCGGAAACCATCCCTCCAACCAGGAAGAGGTGCGTTTTCCGGTGATCCCGCCCTGGAAACAACAGGCGGAGTTCAACGAGAACGAATGGGTGGTGATCTCCCACAACCGTGAGATCATCGGCACAATCATGCAAGGCTATGCCGGGATCAGGCGTTCGCGGCGCTTGCTCAAATATGCCCTCTCCCGCCTGGAAAACATCTACAACGAGATCAACAACTTCTACCAGCACAACGCAGTGCGCAAGGAAGTGGTGGAAACCCGCAATCTGGCCATCATCGCCATTGCCGTGGTGCGCAGCGCCCTGATGCGGAGGGAAAGCCGGGGCGCTCATTTCCTGATCGACAAGCCCCGGCGCGACGACGCCCACTTCCTGATCGACACCATCCTGTAGCTAATAATGAAAGGTTTTTTCGTCACATTCGAAGGCATCGAGGGCAGTGGGAAAAGCACCCAGATCAAATTCCTGGAAGCCGCTTTGGAGGAGCGGGGGATTCCCTGCCTGGTAACCCGCGAACCGGGAGGCCCGCCCCTTGCGGAAGCGATCCGCAGCCTCCTGCTGGATACCTCCTATTCCGAAATACTTCCCGAGACCGAGCTCCTGCTCTATATGGCCAGCCGGGCCCAACACACCGGGCAGTGGATCCTTCCCGCCCTCAAACAGGGGAAGGTGGTGCTCTGCGACCGCTATTATGATTCCACCATTGCCTATCAGGGGGCGGCGCGCCGGCTCGATCTGGATCTGATCGCCACCCTCACCACCTTTGCCACCTATCACACCATCCCCGATCTCACCTTTCTGCTCGATCTTCCTGTGGAGCAAGGGCTTTCCCGCATTTCCCGGCGGCAGCTCGACCGGCTGGAAAGTGAGCACCTCGATTTCCACGAGCGGGTGCGGCAGCAATATTTGGTTATTGCCCGAGCCGAGGTTTCCAGATATATTGTCTTGAACGGCACGAAATCGCCGCAGGATATTCATGAGAGAATTTTATCCACCGTCTTATCCCGTATAGGAGTTTAGAAAAGTGATTACATCCAAGCAACGCTTTGCCCTGATCACCATAGCTTCCCTGTGGATTCTGGCTGCCTTGATGCTGTTTATCGCCACCGATGCCTATGCCCAGAACCAGGACAAGGGGACCGACCTCTATTCCCAGCTGGGCTTGTTCAGCGATGTTCTGATCAAGCTGAAGCAGAATTATGTGACCGAACTGAACGATGAAGACCTGATCAAGGCTGCCATAGTGGGGATGCTTAATTCCACCGATCCCCACACCACCTATTTCACCAAAACCGAATTCGAGGATTTCACCACCACCACCAAGGGCGCTTTTGGCGGACTGGGCATCCAGATCGACAAGATCGGCGATTACATCACAGTGGTTTCGCCCATCGAGGGAACCCCGGCCTACCGCATGGGCATCACTGCCGGCGACCGGATCATCAGGGTGGACGACACCAGCGTGGTGGGCTTCAACACCGATGAAGCCATCAAACTAATGCGGGGCGAGGTGGGAACCACCGTGGTGATCACCATCAGCCGCCCCGGCGTGTCCAGGCCCCTGGAGTATATCATCACCCGCGAGACCATCAAGATCAAGAGCGTTCCCTACAGCTTCAAGCTGCCCAATGAGGTGGGATACATCCGCATCAGCCAGTTCAATGAAAACACCACCCAGGAATTGCGCTCCGCCCTGGTCAATCTGGAGGCGGAGAACATCCGCGGCCTCATCCTCGACCTGCGCTGGAATCCCGGTGGCTTGCTCGACCAGGCGGTGGATACGGTGAACGAATTTTTGGGCTCCAACAAACTGGTGGTGGAAACCAAGGGCAGAACCATCCAGTCCAACCGTCAGCACTTCACCCGTTACAACACCAAAGCCCGGAACTATCCCATCATCGTATTGGTAAACGAAGCCTCCGCCAGCGCTTCCGAGATCTTTGCCGGCTCGCTGCAGGACTGGGACAAGGGATTGGTGATGGGCAGACCCACCTTCGGCAAGGGCAGCGTGCAGCAGCTCTTCCAGCTTTCCAACGGGAACGGGATCAAGATCACCACCTCCTACTACTATATCAAATCGGGGCGCTGCATTCACAAAAAGAGCACCGACCGCCTGCTGCAAGGCCAGAGTGTGACCACCTCGGACATCCAGGCCGAGGATGCCAGAAACCACGAGGAGATCTATTACACCGTGAACAAACGTGAGGTCTATGGCGGTGGCGGGATCACGCCCGACATCGAGATCGAAACCGATCTCCTCACCAACTTCGGGGCTGATCTGCGCCGCAAGAACACCTTCTTCAATTTTGCCGTGGACTATCTGGTGGAGCATGACCATACGGTGCCGCGAGACCTGAACATCACGCCCGAGATCATGGATAAATACCTCAGCTATGTGCGCAACGAGGATATCAAGTACACCCAGGCCGATCTGGACAGCGCCGATGTCTTCATCCGCAACTCCCTGAAGAGCGAGCTGATCCGCAAGGTCTATGGCGACCAGGAGGGCTACAAGATCACCATCACCATGGATAAACAGCTCCAGAAGGCGATCGAGTTGTTTGACCGTTTCACCACCCTGGATGCCATGTTCGAATATGCCGCCGATCTTGTCCGCAAGAGATAAGCATGGCCGCTCCCCCCGGTCTCCATGACATGCTCATCTTCCTGGTGGATGATGACACCATCAACCTGAAGCTGCTTAAAACCGTTCTGGCCCAGGCCGGGTTTGCGAACACCCTGCTCTTTGCCTCCGGCGAAGCGATGCTGAGGGAACTCGAGACCACGCTGCCGGACCTGATCCTGCTGGACATCATGATGCCTGGCCTGGATGGCTATGAGGTGTTGGGAAAAGTGAAAACCAGCCCCCATTCTGCAAATGTGCCGGTCATCATGGTCACCGCTGTGGGGCTGGACGAAGAAATGGAGCCGCTCAGGCGCTGTTTCGATCTGGGTGCGGTTGATTACCTCTCCAAGCCTTATTCCACCGTGGAACTGCTGGTGCGCATCAAATCCGCCCTCAAGCTGGAAAAGCAGCGCCAGGATCTGGAAACCGCCGCCGCCCGTATCCGCGCTTTGGAAAAGCTGCTGCCCATCTGTTCCTATTGCAAAAAGGTGCGCAGTGACCGCAACCACTGGCAGGATGTGGAAGTGTATATCACCGAAAACACCGATACCTCCTTCACCCACAGCATCTGTCCCGAATGTTACAACCTCTATGTGAAACCCCAGCTGGATGAGCTGAAAAACAAGACCTGAGCAGGGGAAGACAGATGAAAAGATGAACAGATGAACAGATGAAAAGAGGCCTCCTGGTTGAGCCTGGGATCACCATTAACCATTAACCATTCACCTACTCATCCGTTAACCCATTAACCCGTTAACCCCCTCTTCCCTCACCACTCACCCAAAAAAATCCTTGCCTGATATGCATATTTAAAAAACGTGGCGAAAAAATTATATTTGACTCCGATCAATAGAGTCAACGGGAGTTTTAATGAGGTTGAAGACTTTTCCTGGGGGTGTGCATCCTCATGATCACAAGCATTATTCCGCCACCGCCCCGATCGAGGAACTGCCCCTGCCCCAACGGGTGGTGATCCCGCTTTCGCAACACATCGGTTCGCCTTCCACACCGGTGGTCAAGGTGGGCGATGAGGTGAAAACGGGGCAGATGATCGCCGAAGCCTCGGGTTTTGTTTCCATTCCCCAGCATGCTTCGATCAGCGGCAAAGTCACCAAGATCGAGCGTTTCAACCATCCCTGCGGAGGCCGGCAGACCGCTATCGAGATCAGCGGGGATGGAGCCGACACCTGGATCGAACTGACCGATGAGACGGACTATCTGCAGCTCCCCCCGGAAGAGATGAAGGAACGGGTGCGCGAGGCAGGCATTTGCGGCATGGGCGGAGCCGGATTCCCCACCTATGTAAAACTCTCCCCGCCAGCGGACAAGCCAATCGACACCGTCATCCTCAACGGCGTGGAATGCGAGCCCTATCTCACCTCCGATTACCGGCTGATGCTGCAGCGTCCGGAGGACATCATCGCCGGGCTGAAACTGGTGATGAGGATCGTGAACGCCAAGACCGGTATGATCGGCATCGAAGCCAACAAACCGGACGCCATCGCCCTGCTGGAAAAGCTTTTGGCCAAAGAGAGCAACCTCAGCGTGGTGCCATTGAAACTCCAATATCCCCAGGGCGCGGAAAAGCAATTGATCTATGCTGCCACCCGCAGAAAGGTTCCAGCCGGCGGGCTGCCCATGGCGGTGGGCGTGGTGGTGCAGAATGTGGGTACCGCCGTGGCCATCTATGAAGCCGTCCGCTACAAAAAACCCCTGGTCGAGCGGGTGATCAGTGTCACCGGTTCCGTGGTGAAACAGCCCAAGAACCTCAAAGCCCGCATCGGCACTCTTTTTTCCGAGCTGGTGGATTTCTGTGGCGGAACCACTGCGGAGATCGGCAAGATCATCTCCGGCGGCCCGATGATGGGTTTTGCCCTGCCCAATCTGGACGCCCCTGTGGCCAAGGGCAGCTCCGGCCTGGTTCTGTTGAATGAACGCGAAGCCCGGCTGAATGAGGAGCATGATTGCCTGCGTTGCGCCCGTTGCGTGGATGTGTGCCCGATGAACCTGCTGCCCAGCCTGATCGCCCAGACTGTGAAGTATAACAAGCTGGACATGGCGGTGCAGGCTGGTCTCAACGACTGCATGAAATGCGGAAGCTGTGCCTATGTGTGCCCCGCCCAGATCCGTTTGGTGCAGTGGATCGACACCGGCAAGGTACGTTACGCCGAACTGCAGCGGGCCAAGAAATAGAGAGAGGAACACCCGATGAAAGACAAATACACTGTTTCCCCCGCTCCCCATCTGCACGACCGCACCACCATTCCCAATGTGATGTGGAATGTGGTGCTGGCGCTCACTCCGGCTTTGATCTTCGCCGTCTATAACTGGGGTTTCCGCTCGCTGCTGCTCACCCTGCTGGGAGCCGTGTCCGCGGTTGCCACCGAAGCCCTGATCCAGAAGCTGCGCAAGGTTCCCATCACCGTGGCCGACGGCAGCGCCTTCCTCACCGGCATGCTGCTGGCCTACAACATCCACGCCGGTTCGCCGCTCTGGCTGCCCATCGTGGGGGCGGTGTTCGGAATTGCCGTGGGCAAGCAGGTCTTTGGCGGCCTGGGCAATAATCCCGTGAATCCGGCCCTGTTGGGCAGGGCTTTCCTGCTGGCTTCCTGGCCCACCCTGATGACCAGCGGTTGGCTGCGCACCGCCGCCGGCAAGCTGAATGAAGCCTCCATCAACGGTATCAACAACCTCGAGCTGATCGATTCCAACCTGCAGGCCCTGGCCCCCAAAGCCTATGAACTGGTTACCTCCGCCACCCCTTTGAAAGTGGCGCAGACCCTGCGTGACAGCACCTTCGTGAATTCGCTCACCTCCGATCCCGCCACCAATCTCGACCTCTCCGGCCGCATCTTCACCAGCCTGCTCGATCTGGGCACCCTGAAAGCCCTGTTCTGGGGCAACATCGGCGGCTGCATCGGTGAGGTTTCCGTGTTCGCCCTGCTGTTGGGAGCCCTCTGGCTGTTGTGGAAGAACATCATTGAATGGCGCATCCCGCTGTTCTATATCCTCACCGTGTTCGTGCTCAGTTTCCTGTTCGGCGGCGTGGGCGATGTCCGCTATTCGCTGTCCCTGCCTTTCTTCCATATCTTTTCCGGCGGTCTGATGCTGGGCGCCTTTTTCATGGCGACCGACTACACCACCAGCCCCCTCACCCGCAATGGCAGGATCATCTTCGCCATCGGCTGCGGGCTGCTGACCGTGATCATCCGTCTGGTGGGCGGTTATCCCGAGGGCGTGTCCTACAGCATCCTGTTCATGAATGTGATGGTGCCCCTGATCGACCGCATCACCCTGCCCAGACCTTTTGGGAGCGTCAAGAAATGAAATACTATCTCAAACTTGGATTCACTTTGCTCATCATCTGCCTGATCGCCAGCGGCATCCTGGCCTGGGTGAATTCCATCACCAAGGACCGCATCGCCGATATCAAACGCAGGGAAGCCGAGGCGGCCCGCAACGAACTGATCCCCGGCGCCGCCTTTGACCCCGTAACCATCAGGCTGGAAGCCGATTCCCTGGTCTATTATGAAGCCCGGGACACCGCCAGCGGGGAACTGAAGGGCTACACCTTCACCGCCGCCAAAACCGGCTATAGCAGCAAGATCCAGACCATGGCGGGGGTGGATCCCCAATTCCGGTTGATCGCCATCAAGGTGATCGACCAGGCGGAGACCCCCGGTTTGGGGGCAAACTGCACCCAGGATTTCTTCCGCGATGGCTTCAAAGGCCTCGTGGGTGAAGAACTGGTGGTGGACAAGGATGGCGGGAAGATCAAATCCCTCACCGGCGCCACCATTACCTCGCGCGCCATCGCCCAATCCCTGCAGGAACAGCTGGCCCTGGTGCGCCGGGATGTGGAGGCCAGGCAGGTGGCCGCCCTGGAAACCCCTGCCGCGGGAGGTGGGCAATGAGATTTTTCGCCGAATTCACCAAAGGCATCATCAAGGAGAATCCCATCTTCGTGATCGTGCTGGGCATCTGTCCCACCCTGGCGGTTTCCACCTCGGTGGAGAATGCGCTGGGCATGGGCGCCGCCGCCACCTTCGTGTTGGTCTGTTCCAACATCATCATTTCCCTGATCAAGGGCATCACGCCCCCCAAGATCCGCATCCCGGTCTACATCGTGGTCATCGCCTCCTTCGTGTCCATCGTGGACATGATCATGGCCGCCTACCAGCCTGGATTGCATAAGAGCCTGGGCCTGTTCATTCCCCTGATCGTGGTGAACTGCATCATCCTGGGCCGGGCGGAGGCTTTTGCCAGCAAGAACAACACCCTCAATTCCCTTGCCGACGGCATTGGCATGGGCGTGGGATTCACCCTGTCGCTGGTGGTCGTGGCCACTTTCCGTGAGATCCTGGGCAACGGAACCTGGCTGAACATTGCCGTGTTGCCCAAAACCTACGATCCCATGCTGATGGCCATCCTGGCCCCGGGAGCCTTCATCACGCTGGGCTTTCTGATGGCTTTGATGAACATGCTGAAGGAGAAGAAATAATGGGTTACCTGGGAGAAATCTTCGTGATGGCGATGACCGCCATCTTCATCCAAAACTTCGTGCTGGCCCGCTTTCTGGGGCTCTGTCCCTATCTGGGTGTCTCCAAAAAGCTCGATTCCGCCTTTGGCATGGGCATGGCGGTGATCTTTGTGATGACCCTCGCCTCGGCGATCACCTTCATCATCAACCGCTATTTCCTGGAATACTTTGGCCTGATGTATCTGCAGACCATCGCCTTCATCCTCACCATCGCCGCCCTGGTCCAATTCGTGGAGATGGTGATCCAAAAGAATGCCCCCGCCCTCTATAAATCCCTGGGCGTTTTCCTGCCTTTGATCACCACCAACTGCGCCGTGCTGGGCGTGGCGATCCTGAACACCAAAGCCTTCCGCAGCGATGGCATCACCGCCTACAACTTCCTGGATGCCGTGCTCAACGGTTTCTTCTCCGGCGTGGGCTTCACCGTGGTGCTGCTGGCGATGGCGGGGATGCGTGAGCGCCTGGAATTGGCGGAACTGCCCAAAAGCATGCGCGGAATGCCGATCGGGCTGATCCTGGCCGGCATCATGGCCCTGGCCTTCTATGGCTTCATGGGCTTCAAGATCTGAGGGAGAGCGAAATGACTACATTCCTGATCTACTACCTTCCCCTGCTCCAGGCTGAACTGGCCGAGGATATCGGAATCCCGATGGCGATCGTGGGCGGATTGGGCCTCACCTTCGGCCTGGTGCTGGCTTTCGCCTCCAAAGTGTTTGAAGTGAAGGTTGATCCCCGCGTCGAGGAGATCACCCAGGTCCTGCCCGGAGCCAATTGCGGAGCCTGCGGAATGCCCGGTTGCGCCGGCTATGCCGATGCCATCGTGCATGAAGGGGCGGAAGTGAACCAATGCGCCCCCGGCGGAGCGGCCGTGGCGGCCATGATCGCCCGCATCATGGGTATGACCGCCGGCGCCATGCAACAAAAAGTGGCGGTTATCCATTGCAGCTCCGGCGGTTACAACAACACCAACTGGAAATATGCCTATCAGGGCGTCGAAAGCTGCAAGGCCGCGGTCAACATCGCCGATGGCCCCAACGCCTGTTCCTGGGGCTGCATGGGCTTCAACGATTGCCTGAATTCCTGTCCCTTCGGCG
Organism: uncultured Candidatus Cloacimonadota bacterium; assembly: GCA_964631665.1. Lineage (GTDB taxonomy): Bacteria > Cloacimonadota > Cloacimonadia > Cloacimonadales > Cloacimonadaceae > Syntrophosphaera. Next base: position 29,225 of record CAZVXK010000002.1, on the reverse strand, counting down.
CCATCAGCTTGGACCAACACGGAATGCGCTGCATCGACACCGAAAAGTGCACCGGCTGCGGCGCCTGCGTCAAAGCCTGCCCCCGCAAACTGATCATGCTGGTGCCCATCAACCGCATCGTCTATATCAAATGCTCCTCCCTGGGCAAGGGCTCCGAAGCCCGGCAACTCTGCGGAAGCGCCCATCCCTGCATCGGCTGCGGGCTCTGCTCCCGCAAATGCCCCGTCCAGGCCATCACCGTGGCCAACAACCTCGCCCGCATCGACTATGACAAATGCATCAATTGCGGCCTCTGCGCCACCGTCTGCCCCACCAAGGCGATCCAGGACCTCTTCGCCGGCCTGCGCAAAAAAGCGGAGGTCATCCCCGATCTCTGCATCGGCTGCACCATCTGCGCCAAAAACTGCCCGGTGCAGGCCATCTCCGGCGAGGTGAAACAGGTGCATGTGATCGATAAGGACAAATGCATCGGCTGCGAGATCTGCGTGGGAAAATGCCCCAAACAGGCGATCAGGCTGGGGTAGGGTAGGCTCTGCGTAGGAGAGAAAAGATAAAAGATAAAAGAGAAAAGATGTAAGAGCATGGAGCCGGCTGGGGGAGAGAATCGCAGGCGTCTCGTCTGTCGGGGTGGCGAGTACTTCGGTTTATTAAAACAGAGGGGCGGAGGAACGGAGTTTTTTTTCATAAGAGATGATAGGGAAAGAGAAAGGAGATATATGCTGGACAATACTGCCAGTGCCATCCGGTCAGGAGACCTGATCAGTCTTGATCGGTTTTAAATACCAGTTGCTTTTTTTCCTGCCATCTCTCCCATTAGCAATACGGAATCATTACGGAGTCATTACGGATTTAATCCGTAATGACTCCGTAATGATTCCGTATTGCTAATGGGAGAGATGGGCCGGAAGTCTGTCTGTGTGTGCCTGCGCTACTCCCGAATTCTGATGAAATCAGCCGGAAATTTAGCATTGACACAAACAGGCAGTCTGAGAAAATGGTAAAAAAATCATATTTTTATACGCAAGAAGCTATAGGAGCAATGATGCCTTATATTCCAAATACCGATGCCCAGCGGCGGGAAATGCTCGCCCGCATCGGGGTGAACTCCTTTGAGGAGCTGATCGCAGCCATACCGGAAAAACTGCGGTTGAAACAAGACTTGAACCTGCCCCGGCCGTTGTCTGAGCTGGAACTCACACGCCTGATCCGGGAACGCACCTGCGGCAATGTGTGCACCCAGAGTATGAATTCCTTCCTGGGCGCCGGTGTCTATGACCATTTCATTCCGGCGGCGGTGGACACATTGGTTTCCCGCCCGGAATTTTTCACCGCCTACACGCCCTACCAGGCCGAGGTGAGCCAGGGCACGCTGCAATACATCTATGAATACCAGACCATGATCTGTGAGCTGACCGGCATGGAGATCGCCAACGCCAGCATGTATGACTGCGCCTCCGCCATCGCCGAGGCGATCCTGATGGCGGTGCGCAGGAACCGACTGCCCCGCGCCATCCTCCCCGCCACGCTGCATCCCGAATATGTGAAGGTGATCAAAGCCTACACCGAGGGCAGCGGGATCGAACTGCTCACCTGCCCGGCCCGAAATGGCGTTACCGATCCGGAGCAATTGATGGCAATGATGGACGACAGCATCGGCAGCGTGGTGATCCAGACCCCCAATTTCTTTGGCAACATCGAGCCCGTGCAGGAGTTGGAACAAGCGGCGCACAGTCAGCCCAAGGCGCTCCTGATCGCAGCGGTGGACCCCATTTCGCTGGCCGTGCTCACCCCGCCCTCGGACTACCATGCCGATATCGTTGTGGGGGAGGGGCAGGCGCTGGGCAACAGCATGTATCTGGGAGGCCCGCTATTTGGCTTTTTTGCCACCAAACTGGAGATGGCAAGGGCAATGCCGGGGCGCATCGTGGGAGGTACCCTGGACAAGGAAGGCCGGCGCGCCTATGCCCTCACCCTGCAAGCCCGCGAGCAACATATCCGCCGGGACAAGGCCACCTCCAATATCTGTTCCAACCAGTCGCTCTGCACCCTGGCCGCGGTGGTCTATCTGAGCCTGCTGGGGTGCGAGGGTTTGATCGAGGTCGCCACGCAATCGGCCCAGAAGGCGCATTTCCTGGCAGCTGAACTGGCCAAGCTTCCGGGTTTCTCACTAAGTTATCCGGACACCCCCTTCTTCAAGGAATTCTCTCTCTCCACACCCCTTCCACCGGAACAGATCATTGACGCCATGCTACCCCGGGGCATCTATCCCGGAGTGGATCTGGCCCGTTATGGCCACCAGAACCAGTTGCTGATCGCAGTCACGGAGAAGAAGAGCAGGGCCGATCTGGAGGCCTTCCTCACCGCCATGAAGGAGGTTTGCCATGGCTAAGACCATCTTTGAATATTCCACCCCCGGCAGAACCGGCTGCTCTTTGCCCGCCCGGGAACTGGACTCCCGGCTGGAGGAACTGATCCCCGCCGAACATCTGAGACAGAACAAAGCCCGCCTGCCCGAAGTGAGCGAACTGGACGTGATGCGCCACTATATCGGGCTTTCGCACAAGAACCATTTCATCGAAAAGGGGCTCTATCCGCTGGGCAGTTGCACCATGAAATACAATCCCAAGCTGCACGAAGCCTTGGTTCGCCACAGTTGTTTCAACAACCTCCATCCGCTGCAGCCGGAATCCACGCTGCAGGGCATACTGGCGATCCTTTATGAGCTGCAGGGAATGCTGGCGGAGATCTCCGGCATGGACCAGGTTACGCTGCAACCGGTTGCCGGCGCCCAGGGCGAATTCACCGGCATCAAGATCATCGCCGCCTACCACAAGGCCAGGGGAAACCACCACAAAACCAAGATCATTATCCCCGATTCCGCCCACGGCACCAACCCCGCCACCTGCACCCTGGTGGGCTACCAGATGGTGGAGCTGAAATCCAATGCCAGCGGCAGATGCGACCTCGACCACCTGAGAAGCATCGTGGATGAGAACACCGCCGGCTTCATGCTCACCAATCCCAACACCCTGGGGCTGTTCGAAAGCCAGATCGAGGAGATCGCCGCCATCATCCATGGCGTGGACGGCCTGATCTATATGGACGGGGCAAATCTGAACGCGCTGATGGGCATCGTCCAACCCGGAAAGATCGGCTTCGATGTGATGCATTTCAACCTCCATAAAACCTTCACCACCCCCCATGGCGGGGGCGGACCCGGCGGCGGCCCTGTGGGCGTGGTGTCCAAACTGACCCCCTATCTGCCGGTGCCTATGATCGCCAGGAACGATGACGGCTACCATTTCGATTACTCGCATGAAGCCACCTCCATCGGGAAAGTGCACACCTTCTATGGCAATGTCGCCGTGCTCTTACGGGCCTATTTCTATATCAGGAGCCTGGGGGCGGAGGGCCTGCGGAAGGTTTCGCAGAACGCCATCCTCAATGCCAACTACCTGATGGCCTTGCTGAAGGAGCATTACCACATCCAATATGACGAATATTGCATGCATGAATTCGTGGCTGATTCCAGCTGGCAGAAGAAGGAACAGGGGGTGAACACCCTGGACATCGCCAAACGGCTGTTGGACAAGGGATTTCACGCCCCCACCATCTATTTCCCGCTGATCGTTCCGGAAGCTCTGATGATCGAACCGACCGAAACGGAGAGCAAGCAATCGCTGGACGATTTTGCCGCCGCCATGCTGGAGATCGCGCAGGAATGCCGGGACAATCCGGTATTATTACATGAGGCGCCGCTCACCACGCCGGTGCGCCGGGTGGACGATGTGCGTGCCGTAAAGGTGCTCGATCCCAAATTTGGGCTCGATGACTGAGCCGAATTCCACACAAGCCATCCCTATTTATCAGGAGATACAATGAAAAAGACACTACTCTCAGTGTTGCTCATGCTGGCGCTGTTCAGCCTGGGCTATGGCCAAGCCGTGAAGCTGGGCTATGTGAATACCGACCGCCTGCTGTTGGAAAGCAACGAAGCGGCGGAGATCTCGCGCCTGTTCAATCTGGACAAGCAAAACTGGACAAACCAGATCCGCCAACTGGATGAAGAGATCAAGCAAATGGAACGCGATTATGAGATAGATAAGCTCACCAAGACCGAGGCCTATAAACGCGAGGCGCAGAGCCGGATCGACACCAAGAAAGCGGAGGCCGGGCGCCTGCTGGAAGATTATTTCGGCGAAGGGGGAGCGGCTGAACAGCGCTATCGGGAACTGATCGATCCGCTCACTTTGAAGATCCACAATATCATCACCAAGACGGCGGAAGACGAAAAATATACCATGATCTTCGATGTGAGCATGGGCACGATCCTCTATGCCCTGCCCGCCCTTGACCTGACCGATCAGATACTACTGGAGCTGAACAAGGACACCATCAAGCCGATGGAAACTACCCTCCCGCCCACCGAAGAGATCAAGCCGCCACCCAACGAAACCCCCAGACCAGGGGACTGGGAAGACCCCTTCAAGCCTGATATCAAGCCATGAAGAGATTTGCCACCAGCCTGGGCGTCGATCAGATCAGAGCAGTGATCGGAGGAGAGTTTGTTGGCGAGGCCAAGCTTTCCCTCAGCAGCGTTTCCGAACCCCGGGAAGCCGGGCCGGACACCATCATCTTCTGCGAACAGGAGAAATATTTCGAAGCGGTTCAGGCTTCCGCCGCCGGCCTGATCATCTGCTCTCCCGCCTGCTCGGACAGGTTGCCCGGGCGGAATCTGCTGATCACGGACAAGCCCTATTTTGCCTTGATGAGGTTGGTGAGCTGGTGGCTGCATTTCAGCGAACCCAGACCCCAGGCGGGTATCCATCCCCTGGCCCAGGTGGGGAAAGCCACCAGGCTGGGTGAGGGGGTGGCCATCGCCGCCGGGGTGAGCATCGGGAAAAACTGTGTGATCGCGGACAACGCAATCATCGAAGCCAATTGCCAGATCGGGGACAATGTTTCCATCGGAGCGAACACCCATCTTTATCCCAATGTATCGGTCTATGCGGATACCATCATCGGCAAAGAGGCGATCATCCATTCCGGTTGTGTGGTCGGGGCGGATGGATTCGGTTTCCTGTTGCTGGAGGGGATCCAACAGAAGATACCCCAGATCGGGAATGTGGTGATCGGGGATCATGTGGAGATCGGCGCCAACACCACCATCGACCGTGCCACCCTGGGCTCCACCAAGATCGGGGAGGGCACCAAGATCGACAACCTGGTCCAGATTGGTCATAACTGCCAGGTGGGCAGGCATTGCATCCTCTGCGCCCAGGTGGGTTTGGCGGGGAGCACCATTGTGGGCGATTATGTGTATCTGGCGGGGCAGGTGGGCGTGGCGGGACATCTCAGCATTGGCGACCGGGCCATGGTGGGAGCCCAGGCCGGCGTTACGCACGATATTCCCGCCGACGGGCGCTATTTTGGCTCCCCCGCCGAGGAAGCGGGTCTGATGAAACGCATCATGGCCAGCCAGAAGAAACTGCCCGAACTCTACCGCTTTTACCTGAAACAGCGCAATCATAAGGGGGAATAACATGGTCGAATACAAGCACACCATCTGCTCCGAAGTGTCCTACACTGGCATCGGTCTCCATTCCGGCGAGATCACCTCCATCCGCTTCAAACCGGCCGGCAAGGACGAAGGCATCGTTTTCATCCGCACCGACCTGCCGGACAAACCGGAGATCCCTGCCGATATCGATCATGTGGTGGATATCTCCCGCGGCACCACGATCGGCATCAAGGATGCCCAGGTGGGTACCATCGAGCATGTGCTCTCCGCCATCAAGGGACTGAATATCGACAACATCCGCATCGAGATCGATGGTCCCGAAGCGCCGGTGGCGGATGGCTCGCCCATCGTTTTTCTCAATCTGCTGCGCCAGGCCGGCATCCAGCAGCAGGATTCCGAACGGGTCTTCTTCGAATTTAACAATCCGATCAGTTTTTCCGCCCCCGAAGAGAATGTGGACATCGTGATCGTGCCTTCCAACGAGCTGAAGGTAACCTTCATGATCGATTACAAGCACCCCTATCTGGGCACGCAATACACCTGGCTGCCCAATATCCGGTATTTCGAGAAGGAATTCGCCGGAGCGCGCACCTTCTGCTTTATCAATGAGATTCTGCAGCTCAAGGAGATGGGGCTGATCAAGGGCGGTTCGCTGGAGAATGCCCTGGTGATCGCCGAACCCAATATGAGTGAGGCGGAACTGAAACACCTGCAGGATGTGTTTGGCTATCATGAACCGGTTACGGTCTCGCCGGAAGGCATCCTGAACAACCACCCGCTTCGCTACCACAACGAATTCGTGCGCCACAAGGTGGTTGACCTGCTGGGGGATATCGCGCTCTTGGGCATGCCCATCCGTGGCCATATCCTGGCAGCCCGCAGCGGGCACAAGACCAATGTGGAGCTGGTGAAAAAGCTGCGCCAGATACAGCTCAAGCAGGAACTGCAACTGCAATACCAGAAGAAAAAGACCAAGGATGTGGTGTTCGACATCAACGCCATCATGAACATCCTGCCCCACCGTTATCCCTTCCTGCTGGTGGACAAGATCATAGATTTCGTGCCCAACGAGTCCATCACCGGGATCAAGAATGTTACCATCAACGAACCCTTTTTCCAGGGGCATTTTCCCGGACATCCGATCATGCCGGGTGTCCTGATCGTGGAGGGCATGGCTCAGGCCGGGGGGATCATCCTGCTCAACCAACTGGAGAATCCCCAAAACTATGTGGCCTATTTCGCCTCCATCGATAACGTGAAGTTCCGCAAACCGGTGCTGCCCGGCGATACGCTGCGCTATGAGATGAAGGTGATCTCGCTGAAGCGGTCGCTTTCCAAGATGCACGGTGAAGCCTATGTGGGCAACGACAAGGTGGCGGAAGGCGATTTCATGGCAATGATCCAGGAGAAGAACAAATGACCTTCATCCATCCCACCGCCATTGTTGCCGAAGGAGCCGTGATCGGCGAGGATTGCCAGATCGGGCCCTGGTGCCGGATCGGGCCCCAGGTGAAGCTGGGCCGGGGGAACCTGATCCAGTCCAATGTGGTGATCGCCGGAGAGACCAGCATCGGAGATGACAACAAAATCTTTTCCTTTGCCGTGATCGGCACCGATCCCCAGGACCTCAAGTTCAAGGGTGAATCAACCCGGTTGAGAATCGGCAACGGCAACACCATCCGCGAATTCTGCACCATAAACCGCTCCAACCAACAGGAGGAGGATACTGTGGTGGGGGATGGCAACCTGCTGATGGAATATGTGCATGTGGCTCACAATTGCCAGATCGGCTCCCACTGCGTGATCGCCAATGTGGTTCAATTGGCAGGGCATGTCCATATCCAAGACCATGCCACACTGGGCGGAATGACGGCTGTCCACCAGTTCGTGCATATCGGCACCCATGCCTTTGTGGGTGGCGCTTCTGCCATTAAGAAGGATATCGCACCCTACACCCGCGGGCAGGGCAACCCCTATCAGACCGTTGGTTTGAACAGCGTGGGACTGATGCGCAAGGGCTTTTCCAGCGAGGCGGTGGCGGCGATCAAAGAAGTCTACAATCTCTTCTACCGCAAGGGACTGAATACCTCCCAAGCTTTGGCCAAGATCGAAGAGATGGGTCCTCTCACTCCCGAACAGCTGATCTTCGTGGATTTCGTCCGCTCAGCCACGCGCGGACTCTCAAGCTGAGCAGGCAACAGACTCTGTCTACAAAGGTAGTGGGTAATCAATAAACAGGTGTTTCCAATGAGAGAAGTGGAGGAGTAAGATTCGCTTGCCACCACATTGATGACCAGACATCCAGTCCAGATCGTCTTTCGTGTCATTGCTTTCAATTGATATCAGTTGATTAGCCCTCACCATCTGCAGCCCTCCCCACCCAGTGAGTTATTTCAGCAGGATCAGCTTACGGGCGCTATTCACAGACGGGGTTCGGAGTTTGCACAGATAGATACCGGAAGCCAGGCAGTGGGTGTTGAAACTGATCTGATGCGTTCCCGGCCCAAGCTGTTGAATGACTATAATCTGTCCACGGAGATTGCAGATCGTGAGGAATCCAGTCTCACCGTCGGCGATCCTGGCGTCAATTATGACCCTGTCCCCCTTGCGGAAAGGATTGGGGTGGGGATCATACAAGATGGAAAAGGGAGGCGGTTCGGGAGCTTGCGGATCATTGTTCTCCACAGCCAATGATAGTTTTGCGATAAAAATGTCTTGCCCGCCAACACTGGTGATGCCAATAGGCGAAAAGGTGGCTGTTCCGAAAAAAATCCCGGTAACGAGGACATTGCCTTGCGGATCGGTACTGATTGCTAAACCAGAATCCCAGCCCTGACCGCCGCTGCGTTTGGCCCAAAGCCAGTTTCCGAATGCGTCGAGGGCGGCTACGAACACATCGCTGCTGCCACGGCTGGTGAGGATCGAGGTCACGAAATCGGCAGTTCCGAGGAATCGTCCGGTCACAAAGCAATCCCCACAGGAGTTTACAACGATACCGTGGCCATGATCCCCGTCTCCATAATCAGCGGAACCGGCGCGTCGTGCCCAAAGCCAGTTGCCGTCACAGTCAATTCTGGCAATGCAGATATCTGGATATTGGTTTACGCTTATCAGTGTGTGGTCGCCAAAATCCGCAGTGCGTCTGAACGATCCGGTCAGGTAAGAGGATCCATCTGCCATGGTGGCTATGCTATACCCTGCATCAGTGTCGATTCCCCCCGCCCGCTTTGCCCAAAGCCAGTTTCCATTACCATCCAATTTTACAATGAAGATATCGCTAATCCCGCTTGTAGTTAAGGTGGTGGGGCCAAAATCGGCTGATCCATAAAACACACCGGTTACGTAGCAGTTGGAAGCGCTATCGGTGGCTATCCCCAATCCCATATCATCATATGCAGAGCCACCCGCCCGCCTTGCCCAAAGCCAGTTTCCCCCAGAGTCCAGTTTCGCAATAAAGACATCCATTCCGCCAGTGCTGGACAAAGTGCTCGAGCCGATAGTCACCGATTGCTCAAAATGACCTGTAACATAGATGTCTCCATAGCTGTCCAGGGCTATTCCCTGATGGCAATATTCAGATCCCGATCCTCCGATTTGCCTTACCCACAGCCAGTTGCCTGCGGAGTCCAATTTCGCAATAAAGACATCCGAGCCACCTGCTGAGACCAAAGTAGTGTCGCCAATAATCGCTGTTAAGAGAAATGATCCCATCACATGGCAGTTTCCTGAGGGATCGACCGCGATGCCATTTCCCTGGCTGGTCAGTGCATCTATAGACTTTGCCCACTGCCAGTTGCCACTGGTGTCGAGTTTGCCCACATAGAAGTTGTATCCGCCACCACCAATAAGAGATACTGATCCAAAATCAGCGGCACCCTCAAAATACCCGGTCACATAACAATTTCCACTATCGTCGGTAGCCAAATCCCAACCATAATCATTGTTGGTGCCTCCGGCGGTTTGAGCCCACAGCCAGTCCGGTGCTTGCGCTGATGATCCGATGGCTGCCAGAAGCAGGCTGGCATAGAGAAGAGCTACTTTGAGATAATGCATTTTTACTTCTTTTTGGATTATGATATCTTTGGGGAAACCATCAAAAGCATGAGAAGAATCCGTCAAGGAATAAGATCAAGCCTATCCTCTCCTGGGAAGCTGTGTTCCTTTTTGCATTGACAAAAACTAGCCCTGTGGGGAATGTGATCTGAAACGAAGTTTGGAGATAACGTAATGGAAGATCGGATCTATGAATACCTGAGCGTGTTCATAATGTCCTGGTTGCTGGTGTATGGTTTGACACCATTCATCATCCGCTTTGCCCGTGCGATCAATTTCGTGGACAAACCGGAAGCCCGCAAGATGCACCTGACCTGCGTGCCCCTAATGGGGGGGCTCAGTGTGTTTCTGGGATTCTTCCTGCTCTGCATCTATGATGTGGCCATCTCTCCCGGACGTTATTTCGACAAAGCCATGCTGGGCTATCTGGCCGGCTCGGTGATCATCGTGCTGATCGGTTTGGTGGACGACCGCCGGGGCATGCGCCCCCTGATCAAGCTACTGGGGCAATTGCTGGTGAGTATGCTGTTCATATTCAGCAATTTCAGCGTTCAGGAGCTGCAGCAGATGTTCGGTACGATTTATATCTCCCTGCCCCTGATGCTGCTGTGGATGGTGGGCCTGATGAACGCCTTGAACTTTCTGGACAACATGGATGGCATCATCAGCGGGATGGCGGGGATCCTGGGCCTGGGGTTCTTTGCCTTCAGCCTCACCAATGCCAATAACACCAATATGCAGACTATGGCGCTGATCGGGCTGATCTCACTCAGCTTTGCCGGTTCCACTTTTGGTTTTTTACCCTACAATTTCAATCCCGCCAAGATCTTTTTGGGTGATGCGGGTTCCATGTTCATCGGATATTTCCTCTCCTCGATGGGTATCCTGATGGCGCGCTATGCCGTGCTGACCCATGAGGACAATATGTTCTACCTGCTGCCGGTGTTGCTGCTCAGCTATGCCATTTTCGATATCTCTCTGGTGAGCTATACCCGTAAACGGGATGGCAGGCATGTGATGCAGGGGGGGAAAGACCATTCCACCCATCGCATCAATACCGCCCTGGGTTCGATCAAGGTTACGGCGATCATCATCTATACCATCAATGTCCTGATCGCCCTCACCACAATCATCATCTTCATCACTGGGGAGAGGGTGCTGCTGATCATCACCACGGTGATGTTCGCCGCCTTTTTCCTGATCTTTGGGCGCAAGCTGGACCAGATTCCGATCGTGGTTCCCAGCAACCAACAAAAAACTGCAAGGGGTAAGCAATGAGATTCATTATGCTGGGCATCAGTCCCGGATTGCCGAATCTGGATACACATCTCAGTGCCTTGTATGTGCAGGTGGGAGAAAACCACCTGCTGTTCGATTGCGGTGAAGGAACCTACCGGCAGTTGCTCCGGCACCAGCTGGACCAGAACAAGCTGGATGCCATCTATATCAGCCATTATCATCCCGATCACCTTTCCGGCATCTTCATGGTGCTGCAGATGCTTTATCTGCAAAACCGCAGCAAACCTTTGCACCTTTTCCTGCCGGAACGCCCTGCCGCGGTGCTGGAAATGATCCAGCTGCAGTATACCTTCATTCAGAAGTTCAGCTTTCCTTTGCAGATACACGACTGCAAAGAATGCGAGCTCTACTATCCCGAGGTCACACCGGTGGTAACCGATCATCTTTTAGGCTATGCCGAGATCATCAAAGCGGGCAACCTGCCCAATCAGATGAGTTCCTATGGCTTTATGATCACCGATACCGAGGGTTCCCTGCTTTACACTTCCGATATTGCCACCACCGATTGCCTGTCCGGGATCCTTCCGCACTGCCACACGGTGATCATCGATGCCCTGCATCCGGAGGCTCGGCAAGTACTCAAACTGGAGTATTCCGGGATCAAACGCATCCTGCTCACCCATGGCATTTCGGATGAGCTGAAACAGGCACTCGCGGCCACGCCTTCCGAAATCTTTGATTTTGCCCGTGAAGATACTGTCTATACGCTGTAGATGATCACCAGAAACCAAGCTTTCAGGACTCTGCTGCTCCTCCTGCTCCTGGGAGGCATCAGTGCCTGTGAGATGAATAAACTGCGCAGCGCTGAGGATCACTATAACAACCGGCGCTATGCCGCTGCCATCCAGGAGCTGGATGAGTACATCCAAAAGGGCAACAATGGAGCCCTGGTCACCCGCAGCGAAATGGTGCGGTCCCGCTGCTATTACGAGCTTGCCCTGCTGGCCAAAGAGCGCAATTCCTGGCAACTGAGCATCCGTTTTTTGAAACTATCCAATTCCGAGGAAGCGGATGTCGTGTTGGGCGAGATCTACAGATTTCTGGCCGATGAAGCCCAGAAAGCGAACAACCCGCAACTGGCGCTGGATTATGTGAATGCCATACTGCGGGAGTTCCCGGATTCCGAACTGGTTCCGGAAATGCTCTCGCGCCGGATCAATTTCGCCCTGGATGTCTTTGTAGATCATGACAAAGCCTGGGCGGACTACATGCATCTGTTTGACAACTATCCGAATAACAGCTATGAAGTGGTCAGCCGCAAGCAGGTGTTGCGTTTCGTTCCGAACAAAGTGGCCTATGCCAAGAGGTTGTATAGCTCGGGTTATTATAGTGAGGGGCTCCGCATACTGTTCGAGCTTGCCCGCTACCCGGTGGTGAACAACGATGAGATCAACGTTCTGATCGCCGAAGCCTATCTGGGGCAGGCGGAGGACTTTCTGGCCGGTCAGGATTATCTGGAGGCAGATCGTTTTTTCCGCATCGCAGTGCAGTATGATCCCCGCAAAAAAGCCGAGGTGGACAGGCGCCTGCAGGATGTGGCATCACTATATATCCGACGGGGAGACAGCCTGCTGGCAGAAGGGAATTTCGATGCGGCACAGATGCATTATGAAAAAACCTTCGATATCATTGCCAATTACCCTCCCGCCCTGGAGGCGATCGGGCGCCTGAACACGATCAAAGCCAATATCGCCCGGGCTGCAGAACTCTTTCAACAAGGGGAGAAAGCCGAATCCGCCAGCCGTTACTCGGAGGCGCTCTCGCTCTACCGGCAGGCCTCAAACCTGAACAACAGACCCGAGTATCGAACCAAAGCCGCCCAGATGCAGAATCTGCTCGAGGCCCAATCCGATCCCGTGTCCTTTGCCCAACGCATTGTGAACGAATACCGGGGCGGATTGCTGAACACCCGCATCCAAAAACAGCGCGAAGAGCTTCTGAAACGCTATCAACGCAGCGAGATCAGGGATTCCGGATGGAAGATACTGATCTCCACCGGTCAGTTCAAATATGAAGCCCGTTATGACCTGATCACGCCTCAGGACACCTATTTCTATGTCTGGCAGGTGAATCTGCGCGACCGCAGCATCACTCCCCTGAACAAGATTTCCGAAGCGTTGATGAGGTGAGTATGAGAAAAATCTATCTGCTTCTCCTTCTGCTGGTTGGCATCACATTCCTGTCCGCCCAGGCGGGATTCGACATCGTCCAATTCTCGGACAGCACCAAATATGGCTGGATGGATTGGCGGCAACGGGCGGAATACCGCACCGAGCTGCTGGAACGGCAGAAGCTGCTCCAGATCTATGAGATGGAAGCCAATTCCATGCGTGGGAACATCATCAAATCCGCCCTGGCCCCGGGTTGGGGGCAATTCTCCAATAAACAGAACACCAAGGGTTCGATCTTTCTGGCCACCGAACTGCTGCTGGTGGGAGCGTCGCTCTATTTCTATGACCGCAGTCTGTATTACTATGACAAATATCAGAGCGCCACGCAGGTGGAACAGATCGAGACCTATTACAATGCCGCCACCGGGCCGCGCCAGTATTCGCTGATCTTCCTCGGCGTTGGTTTGGTGGTCTGGGGCTACAACCTCTTCGATGTGATCCAGGGCACGGACGATTACAACGCTGCTGTCTGGCGGCGGGTGGTGGAAAACTATGCCAACCGGCCAGTCCAGATCACCCCCACCGGTGTGGAAATCAGATTTTGAGGATGCCATGCAAAGAATATTAACCCTTCTGCTGATCTTATCCCTGCTGTTCACTGTATCCTGTGGATTGAAACGCTCCAATCCGCTCGATCCCAATGGGAATCCCCAGATCGTGATCCCGGAGACAGTCTCCAATGTGGTCTGCAGTCCTTCACCGGCGGGTGCGGTCAACAAGTTTGTGAGCATCACCTGGAGTGCCAATTCGATCTACAGTACGGATGGATATTATGTTTACCGGGGATTGGCCTACAATTCCACCTACGCCATAGTGGACACGGTGTTCACCAATTCCTGCAGCCACGGTTCCAAGCCTTGGCACTATATAACTCCGGGAGATTACTACTACAAGATTTCCGCTTTCAAGATCTATCCGGAGGGACGGCTGGAGGGTAGATTGAGCCTGCCCACCTTTGTCCGCGTTCCCGTATAGGGATTTCATGACCCTTGATCTCTCGCAGGAGCTAAATGAACAGCAGCTCCGGGTGGCAACCTACTCCGAAGGACCCCTGCTGGTGCTGGCCGGGGCCGGCAGTGGCAAGACCCGTTCCCTGATCTACCGTTGTGCCTGGTTGCTGAAGGAAAAACAGGTGCCGCCCTGGAACATTCTGGTGGTTACCTTTACCAACAAAGCGGCTCGGGAAATGCAGGAACGCTTGGAAAAGCTGCTGAACTTTCCTGTCCGCTCACTCTGGGTGGGCACCTTTCACTCCCTGTGCTCCCGAATCCTGCGTTTCGAGGCAGCGCAGCTTCCCTTTGGCTCAAACTTCTCCATCTATGACGAGGATGCCCAGAAATCCCTGCTCAAAAGGATCTACAAACAGCAGGGCTATGACCCTCAAAAGCTTCCCCTGCCCAGGGTGCTGAGCAGGATCGGCAAATACAAGAACCGCCTGCTGCTGCCGGAGGATCTGATCCATCGCAATAATGAAACGCCGGGAAAAGCTTATCCAGGGGACGAGTTCGATTCCAAAGTGCTGCAGATCTACAGCCTCTATCAGCAGAATCTGCTGCTCAATCAGGCGTTGGATTTTGACGATATCCTGCTTTACACCGCCAAACTGTTGCAAACCAACGAAGCGGTGCGCAGCAAGTATCAAAAGCTCTTTCGTTATGTGATGATCGATGAATATCAGGATACCAATCAAGCTCAGTTCGAGATCGTTCATCAGATCGCCGGAGTGCACCAGCAGGTGTGTGTGGTGGGGGACGACGATCAGGCGATCTACAGCTTCCGGGGTGCCACCATTCGCAATATCCTGGAATTTGAGCGGGACTATTCCAATGTGCGCTCCATCCGCCTGGAACAGAACTATCGCAGCACCATGAGCATCCTCGATCTTGCCAATGCCATCATCAGAAGCAACCGCCGCCGGCACAGCAAGGACCTCTGGTCAGACTTGGGTGAAGGCACCAAACCGGAACTGAACCGTTACCAGGATGAACTGGACGAAGCGGACCAGGTTGTCCGGCGCATCATCGAGCTCAAGGCCGGCGGCATCAGCTATGACCAGATCGCCGTGCTCTACCGCACCAATGCCCAATCCCGGGTGTTCGAATATGCCCTGCTGCAGAACAAGATACCGCACAGCATCATCGGCAGCCTGCATTTCTACCAGCGCAAGGAGATCCGAGACCTGATCGCCTACCTGGCCGTGATCTCCAATCCTTCCGATTCGGAAAGCCTGCTGCGCATCATCAACGAACCGCCGCGGGGGATCGGGCAGGTATCGGTTACACGCTTGCTGGGCTTTGCCGCCCAAACCCGGATCACGCTCTATCAGGCGGTGCAAAACTCAGCCGCCATCGCCGAACTGAATCCGGCTGCCCAAACCCGGATCGGAGACTTTGCCGCCAAACTTGCCCTGTGGCGCGCTTCGGCACCAACCGCACCCGTGCTGGAGCTGGTCAAGGACATCGTGGATTCCCTGGAATTGATCAGCCAATACCGCAACAGCAAAGACCCCAAGGATGTTTCACGGGCGGAGAACCTGATCGAATTTGTCGGCTCGGTCAGCGAATTCAGTGAACGCTGGCGGACCGAGCATGATAAATCCCCCACCGTTTCCGACTATCTGCCATTTGTGGCTCTGCAGACCGATCTGGATCTGCTGAAGAACGAGCAGGAAAGCGTGCGCCTGATGACCCTGCACAATGCCAAGGGTCTGGAATTCGACTGTGTGTTCATCGTGGGGCTGGAAAACGAGCTGCTGCCCCACCGCATGAGCATGTCCCAACCGGAAGCTGTGGAAGAGGAGCGCCGCTTGTTCTATGTGGGTGTAACCCGTGCCCGTAAACTACTGCTTTTGAGCCATGCCAGAAGCCGGCGCACCTATGACAGCTTCAGCTTCACCCAGCCCAGCCTGTTCCTGGAGGGACTCGATCCCACCCTGTTTGCCGGTTCCACCGATGGCACCGGTTTTGTAAAAAGCAGCCCCCGGCGTCCCAAGAAAAAACACTTCATCACAGAAAAGGACAAACTCTTCCGGATCGGCCAGCCCGTCTATCATGCCGATCATGGCAAAGGCATAGTCCTCAGTGTTGATGGCACCGGCAGCGATGCCCGGCTCACCATTTCCTTCGAAAGCGGCAAACTCACCAAGATCATAGGCAGTTATGTGAGCACGGAACCTCTATAGTTATTATGATGTTATACGATCAGCTCCAGCCCTGTCTGCAGCGCTCCGGATTCTTTTCCTCGCTGACCTCCCTGCCGGATACCGGTCCTTTGTATCAGCTCCACCATCTGAATCAGAGTGCGCGGGCGCTTGTGGCCGTCCATCTGTGGCAGGCCACCGGCAGGAATGTGATCATCGTTGCCCAGGATGATATCATTGCCGAGGATATCTGGGATGACCTCTGCACTTTGGTGGGATCGGAACAGGCGCATTATCTGCCCGATTATGAGATCCTTCCCTATGAGGAACGCTCGCCGCATTATTCCATTCGCGCCACCCGCATGCTCTGCATCGACCATGTCATCCGGGGCAGGCCGGCGCTTTATAGTTGTTCGATCCGTGCCCTGCTGCGTTATCTCCCCACCTTGCAGAATATTGCGGGGCACATCAGGGAACTGCGTCCCGGAATGGATTATTCCCCCGGCCAGTTGATGCAAGACCTGGTCAATATGGGCTTCGAACCCCAATATCAGGTGAACAAGGTTTTCCAGGTGGCGCGCCGAGGCGGGATCATGGACATCTTCAGCCCTCCGGCACTGCAACCGGTGCGCCTGGAATTCTTTGGGGACGAGATCGTTTCCCTGAGGTATTTTTCTGCCAACACCCAACGCTCGGAACCGGGAGAGGTGGCCTCCTTCACCATCATTCCCGCCCGTGAATTCTGTCTGGACGACATCAAGAGCACTTCAGCCCTGGCGGCCCGGATCAAGACCAAGGGTTTCTATGAAGGGATCGAAAACCACTACAGCCTGCTCCTGGATGAGCTGGCCACTTTTGCGGACTATTTCCCTGCCGGGGAGAGGTTGTTCCTCTTCAACAACTATGTGTATGTACAGGAGGAATTTGAGCACCTGAGCGAGCAGGTGTTGATCCAATACCAGAAGGAACTGAAACACCATACCCAGGCGATGCTGAGTCCGCCCCACCAACTCTTTGCCGGCGAGGAGCAGCTTTATTCGCTATTAAAACCCCACCAAGCTCTTCTGCTCTCCCAAAGCGAATTTGGGCTTCCTTTTCCCAGCCGGAACCTGAAGGCGCCTGTTGAAGCCCAACCGGTCTTCGGCGGCGATCTGGAGCAACTCTCCTCTGCCCTGAAGCGCAATAACGATCTGGACATCCGCACCCTGCTGCTCTTCGACAACCAGAGCCAGAGCAGGCGTATGGAACAACTGCTGCAGGATTTCGATTGCCGGGCGGAGCATCATATCGGCGTGTTGCATGAGGGATTCTGGCTCACGGATTGCGGTTTGGCGGTATGGACCGATCATGAGATCTTCAACCGCTACAAGCGCAAGCGTTATGCCCCGCGTTACGCTCCCGGCGAGGAGATCGTGGATTATGAGAACCTCAAACCGGGGGACTATGTGGTGCACGTTGATCATGGCATCGGCGTGTTTGAAGGGCTAAAGGTCATCCGCCTGGACGGACAGGACACCGAATGCCTGGTTCTGCGTTATGCTGCCGAGGACAGGGTCTATGTGCCCACCTATCAGCTCAAGCTGGTCAGCAAATATGTGGCGGAGGAAGGGGCCAATCCCACCCTGCATCGCATAGGTTCCGCCCGCTGGCAGCATACCAAACGCAAGGCTGCGGTCCAGATCGAACTGATCGCCGCCGATATCGTGAAACTCTATGCCGAGCGCAGCGCCCGCATCGGAATTGCCCACGCTCCTGATTCCCCCTGGCAGCTGGAACTGGAGGATTCCTTCATCTATGAGGACACTCCCGACCAGGCGCGTTCCTCCAATGAGGTTAAGGCGGATATGGAAAGCCCCGCTCCCATGGAACGTTTGCTCTGCGGCGATGTGGGCTTCGGGAAAACCGAGGTTGCCATCCGTGCCGCGTTCAAGGCTGTTTGTTCCGGATACCAGGTGGCTGTCCTGGTGCCCACCACTTTGCTGGCGGAGCAGCATTGGCGCGTGTTCCGGGAACGGCTGGCTCAGTATCCGGTGCGGATCGCCATGCTCAGCCGTTTCCGCAGTGCCGCTTTGCTTAAATATGACGTTCTGGATATATCCGCCGGCACCGTGGATATCGCCATTGGAACCCATCGCCTGCTCTCCCGGGACATCCGGTTCAAAAACCTGGGGCTGTTGATCATCGATGAGGAACACCGCTTCGGTGTGCGCCACAAGGAACGCCTGCGCAAGCTGCAATCCAATGTGGACACGCTCTACATGAGCGCCACTCCCATCCCGCGCACGCTGAACATGGCCTTGGCGAAGCTGAAGGAGATATCGCTGATGCAGACCTCCCCCAAGGAACGCCTGCCCATCCGCACCATCATTACCCCGCGGGACAGTGAGGTGATCAAGGACGCCATCCGCCGTGAAATTGACCGGGGCGGCCAGGTCTTCTTCATTCACAACCGGGTGCAAACCATCGAGCATGTGGCCGACGAATTGCGCAAACTGATGCCGGATGTGAAGTTCCTGGTGGGGCATGCCCAGCTGCCGGAACGCCATCTGGAGGATGTGATGGACGCCTTTATCAACCGTGAATTCCAGGTGCTGATCTCCACCACCATCATCGAGAATGGTATCGATATTCCCAATGCCAACACCATTCTGATCGACCGCTCGGATACCTTCGGACTGGCCCAGCTCTATCAGATGCGCGGCAGGGTGGGACGCAGCAACCGGCGCGCCTATGCCTATCTGTTGATCCCCCGCGGCACCACCACGGTTGCCCGCAAAAGGCTGGAAGCCCTCACCCAATATGACTTTCTGGGGGCCGGATTCCAGGTGGCACTGCGCGATCTGGAACTGCGCGGAGCGGGAACCATTTTGGGCACCAAACAGAGCGGCATCATCCAGGCCATCGGTTTCAACTACTACAACAGCCTGCTGGGCAGGGCGATCGATGCCGTCCAGAGCGGCAACCCCTTCGATCCCGAAAGGGATGAATCTCCCCAAGCCCGCCGCCGTCTGAACACCGAGATCGATCTCTATTTTCCCCCGGAATACATCGACGACGACGAGCAACGCCTCACCATCTACCGGCGGCTGAGTGAATTTGAGGAATTTGAACAGATCGAGGACTTCGAGAGTGAACTCATTGACCGTTTTGGCACCCTGCCCGAAAAAGCCAGCTGGCTGCTGATGTATTTCAAACTGAACATCCTGGCCAAACAAGCAGATCTCCAGAACTGCTATGTGCGCAATCATACCTTCAGCCTGGAATTCAGGGCAGACCGGCTGCCTTCCCGTGAGAAAGTGCTCTCCTTCAGCGCCAGGGTGAAGGAGCCCCTGGGTTTCGATGCCGCCAGGGGGTTGAAGGTAACCGTGGATTTCGACAAGAACCTGGAATACCGCCAGCAGTTTTCCCGTGCTTTGGAACTGCTCGCTTTGTACATCCAAAGCTGAAACATCCCGGCAGGGAAGGAACTCCGGCCTTGAATCCTGAGGCCTGATCAGCCTTTCCCTGAAGTCTCTTTCCTACCGCTTTTCCATCACTTTTCCCATCAGTCTTCCAAAACTTGGTCCTGCTTTCTTTCCTATTACCAATACGGAATCATTACGGAGTCATTACGGAGTTAATCCGTAATGACTCCGTAATGATTCCGTATTGCTAACGGGAGAGAAGAGGATTCCAGGCATCTTGCCTGGGGGGATATCACCCGGCAGGGCCCAATGCAATGATCAGATGAATAATGACCGGGATCAGCGGATGTGGTGGATCCAACCCAAGCCACTGTCAATATATCAATTGGCTGACCAGCGAAGCGATCGGTTTGCCATCTTCTCCTTTTGCTGCCGGCGGCTGCCCCGGGAAAAGTATTTGACAGAATAACTGCCTCAGTATTTAAGAGTAAAAACAACAGGTACCCACTATGAACAAATTTATATTGCTCCTGGTTATTTGCATGATGGCAGTGCTTCTGAGCGCTGAAGCTGATGTGCTGGGCCTGGATTTTGGCTGGACCCGCGCCCGGAGCATCGGAACCTTGGAAAAGCAGGATTTCACCCTGCTCTCCAGTGAATATGACCAGGCAATACTGGAACCTGGGGCAGACAGCAGGATCGATCACATTGAGCTTTTTTTCGACCAGTTCGATGACACCCTCACCGGATGGTCGATCGCCTTTCAACCAGCCGATGATTTTGATGTGGAAACCTATGCAGTCAGCCAGGTGATCGCCATCCACGATGTTTTCGATTTTCTGGATAACGGGCTTTATACCTGGGACCTGGATGACTATTCCGAGATCTATGCCGGCTATGATCCAGGCCGGGAATTCTTCTGGGTGGAATATACCCTGAAGTATATCTACCAGCCGGATGAATATGATTACCTATACAGGCTGTTTTCTGAATAGACCGGAAGCGCATGTTGTATGCTGGGATAAATTATCAAAAACCATTTAAGGAGATGATATCATGAAAAGAATGCTGCTGCTTGTCCTGCTGGCGATCAGCTTCGTGGCAGTGAATGCCCAGACCGGGTTGTTCGAAATCAGATATGGCGACACCCGGTCCGAAAGCATCGGGCTATTGGAATCCAAAGGCTTTGTCTTGTCAGAAGCTGGCGAGACATTCGTAATCCTGGTTAATGAATCGAATCCTGCGGTGGCCTACGCAGAACTAAGATTTGATGCTGATGATCTGCTGATCGGTTGGTCCATCGCCTATAACGATCTCGAGGATGAATACATTGAGGATCTGGTGATAGAAGCGTTGGAATCTCTGCACGGAGATGACTGGGATTACGATTACGATCTGGAGTACTATTTGTTTGTACTCGACGAAAATCATTACGTTGAAGCCGGTTGGAGCTATTTCGATTCCTATTATTGGGTGGATTACTATACTGGCTCTGCTTCTGGCTATTAATAAAGCAACCGGTTTTGACTCGAACAGAGCAACACTAAGCTTAAGAACCCGAAGCTTATATGGCGATGGCAGTTTTCGGGCTTGACAGAATTCGTCCTGTCAAATGTTTGGGTAATATTATACTGATTCAGGAGTCCTTAAATTGTATAAATTCATACTAATTATAGCCCTATGCCTGATCGCTGTCTCCTTGGGAGCCCAATCAGGCTTGTTCGGTTTGAGATTCAACGAAAGCTATACAGAAGCAGAGAAAAGTCTGCTGGACAACGGCTTGGTCAGGAAAGCTCAAGACCGATACACGGTTGATTTTGAACCCAAGACCAAGGATAAGATCGTGGGATTGACCGTATATCGCCATCCGGAAAGCAACAAGCTGATCGGATGGTTGATAGCCTATCCGCCGACCCGGGATCCCGCTGCGACGCATCCGGTGGTGAAAGAGCTGATTTCCCTGCACGGGGTGGAGTTCGATTTCCGCAAGAGTGCCAATATCTATAGCTGGAGTGTGGACGAAGGCAAAGTGGTGATGTCCTATCCCCACACCCGGGCGGGAGTATATTGTGTGCTCTATATGGATCCTGCTTATGAAGCCCTGTTCTGATTGAACAGAAATTTGGCCAAGAGCATATAGAAAAAGCCCTGGAAACCAATCCAGGGCTTTTCATTATCATGCTTTGTGTGGCTACTCGAAACGCAGCACCACGAAACGCTCGGTCTTGTTGCGGTCTGTTACATACAGAGGCAGGGTCTGGCGTCCTTCCTTCTCCATTTTGGCCATGGCATCGGCCAGGGCGGTTTTAAATTCTTCCGGGCTGTTCACATAGGTGCGGTCCACTCTCAGGATGATGAATCCCACCTGCAGCTCACTGCGGGCGGCAGGGGAATTGGGCTCGATGCTGCTCACGATCACGCCCTTGTCGGCAGTGATGTTGTTGCGCCGGGCATAATTGCTGTCATAGGCCTCCACATTGATTCCGGCATTGGGGGCGCCATTTTTAGGCGTCTCGGCGCTGGCAACGGGGCCATCCTCCGGAAAGCCTTCCAGCTGGATGTAGAGCACCTTTTCCTCGTCTTCGCGGATGATCTTCACGGGAACGCTGGCCCCCACGCGTGAGGTTGCCACGGCGATGCGGAATTTGGAGACATTGGGCACGCGCTCGTTGTTGAATTCCACGATCACATCACCCACTTCCAACCCGGCGCGATGGGCGGGAGAGTCGTTTTCCACCTTGGCCACCAGCACGCCGGCCACTTCCTTCAGGTTGAAGGCGTCCATGATGTCCGAAGTTATCTCCTGGGGCGAGATCCCGATGTAGGCACGGGTCACCTTTCCATTGGCCACCAGATCTTCCACCACGCGTTTGGCCAGATTGATCGGAATGGCAAAGCCAATGCCGATGTTTCCGCCGCTGGTGCTGGTGATGGCGGAATTGATGCCGATCACCTCACCGTGGATGTTCAGCAGCGGGCCGCCGCTGTTGCCAGGATTGATGGCGGCGTCGGTCTGGATGTAATCCTGATAGATGGGGGAGCCCTGCCCGAAATTGAGGTTCGATCTTCCGATGGCGGAGATCACGCCCAAAGTTACGGTGCGGTCCAGACCCGATTCGCCAAAGGGATTGCCGATGGCGATCGCCCATTCGCCGATCTCCAGGTTCGCAGAATCGCCCAGGGGCGCCAGAGTGATCTTCTCGCCTTCTCTTAAGGTGATCTTGATCACGGCCACATCGGTGTTGGGATCCAGGCCCACCACAGTGGCAGTGTAGGAAACCTTGTCTGCCAGAGTTACTGTGATGGTGCCTTCGCGACCCTTTTCCACCACATGGTTGTTGGTCATGATGAAGGCTTCCCGGGTCTGGGGATTGTATTCATAGAGGAATCCGCTGCCCATCGAGGTTACCGGGCGCTGTTGCTGCTGCGGCAACTGGGGAAAGAAATAGCGGAAGAACTCATCGTCGAAGAAGGGATTGCGGTAGTTTTGGACGGTTATCTTGGCTTCCACTTTGATCTGGACGACCGCTTCCCGCACCTGGCGCACCACCTCCACCACGGGATTGGCTGCTCCGGGTGCGATCACCACCGGTCTGATCTGGCCCCGCAACATGGGGTCAGGTTTATTGGTTAAGGTCTCATCCGTCTGGGCGATGGCGCAGGACATCAATCCAAGCACCAACACCAGAGGTATCATGCGTTTAAATATGGTCATAGGTTTCTCCTCTGATCGCTGTTATTGTATATTTAAGCTGTGTTGAGAAAACGAAAAAAGAAACATCATATAAAGCCGTATCACATCTGGCATTATCAAACATAATAATTTGAGGCTGCTTTCCAGTCAAGCAAAAAATAAGGGCAAGCCTGTTGACAGATTTGGCAGCCCTGGCATTTTGGCTCTATGGACAAATCCAAAACAGAATTCCGCAATGATCCCCTGATGGAGGTGAAATTCCTCAAGGGAGTGGGTGAGGTGCGGTCGCGGCAGTTAAGCCGGATCGGCATCCGCACCGTAATGGACCTGATGGAATATTTCCCGCGGGATTACCTGAACCGCAAGGTCAATCCTTCGCCCTTTGAACTCAGGCCGGGCGACCGGGTGGCCTTCACCGCGCAGATCTGCTGGGTAGATGAACACGCCACACAAAAGGGGAAGAGCATCCTGAACGTGGGGATCAGCGACCGGAAATTCACCGTGGTCTGCACCTGGTTCAGCTATCCCAAGACATTTCTGAAGATCCTGGAGCCCGGCCGGAACCTCTGGGTGAATGGCATCCTCAGTGAATATGGCGGCCAACTGCAATTGATGCATCCGGAATTTGAGCTGGTGGACGACAAGGAGGAGGACGATTTCTGGAAGAAACGGGAGTGCCTTCCCGTGTATGGGCTGACCGGCGACCTCACCCAGAACTTCTTCCGCCGCACCATCTATCATGCTTTCGAGCTTTTTGCGGACAGCATCCCGGAAAAACTGCCCCAGTTCCTGATCGACAAGCACCGTTTCCTGCCCCGCAGGATCGCCCTGCAGAAGCTGCACTTTTCCCAGAAACCTGAGGAGATATCACAGATCAGGCGTCGTTTTGCCTATGAGGAGTTCTTCTATGCCCAGATCCTGTGGGCCAGGCATCGCCACTACCACGCCAATCAGACCCTGGGGATCAGCTTTGAGAACAAGAGAGAACTCACCACCCGGTTTTATCAAAGCCTGCCCTTCGTGCTCACGGCGGCCCAGAAACGCGCTCTCCGCGAGATCTTTGCCGACATGACCTCGGAGAAGCAGATGTCCCGTCTGTTGCAGGGCGATGTGGGCAGCGGAAAGACCATCGTCACCCTTTTTGCCATGCTGCTGGCGGTGGAAAACGGATATCAGGCTGCCTTGATGGCGCCCACCGAGATCCTGGCCGACCAGCATTACAACAATCTGCTCAAGCTGCTGGCAGGGCTTCCGGTGAAGGTGGTGCTGCTCAAGGGAGGCACCTATAAAGGCAAAACCCGGATCAAGACCGAGATCCGGGAGGGCTCGGCCGACCTTGTGATCGGCACCCATGCCCTGTTGCAGAGCGACATCAGTTTCGAGCGGCTGGGTTTTGTGGCAGTGGACGAACAGCACCGCTTCGGAGTTCAGCAGCGAGCGCTTTTGGCCAGGAAGGACAAACATCCTGATCTGCTCTACCTGAGCGCCACGCCCATTCCGCGTTCCCTGTCCCTGACCGTGTATGGCGATCTGGAGGTGAGCATTATCGATGAGCTGCCTCCCAACCGCAAACCAGTGCAAACCTATATCCGTTCCAATACCAAGATCGATCTGGTCTATCGGGAGGTGGGAAAGGAGCTGGCCCGGGGAAGGCAGGCCTACATCGTGTGCCCTTTGATCGAGGAATCGGACAAAGTGGATCTGCTGGATGCCCAGCGCCTGTTCAACCACATCTCCACCAAGGTGTTCCCCGGCTACCAGACCGTCCTCCTGCACGGTAAAATGCCGGCCCGGGACAAGGATGAGATCATGCTGCGCTTCAAAGCGGGAGAGATCCGCATCCTGGTTTCCACCACCGTGATCGAGGTGGGCGTGGATGTGCCCAACGCCTCCGTGATGGTGGTGGAGCATGCCGAACGCTTTGGCCTGGCCCAGTTGCATCAATTGCGCGGCAGGGTGGGCCGCGGGGCCGAGCAATCCTTCTGCTACCTGATCGAGCATTTCCCCTCCACCTCCGTTGCCAAAGAGCGCCTCTCCACCCTGGCCGGAACCACCGATGGCTTCCTGATCGCCGAAAAAGACCTCCAACTCAGGGGCCCCGGCGAATTCTTCGGCACCGAGCAATCCGGCCTGCCCCAATTCCGCTTTGCCAGCTTGGTGCAGGATCAACTGCTGCTCAAGCTGGCCCGGGACGATGCCTTTGCCATCATTGACCAGGATCCCGATCTGCAGCAGGAGCAGCATGCTCTGATCAAAAAACTCTATCAAAGCCAATATACTGAGAAAGAGAAGCTTATCCTGTATTAGTGTCTAGCTGGAGATTAAAAGGGTTGACTAAATCCCCATTCTCAATTTTGATGCAAAAAACCATTTACCGAGGTGCAAATGAAAAAGCTGATTATACTGATCTCGCTGATCATTGCTTTGGGCGCCATACATGCCCTGAAGTTCGATCCGGACCTGTTCGTGTCCAAGACCATCCTGGCCTGCTTCACCAAGGAAGCGGTGGGTAACGATAACGGAAAGATAGATTACACTATTGAGGAAGGCGTGGTGAAGACCGGCCTGTCCTCTTTCGATATGCTGGCCAGCCGTTATGGCATCATTGCCCTGGATCAGGCTCATCCCTATGTGAAGGTTCCCACTTGGAACGACAACGGGGCCTATCTGCAAAACATCTACCGGCTGCGTCTGGAATCCGATGACCAGATGGACGCCGCCGTGGCGGAGCTGGCCAGGGATGCCAACCTGATCTGGGCGGAATTTGAAGGCATCAACCGCAGCAAATTCGTGCCCAACGATCCCATGGTCACCCAGCAATATGTGCACAGCCGCATCCGCAGCTATGAAGCCTGGGACTACATCCAGGGCTCCTATGATGTGTGGGTGGCCATCACCGATTCCGGTGTGAAATGGAACCATCCCGACCTGCGTGCAAATATCTGGATCAATCCTGCCGAAGCACCCGGAATGACCATCAACTGGGATGCCGGAACGATCTCCGGCGGAGATGGCGTGGACGCCGGCGAGGGTGGAAACAAGATCGACGACTTGGTAGGCTGGGATTTTTACAACAACGACAACAACCCCATCCAGACCTGGGCTAACAACGACCACGGCACCCATGTGGCCGGCTGCGCCGCAGCGGTTGGAAACAATGCCATCGGTGTGGTGGGCACCTCTCCCATCGCCTCCATCATTTCCTGCAAAGGTTCCTCCAACACCAGCAATTCCACCGGCATCGCCTATGCCTATGACCAGGTGAAGTATTCCGCCGAGGTGGGAGCCCATATCATCAATTGCAGCTGGGGTAGCACAGGAACGGGAGCCTATCCCAATTCCATCGTGAACTATGCCACCGCGTTGGGGGCTTTGGTGGTGGCCGCCGCCGGAAATGAAAATATGGAACACACTACCTCCTACCAGGATTATCCTGCTGATTGCACCAATGCCTTCTGCGTGGCCTCCACCGGGCAGAATGATGTGAAATCCGGTTTCTCGGATTACGGAGCTCCGATCGACATCTGCGCCCCCGGCGAGGGCATCCTTTCCACCATCATCGCCAATAATGGCTACGACGCCTATGACGGCACCTCGATGGCGTCGCCCGTGGCTGCTGGTGTTGCCGCCCTGGTCAAAGCCATGCATCCCGGTCTCACCCCTGCCCAATTGATGCAGCGGCTGATGACTACAGCGGATTATATCTATGATGTAAATCCGAACTATGGTCCCAATCCGCCCAAGCTGGGCGCCGGCAGGATCAATGCCTTTGCCGCCACCATGTATGACAAGATTCCCTATATCACCATCGAAGACCAGATGGTGGAGGAATTTGCCGGTGACGGCGACGGAGTGCCCAATCCGGGTGAGACCATCCGGCTGAAACTTTCCCTGAACAACTATCTCGATCCATACACCGGTCTGGCCTGGCTGCCGGCGGAGAACCTGCAAGCCACCCTCACCTGTTCCTATCCCGGCGTCACCATCATCGACGCCACTGCCAGTTATGGCAATCTCTATCCCGGCAGCACGATGTGGAACAACAGCCAGCCCTTCAAATTCCAGACCGTCAGCACCCTGCCCTCGGAACCGATCCCCTTCGAGCTGGTGGTTACCGCCAATCCCACCGCGCCCTATCCCTATACCAAGACCCTGCCCTTCACCGTGTCCCTGCCTCTGGTTCAGCAGGGCTGGCCCTTCATCGTGGGCGGAGCCTCCACTTCCAGCCCCATTATAGTGAATCTGGACAGCGAACCCAACCGGGAAGTGGTGTTCGGCGACCAATCCGGCAATATCCATGCCCTGAAGAAGGACGGCAGCACCCAGATGCCCGGTTTCCCGATCTCTGCCGGAGCCGCCATCGTGGGTTCCATCGCCATGAGCAATGTGAACAGCGATGACCTCTATGAATTCGCCGCCTGCCTGCAGAACAACAACATCATGCTGTTCAACCAGAATGGGACGGTGCTCTGGAACATCCCCGCCGGCGGAACCTTGCGCAGCGGGCCCGTGATCGCCTCCCTGCCGATGAACAACACCAAGCAGATCATCACCGCCACCCAGGTGGGCAATCTGATCGTCCTCAATGCCGATGGCAGCTATTATCCCAATTTCCCGATGAGCGTGGGCGGCGCGGTTTTGGGTCCCCCCGCAGTGGCAGACCTCACCGGCGACGGGCAGCTCGAGATCATCGTTGCCACCCTGAACGGCAACCTGCACGCCATCAACAGCACCACAGGACAGAACATTGCCGGTTTCCCGGTAACCATGGTGGGCGGTTCACAAAACCCGATCACCATTGCCAATCTGGATAGCGATCCCAATCCCGAGATCATCGTAACCACCAGCACCGCCGGCTATATCCTGGCCTTCAATCATGACGGTTCCGTGCATTTCCAGAAGAACATCGGCACCCAGATCAAGACCGGGGCGGTGGTGGCGGATGTGAACAACAACGGCGGCAAGGAGATCATCGTGATCAGCGCCCCTGGGCTGGTCTATGTGATGAATCCCGACGGAACCGACCTTCCCAATACCCCCATCAATGTGAACCAGGCGGTGGAATGCACCCCCACCGTGGTGCGCTTCGATGGCAGCAACCAGGCCGGCATCATCTTCGGCGACACCAACGGCAAGCTGCACAGCGTGCGCGTGGATGGCACCGAATCCCCCAATTTCCCCATCACCATCGGTGGCAACATAAAAGTCTCCGCCGCCGTCAGCGACCTCGACCACGACAACGATCTGGACATCGTGATCCCCAACGACAACGGATTCTATGTGATCGATATCAAACGTTCCGTGCAATCCTATGAATGGTACTGCTTTATGGCAACCTACAACCGCTCCGGAAACATCTATCAAGCCACTCCGGTGGCCGACACCGGTAGCCCGGCGCTGCAAACCTCCCTCAAAGGCAACTATCCCAATCCCTTCAATCCCGAAACCACCATCAGCTTCAGTCTCGCCTCCGCGGAAGAAGTGAACATCGAGATCTTCAACCTGAAGGGACAATTGGTGAGGAGCCTGCTTTTCACCGACCTTCCGGCCGGCGAACACAAGGTGGTTTGGAACGGCAGAGACGACCGCGGCAGCTCGGTGAGCAGCGGAGTCTATTATTTCCGCATGAAATCCGGAAAATTCTCCTCCACCCGGAAAATGGTGCTGATGAAGTAGAGTGAACGGGTTAACGGGTTAACGGGTTAACAGGTGAGCAGGTTAACGGGTGAACGGGTGAGCAGGTTAACAGGTTAACAGGTTAACAGGTTAACAGGTGAGCAGGTTAACGGGTTAACAGGTTAACGGGTTAACAGGTTAACAGGTGAGCAGGTTAACAGGTGAATGGGTGAATGGGTGAATGGGTGAATGGTAGATGCGCCGCAGCCGGTGGAGAGGCTGTGAAAAAGCCCGGTACGGGCGGCACAAGATAGCCCAGGGTGGAGCG
>CAZVXK010000001.1:42068-55861 GCA_964631665.1 uncultured Candidatus Cloacimonadota bacterium | reverse complement strand
GAGGCAAAGACATGCCGCAACAGATCCGGGGAATTCCATTCCAGTTCCGGCAGCAGCAGGTCTTCGATGCCGGAGAGGGTTCGCTCAATTATCCTTCGGGCAGTCTGGACTGCTTCGAGAGGATGTGCCCCGACCGCTGTTTCTTCGGACAAGGTGATGCCATCGGCCCCATCCAGTATCGCATTGGCCAGATCAGAGACCTCCGCCCGGGTAGGATTGAGTTTTTCCACCAGTGAAGCCAGGATCTGGGTGGCAACGAACACGGGTTTCCCGGCGGAGTTGCATTTGCGGATGATCTGCTTCTGCACCAAAGGGATGGCTTCCGGAGGGATGGCATAAGCCAGATCGCCCCTCGCCACAAAGAAGGCATCCGCCTCGACGATGATGGGATCGATATTCTGCAGGGAGGGCAGGGTCTCGAATTTGGCCACCAGCAGCGGAAGATGTGATCCCAGATCGGACAAGGCATCTTTGACCATCCGGATGTCGTAGGCGCTTTCCGGCATGGAGAGGGCCAGATATTCCAGGCGCAGATCGCTGGCCACCTGCAGGTATTCGGAGGTGCTGGCCAGGAAACCGATCTCATCCCGGCTGGCAAGATTGATGTGGGCACGCGGATGCAGGACGCCACCGTCAACCACCTCCAGCACAGCATGATCGGTTTTTTTGAGTATAACGGTAGCAACGATCTCGCCATTCAGGAATGAGATCCGGGAGTTTTCGCCAAGCCGCCCCCACAAGGCAGGACTGACCCGCAGACAAGGCTGAGCGGTGGAAAAGAATTCCGGAGCAATGCTGATCTGACACCCTGCCTCAAGCGGAAGGGGTTCTGCATAGCCGAAGACGCGGTTGTCGGCTCCGGGAAGGTCAAGCATCACGGGCAGGCCCGGGCAGGCAGACCGCAGCAGTTTGATGAAGTCCATCAATTCATCGATTCCCTTGCAATGGGCGGCATTGATGCGCGCCAGGCTCATGCCCGCATTTTGGAGTTCCCTCAAATCCGCCAGGGCTTCCACACCGGTATAGCGACGGGGATTGAGGGTGCAGATCAGATGGGGGCGACCGATCTCATTCTCCATTGGAATTGCGTTGGCGGCAGATCTTCTCCACTTCGCGGAAATTGACCTTGCCGCTGGCCATCATGGGGATATCCTCGATCACATAGAACTGGCGCGGGATGGCTATGGCGGGCAGTTCCTTGCGCAGTTGTTTCAGGATCTGATGCCGGTCGAAATTGCCATTGGCCACAGCAGCCACCACATCCGCGCCCTTGGTGGGATTGGGCACGTCCACCACGCAGCAGATCACGTCTTCCGGCAACAAGCGGCTGAGAATATCCTCCACCTTGACCAGAGAGACCATTTCGCCGCCGATCTTCACAAAGCGCTTCAACCGGCCACGGTGCCAGAGGTAGCCGTCTTCATCCATGATCCCGATATCGCCGGTGTCATACCAGCCATTTCTGATGCGCAGCGTGGTCTCCTCAATGTCGCCCAGATAACCTTCCATCACATGCTCGCCCCGGACCATGATCTTACCCTCCTGATTGGGGCCCAGAACTTTATCCGTATTGATGTCCACAATCCGCACTTGCACATCGGGGATCGGCCTTCCGATGCTGCCCAGCTTGTGAAAGCCGGGATAATTGGTGGAGATGACAGGCGAGGTTTCGGTGGTGCCATATCCCTCATAGATGTGGATGCCATGCTTTTTCAGGAATCCGTCATAGACCTTGTCCGGCAATTTGTCCGCTCCGGCAATGGCAAATCTGATGCTGGCAAAGTCGCCGGGTTCGGATTTCTGCAGATAGCCATAGAAGAAGGAAGGGGTGGCGGTCATGAAGGTGACCTTATACTCTTTCACCAGTTCGCTGATAGTCTTGTATTCCAGGGGATTGGGATAGGTGACCATGGTGGCGCCGATCAGCACCGGCAGCCAGAAATTGGTGGTGAGGCCGAACACATGGAACAAGGGCAGCATGCTGATGAAAGTGTCATTATGGTCGAGGGTGACCATCTTGGGGACGGCATTCACATTGTGCAGAATATTGCGGTGAGAGAGCTGGACGGCCTTGGGTTCCTTTTCGCTGCCGCTGGTGAACAGAATCACGCTGATCTCGTTTAACGGGCCACTGTGCAGCATTCCCTTCAGCACATTGAAGGGCAGCTTGGAAAGCAGGGCCGCCTTCAATTTGGCCAGGGTGGTCACCTGCGCCAGGATGTCCTCCACGAAGATCATGTGGTCTATGGGCTCAAGATTCAGCTTTTCCAGAAGCTTCTGGCTGGTGATGACGGTCTTGAAGGAGCATTTGTCCCTGGCGTAGCGGGCATTGTCCATGGCGCCGGTGGAATAGTTGATCATGACCGGTATCTTGCCATTCATCAGAGTGCTGATGATCGCCAGCATGCAGCCCATCGTGGTGGGAAGCATGATGCCAACATATTTCTCCCTGATTTTTCCCACATGCTCCTTCAGGATCAGGGAGGCGATCAGCATTTTGCCATAGGTGTAATCTTTGTTGGTGGCTTTGTCATAGACAGCGATCTGGCTGGAATACTGTTTGGCGGTTTGGATGAAGCGTTGGTGCAATTGTAACATACTGTCTCCTTATTTAATGATGTGCAGCCAATCCCTCAGCAGGAAGTCCAGCCTTCCGATCAAGAGAGAGATGCGGGCCATGACGGTGTAACCGAAGGAAGCTCCGAAACTCACCATCAGAAACCAGATGCCGACCTTGGAGGGCACTTTGTAGAGACCCTCCTGTTTCTTGCTGAAATAGAAGAAGTACACCCCGCACAGGGTGCCGACGATCAGAAGGATGGTGCCCGCAACATCAACGGCAGATGAGAACTGGAAGGGATTGATCATGGTGGCATTCATCTGGGTGAGCAGATCCGATTTCATCATCCTGACCATGGCGATGGCAGCGGAGGTCCCCACCATGATGGCGATGGGAAAGCGGCTGAGCCATTGGGTGGCAGGCAGGATGCGCATGAGCATCATGATCCCCAGGGCGAAGGGAATCAGGAGCAGGAGGTTGCTGCCGAAATCGGAGAACAACTTGGCGAACAGATTGGGGATCAGGATATTGTAGATGGTATAGATCAGCCAATACCCGGCGGACAAACCCACGAAGACCTGTTCGGAGAATTTGTAGAAAGGATTGTCCTTGTAGAGGAAACTGAAAATGCTCAGGGTGAAGAAAGCACCCAGCCATACACCGAAGACCAGCATGAAATCAGCCATTGGATACCTCCTCTGCCGCCGGGGCAGCCTTGCGTTTGCGATAGGCCTTGATGTTGCCGATGGCGATCAGGACCAGGATCAGAATATGGGCAACCGACTGGGGGTTCATGTTCAGGCTGGCTGAACCTTCATATTCCAGCAACAGTTCATACTCCGCCGCGCCTTTAAGCCCGCCCAGCAAACCGTAGAGCTGCTTCTGGTCATTCACATAGGGCAGGAACCCAGGCGTGCTGACGGCAGTGGTTCCACCCGCCACGGGAACGTTGTATTTGTCCTTGGCGGTCATCACCCAGTCCTTAAGGCCAGGATCGCCCGCGGAAAGGGAGAACACATAGGCAATGTCCTTCAGGGTCCTGATCCCGCTCAGCATTGGTATCTCACTGTAGGGGGTGTTGGACATGTCCGTGGGATAGACCGATTTCAGATTTCTGCCCATGGCTTGTATGATCACCATCCCGCCCACCTTGTAGCCCAGATTCACATAATCCTCTCCATAGACCTTGGTGTTTCCGAATTTCTCCTGCACATCCCGGAAGGCCATGTCCGCCATCTGCGAGCCCTGGGGCCACAAGGCGGTGGCAACGATCTTCTGTTTCCTTTTCCAGGCATGTTCGATGAGGGCGATCGCCATGGGCTGGAGCTCGGTGACGGTGGAGGGGTCATAATCGAAGGAGATCACCACCACAGAACCCTCCGGAGTTTCATCCACCATGTCATAGGCTTTGCGGGTGAGGGGGGTCCCCTGGGTCTTCAAACCCAGGGGGAAGATGATGGGCAGCGCCACAGCTACCAGCAAGAGCAGAAAGACGATCCGGCGTTCGACTTGGATCCTGGAAGCGGAATTCATTTGCCACCTCCCAGATACGAGCGCTCGATCCCCAGGATTATCCGCAGCGAACTACCGATCACTCCCAAGGCGGCACTGATCATGATCGCCCGTTGGGCGGCGGTATTGGGATATTGCATGATGAAATCGGTTAGTTCAGGCAAATGGAGAAGTTTGAGCGAAGCCGGCACCCAACCCGTGAGCGCGGTGGCAAAACTGGTCCGGCCCAGAATTACGATCACGGCGGTGATCATGAGCAGGTTGGATTCGAAATTGCGGATGATGAAGGCGCGATAGGCAGCCGAGGCGATATAGAAAGCCAGCAGGGCAAACATCGTGGACGCCAGGGGGATATAGCTGAATTCGAAGATGTAGTCGAAGGGTTTGGCGCTGATGAAGGCGGCTATTTTCTCACCTTGGCCAAAGATCCCCGGGGTCTGTTCCATTCCCCATAAGAGGCCCACGGCAACCATGAGCGTAAAACTGACCAAGCCGGCCAGATAGTATTGCCAGTTGTGGCTGCGTTCGGCCACCCGGGTCACATTGGCACGCACCAGGCTGATCTGGCCCAGCAGGATGGCAAAGCTGGAGACGATCATGAACCAATTCTCCAGTGTTTCCGTGATCTGACCAAAAGGATTATGGGGAATAAATTCTGACAGGAAGACCACAAGGCCTACCACAAAGGCGAAGACCAAAGGCAGATTGCGTTTCATAATCAATATCCTCCGATCAAAAATTGCCTGAACCAACCCTGCTGTGTCATTTCCATCACCACACCCACCAGCACCAGGATGATAATCAGCAATTTGCCGAAATCATGCCCTTTCAGGCTGCCCAATTGCTGTGGATCGCGGGAGAGGTAGGCCGAGGCGGCGTAGAGCTCTTCCCCGATCAGGGTGTAATCGCAGGAAACCACGAAAAAGGGGATCTGGTGGGGTTGCCCCGTTCCGGCGGTTTGAATGGCTCCGGTGCCAAAACCAGTCTCGGTCAGGATCAGCGATTCAGCCCAGAAGGCTCCCAGAAAGAAATTGGCCGCCGGTTGCTCCCGCACCATGATGCCATCCACGCCAGCCACGAAGCCGAACTGGTCATCGGTTACATAGAAGACCCTTTCCTCACGGTAGGCATCCGGCCTTCCGGCACGCAGATAGGCTTCCTTCACGGTTTCCCGGGCAGCCGAGAGCACCATGGAATAGCGGCAGGGCACGATCAGGGCTGTGTCATATTCAGCAGCACGAAAGGCAAGATGATTCAGGATATTGAGGGCGGCGATGGTCTGAATATCCCCCAGATCGCTGATACCGGGTATGAAGAGAATGGGCTTTCCCTTTTCCGTGGCTCGCCCCACTGCCTCCTCCATGCTATCCAGGCCACTGATCCGGCGGATGAAGAGTTCCTTGCCCCTGCGGGCGGAGATGATGTAGAAAAGAATGGCAGCACAGATGAGCAACAAGATGATCAGCTGAGACAGTTTGCCCATATAGAACCATTGCTGGGCTGGAACAGCTGTGGCAACAAGGGCCAGGCTGTCGCTGCGGTCTTTGCTGTAAGCAAGCAAGCGGTAGCGGTATTTGGTTCCATGCACAAGGTCACTCTCTTTGAAACTGCCGCTGGCTGAGAACTCATTTAAAAGGTCAATATAGACTCCGGTGGAATCTGCTTTTTGCAGCCGAAGGGAATCGCGCCTGCTGCTCAACTGCCAAGACAAGATTACCGCTGATCCGTCATCCCAGGGGGCATCCTCGACCTTGAACCATTCTTGGGTGGCAGTGGTGGCAGCCAGGGACAGACAGATCAGCAGAGCAAGGATCACGAGGGCAAGAGACTTCATCACATACCTCTGTAGCACTTCTGGATTGTTTAAACTATAGATTCAACCACTGAAAGAACAGGCGAAAGAAAAAATCTGTGTTCGGCATCCGGTAAGCCAGGTGAAACTGCATGCCACATGGGATCTTAGGATGCAGTTTATCACCTGTCTTCACCACTGCTTTGGGTTAATCCTTACTTTTGGAAGGCAGCCTTGATCTTGTCCGTGGCTGCGATGATCTGGTCAAGCTGTTCGCTGGTGTAGGTTCTGTCCTTATGGGCCTTGATAATGGCCTGGATCTCCTTGGCCAAGGGCAGGGATTCCTTGTAGCCGGGATTGTTGATGATATGCTCCGAAGTGACCAACTCCAGATTGGCCACCAAGCTGTTCCAGGTTCCTTCCTGGGCCAGGATGACAGTTTTCTCGGGAGCATAGTCCTGTTTGATCAACCAAGCCACTCTGTTTGCCGCTTCCGACCATCCGCCTAGGATCATCAGAGTGTAGTTTTCATAGTTTTCCATATCCCACAATTTGTCTTTCACGGATTGCTCGATTTGGTCCAGAGTGGCATCCAGTTCGCTCCATTTTTCCTGTTCGATCAGGGTCTTCATGTTGTCGCCCAATTGATTGATCTCGTCCTCCAGTTTCAGCAGGGGCGTGAGATTCATCATTTGAGTGGAGATATCCACCAGCTTTGCCTTGTTCCTGCCCTTTGCCGCCAAAACGGCGTCGGCAGTCAGAAGTCCAAGTGCAAAAGCATTGCGGGCTTCCTCCTGTTTGGTCTTGTACACGGTGGTGGGCAAGGAGACGGACACATCCTTGACCTTGAGCTCATCCAGGGTGCGGAACACCTCTTTGAAAGAAGGGATGGGCGCATATTGAGACACATGCACCTCCCCCTGGGGAAGCTTGTCTTTGTCTTTTTTGCCCTTACAGGACACGCTCAGCAGAGCCACGGCGATGAGCACTGCCCAGAAAACCAGCTTTTTCATGTTTACTCCTTATTCTCGGAAATAGAATTTCAATTTGGTGATCGTGATCAGGTTGATACACACAAGGTATAGCAAAATCACGATCATGTTAAACAACCAGGTCCTCGTTTCCCAGCCCCGGATGCGGGTATAGCTGGAAAGAAAGACATTTTTGCCCTGATTGAGAAAGGCTCCGTCCATCATTCCCACGGTCGAATTCAGATGGGCGTTCAACACCCGGTCCGGACTCCATTTTCTGGCGATGTTCTGTTCTTCGATCCGCAGTTCAGCGAGCTTGACTTGATACTCATCAGGGTAAATTTCATGCTCTTCGAAGCTACGCTTATATGTCAATCTCTTTTTTTCGGTTTTGGCCATCCGGTTGTGGAAGACCGTGCGTTTGGCATAGGCGGTGACCAACCCTTCAAACAACCAACGGGAGGGAATAAACTGCACGATTTCGGGGATCGGGCTCTTTGAGGTGAGGGTCAGCTGGCGGTTCATCCGCTCAAATTCGATCACCGCTCCGCCAAAGATAATCTGGGGAATCAAGATCAGAGGCAAAAGATTGATGATGGCCTTGTTGTCCTTGAGAAAAGCGGAAGTCATCAGCCCCAGGCTGTAGCCCACCATGTTGCAGAGCAGGAAATAGACGATCGTGATATCCCACAGGGAGGGGATCTTCAGGATCAAGGCAGAGATAAAGGTATAGAGCAACACCTGAACCAGGGCAAAGAAGGTGAGCGAGATCAGCTTGGAAGCCAGATAGAAACTGGTGCGCAGATTGATCATCTTCTCCCGCAGGATGATCTTCCGCTCGTCCAGTATCTCTTCTATGCTGTTTGACAACCCCAAAAAGATGAATACGATGATCGATACGAATACATAGATGCCGATGTTGTTGTTTTCGTGATAGCTATAAGGATTTGAACCGGGTATACGGCGCAAAATGAAGGCTATCACCAGACTCAGGAGCGGAGCCTGCAAGAAGGTGATCAAAGCATTGGAGCGATTGCGCAGTTTCATTTTGAAGCTGCGGGTGGTGTAGGCGGCGAATTGATTGGCCAGGCTCAGCAGATCATGCCTGCGGCGTTTGGGTTTGCTGACATTGCTTTTGTTGCTGCGGTCAAAACCCTCCAACTGGATGATTTCCAGCAACATCCTTCGCTTGTATTTATCTCTCCAATACTCTGGCGTGAACATGCGTTTGGGTTGCACCAGGCGATTCACCTGTTCATACACCTGTTCATTCCGGTCGTTGTATTCCGGATAGGTGATAATATCATACATATAGTCGGAGGTGCGCAGCTCTTTCTTCAGCTCGATTTCTTCCCTGTGGAAAGTAATGTGGGACAGTTCTTCGTCAAAGTAGGCAAAGCATCCATCCGGCTCTCCATAATAAACCTGCCTGCCTCCCATATCCATCAGCAGCACTTTGTCAAATTTCCGGAACACGCTGCTATTGGGTTGGTGGATGCTAAGCAGCACGATCTTGTCCTGGGCTGTGAGTTGCTTCAGGATGTCTATCACCTGCTCGGCGTCGCTGAAGGAGAGCCCGCTGGTGGGTTCGTCGCAAACAAGAATGGTGGGCTCGAACAGCAGTTCCAGGGCGATGTTCAATCGTTTGCGTTCCCCGCCGCTGAGCAGTTTCTTCTTGTAATCCCCCACCCGGGAATCCTTGCGATGAATCAGATTCACCTGCCGGAGCAGATTGATGATCTTCTGATCCAGATTGGCTGCAGAGATATTGGGAAGACGCAGCCTGCCCCGATACCAGAGGTTCTCATATACGGTCAGATTGGGATAGAGCAGATCGTCTTGTGGCACATAACCAAAGAATTGGGAGTAGTATCCCAGGTTTTCGCACAGGTTTTTGCCATCGATCCTAACATTGCCATAAGTGGGAATGATCTCGCTAATGATTGTCTTGAGCAAGGTGGATTTTCCGCTGCCACTTTGTCCCAGGATTCCGATCAACTCACCCTTGGAGGCTTCAAAGGAGATGCTGTCCAAAGCCAGGTTGCCATCAGGGAAATAGTGTTTCAGATCCAAGGCTTCCACACTATGGATCTCGATGGGGATCTCCACCAGGTCATAATAGTCGTTGATCCTGAATTTACGCTTGTGGATGGTGATGGTATCGGCATTCAAGGCCAGTTGCGTGACGGATTCCACCCTGTGTTCATTCTTATAGATGGTCCAGCCTTTCTTGGGGGGATGCAGGAACAGTTTGTCCTCGCTGAATTCGATCCGGGCTAGGGATCTGCCGGTTTCCTGCTTGTTCAGATAGAAGAAATCACGCTCAAAACAGATGAACAACTCAGAGGGGATCAGATTGTCTACTCCGATGTTGGAGCGTTCCCGGATCACATTCAGCAAGGTGAAGGGAGCATAACCCCTGATCTGCATGGTATCGTCATAGAGGATCTCGATCCTGCGGCCATGCGGCAGCTCATGTTTATTCTGGGTGATGCTGCCCCGGTTCAACAAAATGCTGTAGCGGGTGTGGTGTTTACTGATCAGAAAATCATAATCGCTCTTGGTGAAGACAATGTCGTCATCGCTGGTTTTACTGCCGTAGATCTTCCATAAGCTAGTAGCTTCATACTGAAGCCCGGCCAGGTTCAGGGTGGCTGATTCATCGAACAAAAAGAGTTGGTTGGCTTTGAGTTTGTTGCCTCCATATTCTGCCGTGGTGTTGGTTCCGGTCGCCATAAAGAGATAGGTGTCGATGGCAAACAGGTAGATCTCATGATCGGCCAGTTTGGGATTGCGAAACCGGATGTCCGCATGGGCGGCCCTGCCAAAAACGATAAAATCCCTAAACAGTGAATCCTGGATCTGTGAGGCAGTCATTTCAAACGGGATGTAGACCGTGGACATAGAAGGGATTTCGAACTGGTTGATCAGTTCCACAAATGGATCGGGGTCAAAGCCAAAATGCTTGGCGATGTCGATCAGATCGGTTATCTCGGAGATCTCATAGTAGCGGTCCTTGCGCGCCAGGATCAGAAGGCTGAGGATGATGCGCAGCTTGTCAACCCGGTTCAGATTTTTCTTCAGAAAATCAAGGACTTCCACAATGTCGAAGGGGCTCTCGATGATGTTGCGCACATAGACTTCCCAGGAAATATCCACATCCTTGAACAGGTTGGTCAGCAGGGAATAGAGGATGTTTATCTCTTGGGGATTGATCTCCGTATCCGTCCTGATGGCATGGACATACAAGCGGGTGACCATGTCTATGGTCTTCTTCAATTGTTCGCTGCCGGTTTTGTGTTTTCCCTCGATCTTCAGCATCAACTGCTCACAGAATCAGCCACGCACTGGTCACAGAGGTGGTAGCGGCAATGGCGGTAAAACAGTTCGATCAATCCCTGTTGATAGAGGGAGCGGGAATTCGCCAGTTTGACCTGGGCAGGGCTCATCTGCCGGCTCATGAAACGGGTTATGTGGTTTTCCTGCAAAGGCCGGAAGCCAGAGTATAGGGTCAGGATGCGGGCCAGTTCCTCCGCATGGCCAAGCTTTTCATGATACAGGTGGATGATGGGCAGGAAGATATTGATGTAGATGTTGCTAACCAGAGCCTGGCCCGGTTGGGGCAATTTCTCCGCCCCCGGCAAAGCAGATGCCGTCAACACACTGTGAAAATTCTGGAAGTGCAATCTGGGGGTGGTTTCCAGGGGAACCAGATCCAAAAAAAACTTTAGCAGACTGCTCTGCAAGGAACGGTACAATAGCGCACCGAATGAGACCAGGCGAAAGACCGGATGGTTGGAGGGCCTGATCCGGAAGAGTTGCCAATCGATATCCAACTGGCGGGCATGAAACCTCTGCTGCTCATAGGATTGTTCGAGCGAACTCACCAAGGCTGGATCCAGGATTTTTCCGCTCCGCTTCAGGATACCGGTCGAGCAACATAACACAGCGATCAGCTCCACTGCCGTCATACCTTCCCGATACCAGTCACGGATCTCCCGGAGAGGAATCAATTGCGCTATCTTGAGCAGGTTCAGTTTATTCTTGTCATAGCCCAGGGCTTCCATGATCCCTTCATAGAGCACCTGGTCAAAATCGCTGAGCATGAGCATGGCATTGAATCTGTGCACTTTGTTGTGGAATCGCCTCCTGCCATAAGAATTCAGTATTGCGATCAGAGTGTCATTGTCCACGGCGGCCAGCAACGCGCAATAACCGCTGGGGACCTTGGCTTCCGCTTCTTGGTGCTCATCCAGCAGTTTCTGGATATCTTCGCTCAGTTGTTCTTTGATCGCCAGGATCTCGATGGCTTCTCCATTTTCTTTGATGGTGTGGCTCTGTTTGCCATTGTTGAAAAGCACCACATGCAGGATCACATCGTTATAGTGGTGATCCTCATGATGGTTGTGGGCGATCCAGTCATAGCTGTTCACATGGATCTCCACATCGCCCTGAATGGCCTGCCCATCGAGCTCCAGGATCACATTGCAGAAGTCCGGTCCCCGGTTTGTATTGAATTGGCCCTGATAGACTATCCTCAGGTTTTTGCCGTTCTCTGTTTTCAGATCAGGCTTCAGATGCCCCTCATCCCAGATGTGATAGAGGAATTTTTCATCCATAGGCACTTCGCTCGGCTAAAAGTATCTTTGCAGCATCTGATAGCGTTGGTTGGCAGAGGGTGAGAGGTAATAGGTCTGGGGACTGTAATCGATGGGATTGGTCAAAATGGAGATCAGCTTCATGGAGTTCGAGCGGCTGAGGTTGCGGCAACTGGTTCCGAAATAGTATAGTGAAGCGGTCTCTATCCCATAGATCCCCTTGCCCCATTCCACATAGTTCAGATAGAGTTCCAGCATCCGGTCTTTGCTCATGATGATCTCCATGATCACCGTCACCTGGATCTCCAGATATTTGCGCAGGTAGTTGCGATGGGTGGTCAGAAAGATGGTCCGTGCCACCTGGTTGCTGATGGTGCTGGCCCCAAAGCGGATCTCACCTGCCCGCTGATTGCGCTGATAGGCTTCTTTGACCATTTTCCATTCGAAGCCGAAGTGTTTGTAATAGTTGGCATCCTCCAGCGAGATAGTCATCTGGACAGTTCGCTGGGGAATGTTCTGAAGAGCGATATACTCTCTTTTCTGCCAGTCATGCCCCCGTATCAGGTAGCGCTGCAGGATCAGAGGGGTGACCGGAGGATTGACGAAGCTATAAATTATGCAGAAGAAGGCAACCAAGCCCCAGAACCAGAGATGGATGAACAGGATCAAGCGCAGCAAGCGGATCAATAGTTTCCGCTTGGGCTTCCTGGCGCGAGAAGCTCTCATTGCCGCAGGGATGTCTTGGTGATCCTGTTCCTGTCTGGCATTGGGTTACTGCCTGTGCGCATCCGGTCGACCTGCCAGGAACTAGACGGGAAAATGGTGTTAGGTTTCCGATTCGCTATTCACATAGTCAGCCAGCCTGGATTTGCGGCGGGAGGCTGTTCTCTTATGGATCACACCCTTCTTGGCCGCTTTGTCCAGCTGGGCATACAATTTGTTCAGCAAAGCCTGCTTCTCTTCCGCGGGCATTTCACTGTGCAGTTGTTTGGACAAGGTTTTCAGCGTGCGCTTCACATAGTTGTTGCGGGCTTGCCTTTTCTTGTCCGTTTTCATCCTTTTCAGGGGTGATTTGTGTTGTGGCATGGTAAACCTCTTGTGTCGTTAATTATTTGTACCCAAACTAAATGATGGCTGTTGTTGTCAATGCTTTTTTTCGTCCCGAAGAGCAGCGATCAATTTAAGCGCTTGATTTTGTGAGCTTAAAGCAGAGATATCGCTATCATTCTTCAGGGCATGTACCTGGGCCCAATGTTGGTGGAGTTGGTTCAGATAGTCGAGGGCTTGCTCTGTCTGGTCTGCAGAGAAGTATCCCCCCGCACCATACTGTCGGATCAGCTTTTCGGCTTCGCCACCCAAGGGGCCAATCGCCAGGATCAGGGTTCCCGAGGCCATGTATTCGAACAATTTGGTGGTGAGAATACCTTCAAAGCCTTGATAGTTATTGATCAGGAGCAGCAGAAGGTCGGCCGAGATCATTTCCTTCAGCGCTTCTTCATGAGGCAGGAAATCCGTGATGCGAACCTGTCCGGGCAGATACTGGTCCAACAATCCTTTCTGCGCCAGACTCAGCTTCGTTCCGATGAATGACAGCATCAGAGATGGTTTCAGCTTGCTGGCGGTGATCAGGGACAAGGCTGATTCGATATTCTGCCCGGCAGTGAGCTGTCCCACATATTTCAGTTCAAAAGAATCCATTTCCGCTGCTTTCCGATCAATTGCCTTCTTCTTCAGATCTGCCATCTTATCAGCATCGAATCCATTGTAAATGGTGATTTTTCTGCCTGCCGGCAGTTGACGGGCCAGGCTTTCCGATACCAAGATATTGAGGTTGGCAGATTGGACCACCCTGGCCTCCAAGTGTTTATGTAGTTTCAGGCTGAGCCTGGAGGGCGAATTCAGTCTCAGATAGTGGATCTCACTCCAGGGATCGCGCCAGTCCGCCACCCAGGTGATCTTGAAGCGCTGTTTGAGCTTCAGGGCGATCAGATGTGTGGAGTGGGGGGGACCGGTGCTGATAACAAGACCTGTAGGTTGGTTGCGGATCTGGACTATGGCACGTTTTAGTGCCTGCCGGTTCCAGAACACTCTCAGATCGGGAATGACCAGATTCAGCCGGATCCAGATCAATATCCTTTTGATCAAACCATCGGCATCGCGATATTCGAGACTGCCATAGGGTAACTGGCTCTTGTTTCTGAACAACAGTTGCCAGAGCTTTCCAAAATGCGGCGGCCGGACACGGATCACTTTTACCGATTGGGGAACCTCGTTTAGCAGTGTTTCGTCGATTTCGGGATAATCGCCATCCTGCGTGGTCAGCACAGTCAGCTCAAAACCAGCCTTGACCAGCTCCGGCA
>CAZVXK010000001.1:0-41968 GCA_964631665.1 uncultured Candidatus Cloacimonadota bacterium | reverse complement strand
TTGGCTCCGGGCCACGCTTCATGGAACTCGATGTTGTGAGCCAGATAGATAATGCGGATCCCCTTCAGCCGGTTTCCGATCCAGGCATAAGCCGGCGCAAAGAAGGGAAGGGAATAGGAGATGACCAAAATCTCCGGTTGCCATTTCTGAATGCAGCGAAGGGCATTGTTCCAAGTATGGGGCAGGTAGGGAATGAGGATCCTCTGGGTGGGTAATAGGCTCGTGTCCTGAAAATCCGAGGTCTGGCTTTTTCCAGGGAAGAGCAAAACCGGATACTGCCGGATGAAAGTGAACATTTGAACCTGGGCACCCTGCTCCTGATAGGTCTTTGCCAGTTCCAGGGCAAATCTGGAAATTCCGCCCCGAAAGGGGGGAGCGGGTCCCAGAAATCCAATTTTGGTTTGATCCCTAAGCGTGGAGAGCATCAGTTGCGGCTTTGCAGGAAAAAGCGTTTGACGATATCCGGATCCTGATACTTTCCAAACAATGCCATCAATTTCAGCCGCACCTTCACGCCTTTTAGGTCGCCGGCCAGGATGGCTCCCAGATCCTCCAGGTTTTTTCCGCCCCCTTCATATCCATACTCTGCCAGGACACGTCCGGTGTAGGTGCGAGAACAGATCACCACCAATACCTTCCTGCTGATGGCAAGTTTGATATCGTCGATCAGGTCTTTGGGCAAATTACCTCTGCCAAAGGCTTCGATCACGATCGCCTTGGCACCCTGCTCCACCGAACAATGAATATAGCGGCCATCCATTCCGGCAACGGCTTTGATCAGATCGACCCTGGTATCCAGTTTATCGGTCCACACATTCTCCCGGTAGAGGGCAATGCGATGATAGACAATGGTATCGGGATCAACGATACCCAATGGTCCATAGGCAGTCG
Organism: uncultured Candidatus Cloacimonadota bacterium; assembly: GCA_964631665.1. GTDB lineage: Bacteria > Cloacimonadota > Cloacimonadia > Cloacimonadales > Cloacimonadaceae > Syntrophosphaera. The sequence continues at coordinate 41,077 of CAZVXK010000001.1, read as the reverse complement.
ACATGAAGGCATCCACCTTGCCGGTATCGGATTTCACCACATCACGCGCGGTGTGGATTTCGTCATTCATCACCACCAGCACCCCCTTGTCCGCCGATTCGGGATGGCTGGCCACCCTCACTGCGTCAATAATGTTACGCGGGCCATCCAGTCCCAGGTCCCCTCCGCTCCGCATGGCTGCAGTGAACACCACCGGTTTGCGGGTGGTGAGCACCAGATCACACAGAAACGATGTCTCCTCCAGGGTATCCGTGCCATGGGTGATCACCACTCCGTCATAATCGATGATCTGCAGATCGATCAGCTTGGCCAGCTCCAGCATCATCGGCGGCGTGATATAGGGGCTGGGAAGATTCAGATAATCCAGCACTTCCACATTGGCGACACTCTCCAGCTGGGGAAATTGACGCAGAAATCCCGCCAGTTCGGAACTGGGAACCACACCCAGGCTTCCGCTTGCTTTCATGGATATCGTGCCGCCAGTGAGTATGATCAGAATGTTTTTCTTCATTGTTCTTCCCTGTTTTACCGATAGGGCAGCGGGTCCCGGTAGCCTGCCTGTTCGAAGGCGGAACGGCGCAAACGGCAACTTTCGCATTTCCCACAGGCCAGTTCACTATCTTTGTAGCAGCTCCAGGATAGCTCAAACGGGGCCTTCAGCTCGATTCCCCTGCTCACGATCTCTGCTTTGGACATATGTAATACCGGAGTGATGATCTGAATCGGGAATTCGTTTTTGGTACCGGATGCGATCGCTTTCTGGAAATCTGTGAAAAACATTTCCCGGCAATCTGGATACCCGCTGCTATCCTCCTCCACCGCTCCAATGTAGATGAATCCTGCTCCAATAACCTCAGCCCAGGCAACCGCAGCGCCCAGCAGATTGGCATTGCGAAAGGGGACATAGGTGATCGGGATCGTCCCGGTTGGGCTGAAGGACGGCAGTTCGAGAGAGGTGTCCGTAAGCGCGGAGCCTCCGATATCCCGAAACCACTCCATGTTTATCACCTTGCTTCGGGCAGGGCGATAATGCGCACACAGCGATCTGAAACACTCCAGTTCTTTGGCTTGGGTCCTTTGGCCATAGGAAACATGCAGAAAAGCCAGTTCCGGGCATTCCCGGTGGGCAATGGCTGCCGTCACCAGGCTGTCCATGCCTCCGCTAACCAGCACGATTGCCCTGTTGATCATGATCTGTCCTGTGGGCTGAATCCAAGCTCGAGAAGATTGATCAGCAAAGGAAACATCACATCAGTAGGCAAAAACCACCCCCGAGATGGGAAACACCCACTGATCGGGACCTGTGGATACTTCGATCATCCCGCCGCTTTGCTTGATGCGGGGATACTTATTTTGGCCTGAAAACACGGGAACAGTTTCAATGCTGGTGATGGAGGGGGGAAACTGCACAGCGATCCGGATGCCATGGGTAAGCTCGGTGATGAAGATGCTCAGTTGATGCGAGGATTTGGGATAGAGGGTTACAGTATTGATCATGAATCTCACCTCTTTGCCCACCAGGCTGTCCAGTTTGGGATGGGAACAGCGTATTTCCAGGCAGGAATTGCGGTAATGCATCTGGGTGTTCAGTTCGATATTGTTGATCGCTACCGAGGTCAGCTCAAAACCATCGGAATCCAGATCGAAATTGTCATCCATCAGCCAGCGATATTCCACGTCCTTGCGTTTGAAATAGGAGGTTAGAGCCTTATCCGAATTGGCGCAGGCGACGATAAAATAGTTGTTCTGCAGCACCTTCTCAAAGCAGAGCTTGGTTTCGGCACGGTAATAGACGGGATCACCGCTATCCTTGAGGCAGATGCGGTGATCGAACTTCCTGCGGTAATGGATGTCCCTGTCCTTGTTATAGAAGAAGCTGCGCAGGATCTCCCGTGAGATCAATTCACCGATTTCATCGTCTCCCAATCTCTGGGCCAGGGCGGATTGGATGATCTGGTTCAGTTTGGAATCCGGGAAATCGCTGGAAACGAAGTCACGCCGGGAAAGGGGTGAGCTGTGCAGAAGTTTGCCGTTGTCCAGATAATAGCGTTTGGCCCGGCGTCCCACCTGGCAGAGCAACTCATAGGCTGATCCTGCATAGAGTTTGACCAGGTTTTCCACCCGCAGGGCATCATCCGAGCCACCCAGGAGGATCACTTCATCTCCGGCTTCCGCCTGTTTCAGATCGGTGATGTCCACGCAGATCATATCCATGCTAACTCTTCCGATCACATTGCACAGCGCTCCCCGGATCATCACCACGCCCCGGTTGGAAAGCAGAAAATCATAACCATCGGCATAACCGATCGGCACGATGGCATATCTGGTCTTCCGTTGCGCCTGCCAGGTGAGGTTGTAACCCAGGGCTTCCCCCTTGTCCAGTCGTTTTATCTGCGCCAGAGTGGATTTGAAGGTCATCACCGGCTTCAAATCCACCTTTTTGGCTTGATCAGGATGAGTGTAAATGCCGTAACTCAGGATTCCCAGACGGCACAGATTGTAGCGGTCCCCCAGACCATTCACCAGCGCTGCGCTATTGGCGATATGCAGATAGCGGGTGGCAAGGCCATGCTTTTTGATCACATCTGTAAACCTGCGCTGTTGTTTTCGGCTGTAGGCAGTGTCGCTTTCGCTGGCGGCATAATGTGAAAACACACCCTCCACTTCCAGGTGCTCCAATGATCTGACCAACTCCAGCAGTTCGGCGAACCCCCTGCCCTCGGCTCCGCTGCGGTGCATGCCACTATCCAGCTTGAGCTGCACCTTTTGCTGTTTGCGGGCTTTGCCGGCTCTCTCGTTTAAAGCCCTGGCAAAGTCTGGATCGGAGATGGTCGGTACCAGGTCATGGCTCAGAATGGCATCCATCTCGTTCTCGAAGGAAGGTGACAGGATCAGGATGGGAGCCTTGCAACCCTGGATTCTGAGCAGCCTGCCTTCCTCCACATTTGCCACCCCCAAGGCCACCGCCCCTTCCTCAAGGGCGATCCGGCTGATCTCGGCGGCTCCATGGCCATAGGCATCTGCCTTCACGATCTGCATAAAGCCCTGTCCGGGTTTCAGAAAACGCTTCAGCTCCCTCAAATTGCTGCGGAAGCCAGCCAGATCGATCTCCACCCAGCTGCGGTCTTTGATCATCAATTCCGGCATCTGGAATTCCTAAAAGTACTTGGCAGCCATATCCGCCAGCTTGGATCGCTCTCCTTTTTCCAGGGTCATGTGGCCCACCAATTCCTCGTGCTTCAGCTTTTCCACTGCCACGGACAGTCCGTTGCTTTGCGAATCCAGATAGGGGATATCGATCTGATAGGGGTCGCCGGTGAGCACCAGTTTGGTATTCTCCCCAGCCCGGGTGATGATGGTCTTCATCTCATGGGGAGTCAGGTTCTGCGCTTCGTCAATGATGATGAATTGGTCTGGCAGGCTGCGGCCCCGGATATAGGTGAGCGGTTCCAGTTCCACGAAGCCATAGTCCATGAAGTCAAAGATGCTGGGTTTCTTCTTGCTTTTGAAATTCTCGTTGCTTTTATCTTCGTGCAGGGAGAGCAGGATGTCCATGTTGTCATAGATTGGCTGCATCCAGGGATTGAATTTCTCCGCCTTGGAACCAGGCAAATAGCCCAGGTCTTTGCCCAGCGGGGAGATCGGCCGGGATATCACCAAGCGTGAATACTTGCTTTCCTCCACCACCTTCTGCAATCCGGCAGCCATGGCTAGCAGGGTTTTGCCTGTTCCAGCTTTGCCGGAGAGGCTGACCAGTTTGATGTTGTCGTCCAAAAGCAGGTCCAACGCCATATCCTGCTCGAAATTCCGTCCCTTGATGCCAAACACTTCCTGCCTTTGATAGCTCTGCATGGTGTAGAATGCATTGTGGGAAAGGTTGTAGCGCAGGATCTTGCTGCGTTCGGGAGCGGCTTTGTCCACGGCCAGGATATACTCATTGGGGAAGAACTCGCCGAAGCTGTTGGCAATATATTTTTTGGCGATTATCTCCCCCATGATTTCGGTCTCTACCTCCAGGTTCTCCCAGCCGGTGTAGAATTCGTCGAACTTGATGTTGTCGGTCTCATAATTTTCCGCATTGATGCCAACGCTGTCGGCTTTGATGCGGACATTGGCATCCTTGGAGACCAGAGTGACCTCGGAATCCGGATATTTGCTCTTAAAATAGAGCGCCGTGCCGATGATCAGGTTGTCGTTGCGGTCCAGAAAGAACAGCTGGGAGGCGGCATCGGTAACATCTTTATTCACCGTAACCTGGATGATTCCGCCCTGCTCGGTCTGCACACCCTCCTGAAGGCTGCCCCGCTGCCGCAAGGAATCCAGATAACGCCCGATCTGGCGGGCATTGCGGCTCTTTTCGTCCACCCCTTTCTTAAATTGGTCGATCTCTTCGATCACCACGATCGGGATCACCACACGGTTCTCGGCAAAGGAAAACACGGACAGGGGGCTATGGATCAGAACGTTGGTATCCAGAATGAAGATCTTTTGGTTCATCGTTTGTGCTCCTATTGCTGATGATGTTGGATACGTTCGATCAATTCGCGGTGCGCCGGAAAATCGTCTCCCAGGGCGTTGGGTTCCGCCAGTTCGAAATCGGTGTAGGAAAAAGCGGGCCACAGAGTGCAGCCGCAGAGGGCAAAATCGGCATCTTCCATTAATTCTGCGGCAAACCAGGTGTTGCGTGGTATGATGAATTGGGGGCTCTGCCCCTGTTTGATATCCGTACCCAAAATCTGGGTTTCCAAGCCCTTCTGGGAGTTGAGCAGATACAGCCTGAGCGGTGTTCCGTAGTAGTGGTGCCACATCTCGTCACATTTCACCCGGTGCCATTTGCAGACCATGCCCTGCGGCAGCAGATAGATGATCGAGCTGCCGATGTTCCGTCCGGGAAAGATCAGTTTCCCGCTGCTTTCCTTCATGTCGCCCACCAGCAGTGACTGCCAGTTCCTGCGGTAATAGCCCCCCTCCGGATGCGCTATCATGTTCAGTTTATCCAGATAGAACTGATATTCTTCCATACCACACTCTTCCCATTTTCATTTTTGAACAAGGATTTATCAAGCTTGGTATCACGTCAATCTATTTTTTCCAGCCCCAAAAAAGTGGTGCTGAAGGGGGGACTCGAACCCCCATGAGCTCATTGCTCACTAGTCCCTGAAACTAGCGTGTATACCAATTTCACCACTTCAGCACATTAGTATTGTACCTCATTTTGAAGGCTGCTTTTTTGTCAAGGATTTTCGTTGATCGGCCAGCAGGAATAGTATTCTTGTCATTTACCCATGCCAGGATCTTTGGTTGGTATGACAACGAACTGGGCTCCTATGTGAACTGCCTTTCCCACCTCACCAACTACATCGAGGAAAAGACCCTGTAACACGGGCTTTGGATTGCATTCGTTTCCTCGTGGCCGCAGTGCTTCGCCCGCCTCCGCCCTTGCTGGCCGAAGGACTGCTCAAAACGGTCAAACCGGGCTCACAAGGCATTTCCGCTTTGTATGCCCGGTTTGATCCCATCTTGCCAGCTATGATGTTATCAGGGAGATTAGGGCTTGACAACTGAGCTGCCTGTGTCCCAATGGCATAATCTTGAATAACAAGGTGGATCCGTGAACTCAGAATACCAGATTATTCCCCACACCAAGGCACAGCTGCGGGAACTGTATGGCCAGCCGGAATTTTGGCGCGCCTCCTGGCTTCCCTTCACCCGGCTGCGCCTGAAGCAGTATCTGGAAAATCCCCTGGCCGCCGAGGAGGATGTCCTCTGGCTGAATGCGCTCCATCAGGGCAGGATCGTTGCCTATCTGGGTCTGCTGCCCGATCTGGTCCTGGACGGTGACCGGTTGGTTAAGATCGCCTGGCCGACCAGTTGGTGGGCGGATCCGAAACACCGGGGCAAAGGCATTGCGGCGCTGCTCTTTGACCGGGCTCTGGAGCTCTATCCCTATTCCTGCGTCAATTCTGCCACGCCCTGGGCGAGGCGGCTCCTGCTAAAACGTGGTTTATACAAGCCTTATGCCACCCGTCCCCGCAGTTTCTGGTTCCTCAATCTCAATCCCCATACCTTCAGGGATTTCGGAATCGACAACCGGCTGTTCCGGCTGCTTCAACCCTGCGGTCATGCCCTGCTGGGGCGGATCGGAAAGGCCAGACTCCAAGCTTGGCTGAAGGGGCTTCCGACCAGACAGGTCAAACTGGAATATGTCTCTGAACCCGATCCCGAAAGCATGGAAATGATCAGGGAACTTGCCAGAAGCGAACTAAGCCATAAAAGCCCGGAAGTGCTGGCCTGGCGGATGAACAACCTGCTCTATTCACCTCTCCTGAAGGGAATCCCCCGCCGCCACGACACCTATTTTGGCAATACCGGGGAGGAAATCCTGTCCTACCAGGTCAAGCTCTGGAGTGAAGAGGAACTGGTCGGATTCCTGAATCTGCTGGTGGTGGACAAGGTTCTGCGGATTCCCTATTTCTACCTGAAAGAGGGCTTCGAGGCAGAATTTGCTGCCCTGGTTGGCAGGATTTGCCTGCACAACTGCATTGATGTGGTCTATAGCCAGCATCCACGGGTGAATGCCATTCTGAAGCAATACCGGCTGCCGCACTTCCACCTGAAAAGCTATCCCATGGAGGTTCTGGTCAGCCCGGCGCTGGATTTCCTGCCCTCCGGCAGAACCGTCCAGGATGGCGACGGCGCTTTCTAATAATGCAGTTGCGTACCTGGATGTTTCCCAATCCCTCATCCCACCGGGTGTTCTACTATCATCAGGTGTGGGCTAAGGGGGAGCGACAGAATCTACTCAATTCCGGTTCCGGGCTTTTCTATCCGGAAGGAATATCAATCGGGCAGTTGGAAGAGCAGATCATAGCTTTGCGGAAGGCCGGATTTCAGTTCATTCCTCTCTCGCAGGGGGTTCTGGAGGCAGGATGCGGCCGGAAACAAGGCCTGACGGTATCCCTGACCACCGACGACGGCTTTGCCTGCAACTACCATCAGATCATGCCCCTGCTGAAAAAACATGGTGTTCCGCTCACCCTTTTCCTGATCGGAACCTGTCTGAACAACCAGTCGCTGGCCTGGAACCACAAACTGCTGATCCTGCGCCAGAATACCCCTGAATCTGAGCTCCGGGCTGCCTTGAGGAAACTTGCCCCCCGGTTTGATTTGATCCCGGCAGGCGATCTTGGAGCCTTCCTGTTCAGCGTTCCCATGACAGGCAAGGATGCCCTGGCGGATGAACTGTGGGAGCGCTTTCTGCCCTTTTCGCAGACTGAATATTTGGCAATGGAACAGCCCTTTCTGAGCGATGGTCAGGTCTTGGAACTGGTCGCCCAGGGGGCCGAAATTGCCTCTCACAGCTTCAGCCATCCGGATTTCTCCCGCCTGGGCTACTCTGAGGCAAGAAAAGAGATCGAACTGGCAGACCAGGCCCTTGGCCGCTACCCCCAGCCTCCGGTGAAGCTGTTTGCCTTTCCCTATGGAAAAACCTGTTCCCTTCCCCTGTTGCGAAAACTGGCACGGGATACCGGCATCAAGGCATTTTTTGGCGGACGTTTCATCTGGCGGGACAACCGGGGAAGCTCACTCCTCTGGCAGCGCCAGAAGATGGAACAAAGCCCGCCAGAGCTCTTCAGGGAGCTGATCCTCAAGCCCTGGCTGCGTATCCTGCGCCCCCGCTTCTGATTTCCCTGGCATATCTGTCCTGAACATCCCTGCCGATCCGCTTTTTTGGCTCGCCTCTTTTTGCCACGAGCCAGGGAAGGGATTGACAGGAAGTCGACAGGCAGCATGGGGGAGGGGTGATGGCACGGTGAAAAATTCACGCTGAAGAGAACTTTTTACCTTGGTCAAGTTTTTTTCCTTGACGTAAAAACTCCACCCGAAAATCTGCCATGAGAATATAACTTGCACGAAATAAAGGAGTAACCAATGAAACGCAGAGTGATCATCATGGGCGCCGCCGGGCGCGACTTTCATAATTTCAATGTCTTCTTCCGGGACAATGCGGATTATGAAGTTGTGGCTTTCACCGCTACCCAGATACCTGGAATTGATGACAAGAAATACCCCGCTGAACTTGCCGGAAGCCTCTATCCGGATGGCATTTACATTCATCCGGAAGCCGAACTGAAAAACCTGATCAAACAGCTCAAGGTTGACCTCGTGGTGATGGCCTACAGCGATCTGCCCCACGAGGTGGTGATGAATAAAGGCGCTTTGGTCAATGCCGCCGGAGCCGATTTTATGATGATGGGTGCCGGAAACACGATGATCAAGACCTCCAAGCCCCTGGTCACGATCTGCGCCGTGCGCACCGGGTGTGGCAAATCCCAGACCACCCGTGCGGTCATCAAGGCGCTCAAAGCCAAAGGATTGAAAGTGGTATCCATTCGCCACCCAATGCCTTATGGTGATCTTGTTAAACAAAAGGTTCAACGCTTTGCCGAGCTCAAGGACCTGGAAGTCCACAACTGCACCATCGAGGAAATGGAGGAATATGAACCCCACATCCGCATGAATAGTGTGATCTATGCCGGGGTGGATTATGAGGCGATCGTCCGCCAAGCCGAACAGGAAGCCGATGTGATCGTCTGGGACGGCGGTAACAACGATATTCCCTTCTATTGCTCGGACAAACAGGTGAACATCGTGGTGGTGGACCCCCACCGTCCTGGGGACGAGATTTCCTACTACCCCGGGGAAACCAATCTGCATCTGGCGGACGTGATCGTGATCAACAAGATCGACAGCGCCGACATTGATGACATCAATGAGGTTCGCGCCAACATCCGCACGATCAATAAAAAGGCCCAGATCATCGACGCAGCTTCACCCCTGAGCGTGGACAAGCCGGAACTGATCACCGACAAGCGCGTGCTCGTGGTGGAGGACGGCCCCACCCTCACCCATGGTGAAATGACCTATGGCGCAGGAGTGATCGCCGCCGAAAAATATGGCTGTGCCGAACTGGTCGATCCACGCCAATGGGCAGTGGGGGAGATCGGCAAGACCTATGAGCAGTATCCCGAGATCGGGGTTTTGCTTCCCGCCATGGGCTACAGCGATAAACAGATCAAGGATCTGGAGGATACCATCAATGCCACCGACTGCGATTCTGTGGTGATCGCCACCCCCATCGACCTGCGCCGCCTGGTCAGGATCAAACATCCCGCCTGCCAGGTGCAATATGACCTTCAGGAGATCGGAAAACCCACCATCGCCGATGTTCTGAAGCATTTCTGAAGCCAGGCAAAACCAGCTAATTTAAACTACCTGTGAGGGGCAGAGCGAAGCAGCATCTGCCCCCTGTTCATCTAATGAAAATCACGAGGAAATTATGGATAAGACTGCAGTTCTTGCCTTGGGTGGCAATGCCATCATCAAAGCCGGCGAACCGGGCACCATATCCCAGCAGTTTGCCAATACCCGCGATTCCTTGGGTGGGATCGTGGAACTGATCCGCCAGGGCTATAAACTGGCGATCACCCATGGCAACGGGCCCCAGGTGGGGAATCTGCTGCGCCAGCAGGAAGCCGGTGAAAAGGAAGGCATCGCTATGCTGCCTTTGGGGGTGCTGAATGCCGCCACCGAGGGCACCATGGGCTACATGATCGAACAAAGCCTCCAAAACAAGCTTCACCAAAGTGGGATCGACAAACAGGTGATCACCATCATTTCACAGGTGGTGGTGGACAGAAACGATCCCAGTATGACCAATCCCACCAAATATGTAGGCAGCACCTACTACACCAGCGCGCAGGCTGAAGAACTGGCCCAAACCCTGGGCTGGGTGCTGAAAGAGGATTCCGGCAAAGGCTGGCGGCGGGTGGTGCCCTCACCCTATCCCATCCAGATCATCCCCGCCGAAACCATCCGCGAATTGGTGGAAAGGGGTGAGATCGTGATCGCCGTCGGCGGTGGAGGCATCCCCATCTATATCGAGGACGATGGAACCTACGAAGGCGTCGATGCCGTGATCGACAAGGATTTTGCCAGTGCGCTGCTGGCTTTGAACATCAAGGCCGACCTTTTTGTGATCCTAACCGGAGTGGACAAGGTCGCCATCAACTATGGCAAACCGGACCAGCTTGACCTGGACCGCATGACCGTAGCCGAAGCCCAGCTCTATTATGACCAGAAGCAGTTTCCCGCCGGCAGCATGGGTCCCAAGATCCGCGCCGCCATAGATTTCATCTCCCGTGGCGGCAGGGAAGTGCTTATCACCTCCATCGACCGCATCGTGGAAGCCTTTGCGGGCAAGACCGGAACCCGGATCGTGCCCTGAGCTTTGCAGAGCTATTTGAATTAGTTGTCTCTGAAACAGCCAGATTTGTTATGGCAAACCTAATGAATATCGCTAATAGACCAGTGAGCAGCAGGTTAGCCAGAAACCTGATCTAATCATTTATTATTCAGGATATGACTTCCCGGTTGATTCTTCAGGGTGGCAGAATTCCGCAGAATTCCGATGAGCGGATCAGCGTCCGCCCCTACATCGCTCCCTTTAGCAATACGGAATCATTACGGAGTCATTACGGAGTTAATCCGTAATGACTCCGTAATGATTCCGTATTGGTAATGGGAAAGAAAGCAGGTCGAAATCTGGGGCAGGACAGGGATGGGATAGAATAATGAACTGCCAGACAGGAGATTAGACCAGTTCAGAGATCAAAGGCATGAGATCATACCCCGGGGATATGATGCGAAAGATCAGGCAGTGGGATTGAAAGAGATTATTTCTTTCTTGAAGTTTCCTTCCGTTTGAGGATCCTGGAGAAACGTTTTTCCGCCTCGGCAGCAGCGGAATCGATCTCGGAGGCGGTGAGGGAGCGTTCGAGGGACTGGCTGGTTTCCTGCCGCAGGGGATCGGGATCGGGATCGATGAGGCTGGCCAGCAGAAGATTGATATAGGCTTCCCGTGGATTCGATTCCACTATCTCACCTTCAAGCTGGAGTTCCGCCAGTTTGGTGAGGGCCCCCACATGCCCCTGCTGGGCGGCTTTACGATACCAATGGAGGGCTTTGACAGGATCGGCGTTTACCCCAACTCCGTTCAAAAAACGGTTTCCCATGCGGAATTGCGCCCAAGCGTAACCCTGTTCGGCAGACCGGGCATACCATTTTTCAGCTTGTTTGAGATCCCGTTCCACTCCCACGCCCAGGAAGTAGCTGTCGCCCATGATGTTCTGAGCCCAGGCATTGCCCTGCTGGGCGGCCAGACGGTACCATTTGATCGCTTCGGGGATATCCACTTCCACCCCTTTGCCCAGATAATAACACTCGCCCAGGATAAACTGCGCATCAGCAAGCCCTTGATCTGCAGCCAGACGATACCATTTGATCGCCTCGGCATAATCCTGGGGCACACCGGTGCCGTTGAAATAGGCATTTCCGAGCTTGTATTGGACACAGATATCGCCATTTTCAGCCGCCAGGCGATACCAGCGCAGAGCTTCGGCAGCATCCTTATCCACTCCCAAACCAAAGAAATAGCAATCCCCCATGCTCACCTGGGCTTCCGTATCGCCCTGTTCGGCAGCTTTTTGGGTTTCCCGGATGAACAAACTGGTGGCGCTCAAAACCCAGATGATGCCCCAAACTCCGATCAGTAAGAGAATGCGTTTCATCTGATCCTCTGTAGTTGTATTTTGTGTTTCAAAATCGTGTTACCATTTATAGTTCAGCATCAGCATGGGATGCCGGTCTTTGATGTCCAACCAAACCTGTGAACGCTTGGTTTCGGAATGGGAGCGCAGGACATCCACTCCGCTGATGAGATGGTTGACGATCAGCACACCCACTGCCAGGGTGCCATAATCCCGCAGGTCCTGGGTTTTGATCCTGATCTTGCTGTAGGCGCCGCGATGCTCCACGCTGTCCCAGTTCCAGGCATAATCATCCGGATAGATATTCTCATCGATGTAGAGCTGTTGCTGGATGGGATCGTTGGGATAAAGCTGGATCGCCTGCTGGCGGATCATGGCATTGTAACCCCCCGCCTCGAACCCGCTGCTGTTGAAACGGCTGAGATCACGGTAGTATTGGTCGGAATAGGTTCCGGGTTCGATATGGGCAAATTTGAGGGCATATTCATAGTATTCCTGAGTTTTGAGCTGGCGCTCGGTGCTCAGGTAGAACATGGTGGAGATGATGCCCACCTCGCTTGCCATCATTGCATAGCCATAGTTCCTGCCACTGCGCACTTGGCTCAGGCCCGGCACCAGTAGAGACTGTAGAAAATCGCTGCCCCGGCTGCGGGCGCAAAGCCCCGGAACAAGAAGAATCGATATCAAGAGCAGTAAATAGGGTTTCATATTCGACATCCTTCAGAAATCGAGACGGTAGTTCAGCATTATGCCGTCCTCACCAAAGACGGAGAAATAGATCGGCGTCTGGCGCTTCCGGTCTGATGAGATAAAGGTTACATCGATGGCGCTGACCACCCGGTTCAGGATGAGCATGCCCAGGCTGAGATTCTGATACATTTTGGTCTTCTGCGTCTTGCTGCGGAGGGCGCGATAATGCTTGAAATGCAGGTCGCTCTGCCAATTCCAGGCTTCCTCAGGGGAATAGGTGTTGGCTGCGATGTAGGAGGCATAACCATTCGGATCATAGAGATAGATCAGGAAATAGTTGCGTGCCATCAGTTCCTGGAACTGGTTGAATTCCGCACTGCTCATATATTGCTGGATGTGCTGATAATAGCTGTCATTATCAGTTATGGGAACCCCGGCATAGGTTTGGGCATATTGTTTGTAGGATCGGATCAGATCATCCTTCTGGCGCTCAGTTGCCCAGAACCCGGTCAGGGCCAGCAGGTCCGAACCCAGCAACAAAGCACCCCGGTTGGTTTTGCCCAAAGCCAGTTCCCCGCTGCCAGGGACCAGCACGGACATCCCGATGTACGCGATCCGGGGCAAAGCGGCAAGAGGAAGGCCAAACAACAACAGGAGCAAGAGCAGCAGGAACTTTCTGATCATAAGCAGCAATGCTAAAATGAGTAGGTGACGCCCAGCATGGGAGTGAACTGATTATCTCGGAGATCGGTGTAGTAATGCAATCTGAAATCGGATTGGGTGATGGCCATCCGGTTCACTTTCTGGGTGAGCAGCACGGCATCCACCGCTGCGGCAATATGGTTGAATGCCAAGCCTAATGTGAAGAGCCGGGCATAACCATAGAGGGCATTGGCATCCTTGCGCATCTGGATGTATTCCTGCCTCCAGGCGGAGGCTTGGGTGGTGCTGGGGAGGATGGGATACAAATACCCATTCAGATAATCCTCGATGCGGATATTGCTGGTCCAGCGCCGCAAATGCGCTAATTGGGGATCATCACTGCCCGCCCAGACCCAAGTGGCGCTATAGTCCTCATTTGGATCATAAGGTGGAAAGACACAGGGATCGATGGGGTTGCCGTCGCTATCAACGGCATTGTTGCCTATACGGGGGTCGGTGGCGAAATTGTGGTACCAATCTGCCCAACCAAACACATACTTGTTATACTTGCCGATATCCTCATAGAAATGCTGCGTATTGGTGGCATCGAGCCGGAAAAAGGTGTCGTCATAGATGTCATAGGCATTCACAGCCTTGATCCAGTTCTCGATGCGGGTCTGGTAGGTCCGGTTATACCGGGGTCCGGTGTAGGTGTAGGAATAGGGTACACCATCTACGGTGTATTCAAAGGTGTGGGTGACCGTCTCGCCGGTGGCAAAGTTCTCGAATTCATCGGTTTTTTTATTGCCTTGGCCATAGAAATAGATGATACCGCCGATCATGGCAACTTCCAGGACGGGGAAGAGGTAGGTGGTGAAGGAACTTCTATCCGCATAAAACTGCCCTGCTCCCGGCAGGATGGCGGAATAGACCATCGCCCGGCGGGCATCCTTCTTTTGGAATCGAACCTGGATGATGCCGCTGTCCTCGGTTTCTTCTTTCTCCTCTCCGAAGATCAGATCATCAATGCCGCGGGGCGAACCCTGTGCCAATAGGGACAAGCCCAGTGCCAGACAGACCATGAGTAAGATTAGCTTTTTCATAATGACTCCGTTATACAAGTATTTGTTAAAGGGTGGAATGTATATGCTGCGGATCCCTTGGAAGGGTAGGTGCCGTTTCTGCCACCTGTGAAGGGATCGCTTGTCCTGTCTGGATTGAGTTAGATCAGGTGAAAGCATACAGGCTATTTCTCCACAGCGAACTTTATCCGCCGGTGGTTGTTTCCACTGCTCAGGCTGAGAATGTAAACCCCGGAAGCCAGCCTGGAGCTGTCCAACTGGATGTCGCGTTCCGGCAAGCCATTGTCTTCGGCAGTGGAGCTGAAGATCAGCGAGCCCTTGATGTTGTAGAGCTTGATCTGAACATCGGCATCGGCATTCACCACCCGCAGGCGGTATTGATCCCCACGCACCGGGCTGGGGTATACCCAGGCGGAGAATTCTGTAGATAAGGGTGGAGTATCGGAACTGCCCTGCAGCCCGATCATGCCGGAGGCGGCATTGCGATAGCCATTCCAGGCCATGCCATAATATAGGGACACAAAGTCGATGCTGTGGATATAGAGATCGCCGGTCAAGTCCATATAATACCAGAACAGCCGGGCTTCCGAATTGCTGACCGGTTCGATGTGGAAATGGGCGGGATGGGCGTTGGTGGTGGTGAGCATTGATTTATCCCAAGCGATGGCGATGCCATTCTCTCCCCAATAGGCAACATGGCCTCTTCCGGCAACTGGCAGGAAAAGCAGATCGGCACGAACGTTGGCTTCCAGAGAGCGGTAGGCTATCCGGCTGTAAACATGTTCCCGGGGGCTGAAACTGAGGGGGAAGGCATCATAGGGATAACCGCTGATCAATGAGCCATCAAGCTTGATGGCATAGATGCGGGTGCTGGCAGCCCAAAACAGCGCAGGGCTGGTGCCTCCGATGATGGAGATGCCCAGTTGGGTGGGCAGGCTGGCGGAAGTGTTCAGAAATATGCGGTGCAGGCCCTGCTGATCGTAGCGGTAGATATTGCCGCTATTGGCCATCAGGAAAAGCAGATGCTTGTTTTCCAAAGTAAGGTATACCGCAACCGGTTCGTAATCCCCAAAGCTTTCCGGAAGAACGATCTGGGCGGATATGCTCACATCCCCAGGATCAATCAAACATACAGTATTACTGGCCAAAGCCACCAGTTTATCCTGGTAGCTGCCCAATCTCAAGGTTCCGGGAACGCTGACGAAACCGGCAATGGCATTATTACGCACCAAGCTGATGGTGGAAGGCGTTGCCACAAACAATCCATCAGCAAAGGGGAGGGGCGCGGTGCTGAGATTTTCGGGGAAGGTGATCTGGGTGGTGGAAAGATCATCATCGGCAAATTCCAGCAGTTCGATGCTGTTGCCGCGGGATAGCACCAGTTCCTGATAGCCGTTGCTGTTCTGGTCGCATCTGACCACGGGCTGGGACACCGGTGCTCCGGAATAGCCGAAGTCGCCCATCAGATCGGTCCAGGAAGTGCCATCGTAGCTGAGCAGATTGATCTTGTCAAAGGAGACCAGGGGCAGTTCCGGATTGCCAAAGCTGGAATTGATCACGGGAGCGGCGATCAGGGAGGCTTGGTTCAGATCGAAGATCTGGGTGTGGGAAAATGAACCCGAGCGCAGGGTGAGATTCATCACGGCCTGGGGATTGCCTATCTCGGAAAGCCAGTATTGCGAACCCAAGCCCTGGCTGTCCTGCAGAGGGGGGATTCCGGTGGAATTGAGCCAGGGTTTCCACTGCTCCAAAGACCAGGAAACAAAGTAACCATCGCTGTCCAGCACCGGTCTGTACTGATGGAAATATTCATACTGCGTCCCGGTCCAATACCAAGACCAGTCATATCCGATATCCGGCAGCCCGTCGGCTTCGATCACCTTTACGCCACGGTTGGAATAAAGGCGGTTGACAGTGTTGTTATCAAAATTCGACACCCAGATGCCGTCGGAATTGGTAACTCCCTGATTGTAGATCACATCATCATTGATGTGCCACACCAGGATGCCTCCGCCCACGGCAGCTCCATCCGCTCTCTGAAAGGAGGGCAGCAGATAGTCATATTCATAGGAGGGATTGTTCAGGGGATCGTTGAAGGCAGTGGGGTAGAGGATCACCCGGAAGTCGTCCGTGGCAAAGACAGCGGTGCCACCATCGTTGTCGGGATCAACATTGCGGTTTTCCACCAGGATGTACTCGGTTGGGGAGAGGGGAAATCTCAGGATCTGGGGCAAGTGGACATTGCCGGTTTGTTTGTGGCTGCTGGCGGCAAGCTCCAGCGGGCTGAACAGTGTGATCTGATCGATATCCTTCAGATATCCCTGGCTGGCAAAGTGATCTTCGAACAACAGCAGACGGGACCAGGCACCGGGCAACACCGGCAACCCCCCTTCGATCATCACCACATCACCATTGTCAAGCTCGTCCCACAGGATTCCGGAACCACCGCTGTCCATGATGTCGAACACCCCCACCATGGGTTGAAAGTTATAGACATTATACAGATCCACCAATCCCAGCGAATGGCCAAATTCGTGCGCCAGCACTGCATTCAGGGCACCGTAACCGCTGTGTACAGTTCCGTAACTGTAGACCCGGCTCTGGAAATCCTGCGAGATGGTGGAGGGAACATTGCAGGCGGTGCGGATCAGGACTGCCCCGTCATCCACTACCGCTTCCTTGCCTTCACCCACTCTGATGAAGAAGGAGGGAATATCAGAGGGTGTGTCACCAAAGACATCATGCTGCCAATCCGATCCGGCATGGATGATCATGAAGTGCCCATAGACGGAGAAATCAATTTCCGGGGAAAGGCTGTCCGCGAGCTCGAAGGAGGTCTTAAAATACTCCTCCATCCTTTGGACGAAGAGGTTCCCGTCTGCATAGGGTGGATTGTAATAGCCCATGGGCTGGGGAAGGGTGTAGGCACTGCCATCCTGCGGATAGATGTCATATTGAAGGTCATAGGAGCCATGCGATGCTGCCAGGTAGTAGTAACGCAGGGCCTCCAGATTGTTCAGAAAATAGTCGCGGTCATGGGGTGGGCTGGCAATGGTGTGCAAGTAATCGGGATCGGGCTGCAGAAGAAATTTGCCATTGCCCGTGGTATTGGGATCGTCTATGATCTCTTCCTGAAAATCCACCAGGATCACCAGCAGCTTCTGATAATTGGCATCCCTTGTGCCAGAACCCAAGGGGCGCTTGTTCAGCAACTGGGTGTGGGGATGGCGCCGGGGCTCGGAGTTGCTGTACTGCTTTCGCAGAACCAGTTTGTTGCCAAAGAGCAAACCTGTTACGAACAGCAGCAGGATGGCCAGGAACCATGATCGCATGGGCTCGAACCTCAATGAATGGCTTCCCTGCCAAAGCGGACTTCAGCAGGGAAGACTATGCTGTGATCATTTCCTGATCAGAATTCGAAGCCTACGGAGAACACTTTGTTATAGTCGGTCAATTCGCCTGCGGTAACCATGGCGAAATCGGCTGAGAGCTTGTATCTCCTGTCAAAGGTGTATTGCAGGCCCACGCCAAAGCTGGGGCCCACGATGCTTCCCGCGCTGTCGATGAAGTATCCGCCCCGCAGGGAGATCAACTCCAGATAGGTGTATTCGCCACCCATGCCATAGATGGTCTCTTCAAAATGTTCCCATCCGGTTACGAAGCGTTTGAGCAAGCCGTCTTCGTTGGCAAGGATCTTGCTGGCTTCGGCTGAGAGCACCAGTTTGTTCATGGGATTGTCGAAGGGAGTGTAGGCCAGGCCCGCCCGCACGGTCATGGGCAGGGGATCGGATTGGGACTGATCCACATAGGTTACGTTGGGTCCGATGTTCTGGATCACCAGTGCACCCTCGAGCCCGTCCAGGTAGGGTGTTTTATACTTGGCACCCAGATCGAAGGCAAAGGCAAAGGCGCTGCCTTCATCCTCGGTATTTCCGGTGCCGGGCCCCAGATAGCTGTAAACCAGCTTGAAATTGGCGCCCAAACCCAGTTGGCGGGGAATCACTTCATAGCTGTAACCAAAGCCGCCGGAGAAATCGAAGCTGCTGAATTCGCCCAGCGGATTTCCGGCTTCGTCCATCTGCATTTGAGTGCCCGCGCTGAGGAAGACCAGATGCACGTTCAGATTGCCGATGCCGTCGAAGAACTGGTTCCAGCCCAGATATTCATAGAACATATCGTCAAAGCCGGTTCCGGCTCCCTGCAGCCAGGGCATGTGGGTGCCGGCAAGCTGGGTTTTACGGTTGAAAGCCGTGGCGCCGGGATTCCACCAGGGCGCATAGGCATCGTCAGCGACAGCGGTATAGGCTCTGCCAATGCCATTTGCCCGGGCGCCGGGCTCAAAGGTCAGGAACAGCAGTGAAGCTTGCGATATGGCGCTCAGCGACAAAGGCAGGCTGATCAGAGCTACAAGTGCCATCACGATCATTGTATTGGGTCTGTACATTATACCTCCACAAAAGGTGGGATTTTTTATATAGGGTTGATCATACCCTGAGGGGTGATGTCGTTATACAACCTGCCGGGAGGGAAAACACCCGTCCAGATTGCGCTATTTACCACTTTTCCATAGAAATGGCTGCTGCAGTAGCAAGATAAACTTCTGATTCTCCTTGATCTCACTGGTGCCGAAGGCCGGAATCGAACCGGCACGAGCGTGAAGCCCGGTGGATTTTGAGTCCACTGCGTCTACCAATTTCACCACTTCGGCACATTTTGGCTCAATTTATTCAGACGCCTTATCTGTCAAGCAGATTTTAATGGTGGGAACTGGCTCAGCCGCTCTTCTTCTGGACGCCGATGATCAGATCCCGGAATTTCTGGGCTGTCTCATCCAGGGCTTCCTGTGGCGTAAGTATCTGTTCCTTTGCCTTTTCCAGATAGCCTTTGAGCTCCATTCTTGCTTCAAACCAGGCGGCATGCTGGGGTTCGATCACGGCATCATCGAGTTGGGCATAGATTCTGGCGAACTGGGGGAAATCAGCCAGGAAATTCTTCACGGTTTCAGTCTGCATGGCGCTTTTACGCACCGGCATATAGCAGGTTCGGGCGCTCCATTTTGCAGTCTGCTGCGTATCGGAAAACCATTTGACGAATTCCCAGGCGGCTTTTTCACGCTTACGGTCGCCGCTTTTGAAGATCACGATGTTGGCTCCGCTCACGGCACTCTGCTTGGTGCGGTAGGTGGGAAGGGGAGCGTAGCCGATATTGAAATTGATCGGTTGTTGGCGCATGAAGGTGATGGACACGCTGGAGCCTTCAAACATGGCCACATTTCCGCCCAGGAATTCATTCTGCCCATCATATTCCTTGGTGGATTTGGCGGTTTTATCCTTGTTCACCAGATCGGTGATATATGTGAGTGCCTCCACGCCGGCGGGGCTGTTCAGAACCGGCTGGTTGTTTTCGTCCAGCAAGGTTCCGCCTGCCTGGTGCAGCAGGTTCACGAACTGCCATTCGTTCACCGTGAAATTTGCCCCATAGGTGGCATTGCGATCCCGGGTGGCAGGTTGGGTCAGCAATCGGCAATAGTGGCGGAATTCATCCCAATCGGCGGGAAAATAGTTGGGGTCCAGCCCAGCCCGGTAGAAGGCATCTTTATTATAGAAATAGGCACGCACGCTTTTATTGAAGGGGAAAGACCAGATCCTGCCCTGATAGGTTACCGACTTCAGGAAGACGGGATAGAAGTCGTTCATGTCCTCTTCGGTGAAGTTTTCATCTTCCTCGATCAGTTTTCCAATATCCACCAGGATGTCGCCCTCCACATATTGCGCCGTCCAGGATTCGAAAACCTGGGCGATGTCCGGTTGCTTTCCAGCCCGGATCGAAGCCTGTAGCTTCTGCGAAAGCGCCGTGTAGCTGCTGATCGGATTCTGGATGATCTCAATATCGGAATGGGTGCGGTTGAATTCCCTGATCATTTCATACAGGGTGTCGCCCAAGGGGCCGCTGAGCCCGTGCCAGAAATGCACCTGCACCTTGCCCGACTTTTCCGCTTTTCCGCAGGCACCCAGCAGGAGCGCCAGCAGGACTATGATGCCTGATAATCGTTGCATTTGTTCTCCTGTATATGCAGCTCAATATTGTAGTGAAAAACCATTTAAAAAACCTGGCTCAGACAGTCAATAGATTTGTTGCATTGCTGTGTTGGAACCTTCCGGAGCCGCCCTTTATAGTAGAAACAGAACAAGAGCAGAACACAAGCGGGACACAAGCCTTTTTCGGCTCCTGACTTGCCGATGCCCCGCTTCAGACTATCTTTTCCCATAGAGGAACTTGTTATGGAGTTAAAAATGAAACTCAGTTCACTGTCCGAAGCCTATGCCAAGGTGCATCTTCCGGCCAAGGTGGTTCTGGCGGTGGTGGAAAAGCCGGAGGGAGGATTCAACCTGATCACCATGGAGTGGTTCATGCGGACCTCGATCCAGCCGCCCATGTTCGCCATTTCGGTAGGCCATAACCGCTTCTCGCACGATTGCCTGCAGCAAAGCCGCTATTTCAACCTGGTCTTTCCCTCGCAGGAGCAGAAACCCTTGTGCGCGCTGTCGGGATCGCAATCGGGAAGGGACAGCGATAAGTTTGCCGAGGGACAGGTGAAGTTCAGACCTGGCAAACTAAATAAACTGCCTGTTTTGGAGGATGCGGTGGCGGTGTTCGAATGCGAGGTGGTCACCCAGGTGCGCAGCGGCGACCACACCATCTTTGTAGGTGAAGTTCGCTACAGCTGGGTCAATGCGGACAAGGAGATACTGATCTACAAGTAGCGGACCAGCCGGGCTGCCTTGATCTCTTTTTCCAGCCACTGATTAAACCAGTCGGCGGGAAGAGAGCGCACAAAGAAACGCCGAATCTCGGGATAGGAAGGGGGTGGTAATGCCGGTGATTTAATACTTATGATATTGGGAATGATGACATTATCGCCCAGAATGTAATAAATCGCCTTGTCCTTTTGATAGTATCTTCTTATCAGATCATAAAATACATCTTGAATATCCTGCTCCAACAAGCGGGAACCGATGTTTGTTCCCATACTCATGATCAGGACCGGTTCGAAGGCAGGGGGAGCCTGTCCTGCCAGCAACTGCCTGGCCATTCGGGTGGCCAGATCAAGCTTTTGCTGGGTTGCCAGTGTGTTTTTGATCCCAGAGCTCACCTCAGCCAAGGGAGTCAGTTGGTTAAGTTTGTTTTCCGCCAGTTCCAGCACAAACCAAGCGGCTAGTTCTTCTGAATAAGTTAGTGGCAGGATCGTTCCGGCGGGAGAGTTTTCGATCAGCTGCAGAATGGCGGCCAATGCATTTCGGTCTTCCAACCAGGGCTCCCCGGGTAGGAGGCGTGGTTTCTTGACCAGATCGAGATCCATCTCTTCGGCAGCCATGTTTAAGCCCACGCTTTCCGCCAGCCTGCGGATGCGGTCTGCCATCAACCTTGATGCTTCGATCGTGGCGGTGCCAGGCTGGATGGGAATGTGCAGGGTATAGAAGCTGCTCATGCTCTTGGTGAGTTGTTCCAGTTGTAAAATGACCAGGGAGCCGTCCCTGAGGAGGGGAGCGGAAAACTCGCCTTCCCGGAGGGCGGTCAGTTGCTGGTAGGTTTGTTCGTCCAGATCGCTGTTGCGCAGGAATCCGGAAGCTTTGTAGCGCAGGTGGGGATAATAGCTTTGCCTTTTGTTGATGACATCCTCAACTGATTCTCCGGTAATCAGTTCCCAATACAGGGAATCCGCCAGGGCTATGGCAAACTCGCGATCCTGCGCTGAAGGCTGCACCGCAATCCGGATATAGTTCAAGGCATAGTAGGGATCGAGGCGGAAGAGTTCCTGATTTTCAAGGTAATAGGATTTGATGTCAGCTTCCAGAATGATCGGTTCGAAGGCATTGACATCCAGCACTGTCCATTCGATATCTGCTTGGCTGGCAAGCACTTTGGCGATCAGCTTCTGCTCCTTCCGGGTCAACAGCTTGTCATCGATCAACGCATTCTGGAGTTTGAGGATGGGGATCAGATAGGTCTGATAATGCTGGCGCAAGGGTTGCAGGTTTTCCGGATTGTCATATTCCAATGATTGCACAAACAGTTTTTGGTCGAAAGCGCCATTGCGGCTGAAGCGGGGCGATGTCCTGATATATTCTGGCGGATTGTTCTTCAGGCTGTCCAGCACTTCCTGTTGGGTGGCGGTGATCTTGTAACGGGCAAAATAATCGGTCAGAACCACATGCGCGGTCGCGTCCCGCCAGGTTTGCTCAATGATCTTCTGCTTTTCATCGATGCCGGGAGCCCGGTTGTTCAGGGTCCAGAAATTGGCATAGTGCCCACGCCAGGAGGCGATATACTCCTCATAAGGAATGGGAGTACCGTTGATCCTGCCCGCCAGGTTGGGCTGGTTGGTGCTGCAGGCGGCGATTATCAGGGTAAGCAGCAGCAGGAAAATGATTAAAGTGTTTTTCATGGTCAACCTTATAGGCGTTGTTGGAGGTCTTTCAGTTTTTGCCAGGCTTGAATGGGGGTCAGTTCATCCAGGTTCAGGTCTTTGAGCTCACCGATTATGGGATCGAGCTCGGCGGCTTTATCGGCAAGGACTTCAAAGAGTTCCATCTGGGGAGTGGATCGGGCTAATTTTCGTTTCAAGGATTTGGCCAGGCCCTGAGGGCTGATCTCGTGCTCCTCCAGGTTCTTCAAAATCTCCTTGGCGCGACGGATCACCCGGTCCGGAATGCCGGCAAGCCTGGCCACCTGGATGCCATAGCTCTGGTCGGCGCCACCACGCTCGATCTTGCGCAGAAAGATCATTTCCTCGTTGAATTCCTTGACCAGGACATTGTAGTTCTTGATATCGGGATAGATGTTTTCCAGCTCGGTCAATTCGTGGTAGTGGGTGGCGAACAGTGTGAGGGCATGCTTGAATTTTTCGATGTATTCGATGATCGCCCAAGCCAGGCTGAGACCGTCAAAAGTGGAGGTTCCGCGCCCGATCTCATCCAACAGGATCAACGAATCGGTGGTGGCGGTGTGCAGGATATTCGCCGTTTCAATCATCTCCACCAGGAAGGTGCTCTGGCCCTGAGCCAGATTGTCCGATGCTCCCACGCGGGTGAAAACCCGGTCAAAGATCGGCATCACCAGACGCCTGGCGGGAACGAAACTGCCGATCTGGGCCATGATCACCAATAGCCCCACCTGGCGCAGATAGGTGGATTTGCCTGCCATATTGGGCCCGGTGATGATGGCGATCGAGGTTTGGGGATAATCCAGATGGGTGTCGTTGGGGATAAAATCGCTGTCCTCGATCAGTTGCTCGATCACCGGATGCCGTCCTTCCTCGATGGTCAACTGCCGGTCGGAGCTGAATTCGGGGCAGCAATAGTTGTTCTGCCAAGCCAGAAAGGCCAGGCAGGTGAAAAGATCGATCAGGGCTATGGTTTCACCCAGTTGCTGCAGTAGTTCCAGATGCTGCGCCAGGTCGTTGCGCAGCTTTTTATACAGCTCATATTCAAGGTTCTTGATCTTTTCCTCGGAGCTCAGCACCTTGGCTTCGAATTCTTTCAGCCGGGGTGAGATATAGCGTTCGGAATTGACCAGGGTTTGCTTGGCCACATAATAATCCGGCACCTTGCTTTTATGGGTGGAGGTAACCTCGATGTAGTATCCGAAAACGCGGTTGTAGCCCACTTTCAGTGAAGGGATGCCGGTTTTGCGGCGTTCGTCCTCTTCCAGGCGGGCGATCCAGGATTTGCCATCGTGCACCACTTCCAGCAATTCATCCAAGTCCTGGTCATAGCCTTGGTTGAAGATGCCGCCTTCGGTTATGGTCAGTGGCGGATTGCTGCGGATGGCGGAATCGATCAGTGCTATAATGTCGTCGTAACCCTGCAGCTTTTCCAGGAAAGCCTGGAACAAGGGTTGTCCGAACAGCTCCAGTTTGGTCTTCAATTCGGCTGTGATCAGCAGGAACGATTTCAGGGAAAGCAGTTCCCGGGGATTGATGCGCAGGGCTCCCAGACGTGAGACCAAGCGTGAGATATCACCGATTTCCTTCAGACACTGGCGCAGATCCTTCAGATAGGCAGTGTTGGACAGAAAAGCCCGGATCAAATTCTGCCGCAGCAGGATCTGCCCCTGGTCCAGCAGCGGATGCAACAGCCAGCTTTGCAACAAGCGGGAGCCCATGGGGGTCTGGGTCTGGTCCATCACTTGGATCAGGCTGCCGTGCCTGGTGCCATAGCGGATGGATTTGGTCAGCTCCAGATTGCGGCGGCTGATCTCATCCAGCTGCATATAGCTTTCCATCGAATAGTACTTCAGCGCCGCAATATGCTGCAGCGGAACCTGATAGAGTGATTGCACATAAGCCAGGGCAGCTCCGGCGGCAGTGGCACCCAAGGCTTTGTTGTGCGCGCCGAAGGCTTCCAGGGAGTGCACCTTGAAGTGCTTTTTCAGGATCTGCACTGCCTCGGAGGGCTTGAACTGCCAACTGTCAAAAATGGTGAGCGTAGGCTTGTATTCCAGCTTGAGCTTATTGACGAAGGCTTCGGAGGCAATGCCATCCACAATGATCTCGGCAGGGGAGAGGCGCATCAGTTCATTGAACAGATCGGCTTTGACCACTTCCGTGAAGGAGAAATCTCCGGTGGAGAGGTCCAGATTAGCCAGGCCAATGCGGCGCTTTTCATCCTCGAAATAGATGGCACACAGATAGTTGTTGGCGCTGCCCTCGATCAATGCATGATCCAGCACCGTTCCGGGAGTGATGATCTCCACCACTTCCCGCTTGACCAGTCCCACCGCCTTTTTGGGATCTTCCACCTGTTCGCAGATCGCCACCTTGAGGCCAGCCTTGATCAGCTTGTCCAGGTAACTATCCAGGGCGTGATAAGGGAAACCAGCCAGGGGAACAGGATTGTCATCATTCTTGTTTCTGGTGGTGAGGGTGATGCTCAACACCTTGGAAGTGGTGTAGGCATCCTCGAAAAAGGTTTCATAGAAATCACCCATCCGAAAGAGGATAAGCTTGTCCGGGTGCTGCTGCTTCACTGCCTGAAACTGTTTGAGCATTGGCGTCAGTTTGTTTTCCGGAGGCTGGGCAGGAATCATGGGCTCAGTATTGGGTGATAAAGCAATCTATGTTGTTGCTGATCAGTGTGCTGCGGGCGGTTTCCGCTTCGCTTTTGGTCTTGTAGGGCCCGCTTACCACCACCCAGGGCATGGTCTTGTTGTTTTTGTCCTCAAAGTAATTGGCTGCCAGATTAAGCTTGCGGATGTTGAAGGATAGGCTGCTGGCATTGGCTTCCACACTGAAGCGGCCGGCTTGAACATAGAATCCGCCGGAAGGACGGGCGGGCAGTTTCAACAAGGTGTGTTCGACCACCGGAGGCAGGCTGGGAGGTTCTGAAACCGTTGTTTCAGTTATGGTAACTGGCAGATCGAGCTCTTCATAGGGATAGAGGAATCCGAGGTCGATCCTGCTGCCATAAGTACTACGCAGGTCGAACAGGCGATCCTCGATCTGGAATGCCACCTGGGAATATTTGTTCAGTTCCAGGCCTGTCTTATAGTTCTGCAGTGCTTCGGAGTAATTTCCAGCCAAATGATGGGCATTGCCCAAGCGGTAGTGGAAATACTGTTCGTCAGAGGGAAAACCGCGCAGCGCTTTGAGTTTGTTCAGAGTGGTGATGGCGCTCTGGTATTTCTTCTGATCCAGATACACTTCAGCCAGCAGGTAATGCGTTTCCTGCACATAAGCCCCCTGGGGTGCCAGGCGGAGGTAATTTTCCGCATGGTTGATGCTGGAGGCGAAATCATTTTGCATCTCGGCACAGACCGCCAGCCAGTAGTAACGCTCCAGTAGTGATGTGGATGTGATCTTCTGCAGCAGAATTCTGGCACTGGCCACATCCCGCTCCAGGATATGGATCTTGGCTCGCTCCAGCATGCTTTTCTGGCCATACAGGGTTTGGGGATAGCTGGTGATAGACCTGTCCAGCAGAGCAATGGCATCTGATCTTTTCACCTTGAGCATGGCGCTCAGGTAATCCACCAAAGCCCTTTCCTCATCGTGGTTTGGCCTTGCGCCCAACAGAGCGGCTGCCAATTCATCCAGCTTTCCCTTGTTGTAGAGCTCTTCCAGGGCGGTGAATTCTTTACGCAGATTTGCCAGAAGGCTGCCACAGATCGTCCCGAGCAGCAGGATCAGGACCAGGAGCTGTGCGATTTTCGGCATCGCTGAAATCCTCGGTTTGCTTGGTGAAATCAGCGCTGAAGGGATCAATTGCTCATGGAATTGAGCAGCTCGAAATTGGTTTCGGTGGCTTGCATCTTCTTGCGCAGGGTTTCGATACCCTGCACCGGGCTGACAGTCTTCAGGAATTTGCGCAACACATACATCCGGTTGATCTCGTTTTGGGTGAGCAACAGCTCTTCCCGGCGGGTTCCACTCTTCACCAGATCGATGGCGGGATAGAGGCGCATGTCCGAAATACTGCGATCCAGCACCAATTCCATATTGCCGGTGCCTTTGAATTCCTCAAAGATCACCTGGTCCATCTTGGAACCGGTATCGATCAGGGCGGTGGCAATGATGGTGAGCGAACCAGCCTCTTCGGTGTTGCGCGCGGCGCCAAAGAACTTTTTGGGTTTGATCAGACCGTTGGCATCGATACCCCCGCTGAGGACTTTCCCGCTGGAGGGAGTGATGTTGTTGTAGGCCCGTGCCAGACGGGTGATGCTGTCCAGAACGATCACCACGTCCTGATTCAGCTCGATCATCCGTTTCGCCTTTTCCAGCACCATTTCGCTGACCGCAGTGTGGTTTTTGGGGGATTCGTCAAAAGTGGAGGAGATCACTTCACGGTTGCCGGGACGCAGTATCTTCTTCATTTCCGTTACTTCCTCCGGACGCTCATCAACCAGCAATACGATCAGATAGACCTCCGGATGGTTGGTGAGGATGGCATTGGCAGTATCTTGAAGCAGGGTGGTCTTCCCAGTTCTGGGAGCTGCCACGATGATGCCGCGCTGCCCTTTTCCGATCGGGGTGAACAGATTGATAATGCGGGTGGAATAGTTGGTGGGATCAAATTCCAGATTCAGGCGTTCGGTGGGGTAGTAGGGTGTGAGTTCATCGAAGGTGCGGATATCCTGCATCGCGGTGGGCGCCATATAGTTGACTGCCTCCACCCGGAGCAGGGCATAGTATTTTTCCCCTTCCTTGGGCGAGCGCACCGGACCCGAGACCACATGCCCGGTCTTGAGACCAAAGCGCCGCACCTGAGTGAGCGATACATATACATCATCACGGCCGGGATTATAGTTGTTTTGAGGAAATCTCAGAAAACCGAAACCGTCATCCATGATCTCCAAAACTCCCGTAACGAAGGTCAGGCCTTCCTGGGCGGCTTTGAATTCCAGCAGTTTGAACACTAGTTCGGTTCCCTTGAGTTGGGTGTATCCGCTGATGCCATATTTTTTTGCCAAGCGGGTGAGCTGGGCTTGGTTCAATTTGAAGAGATCGTCTTCTATCAGCATTATCTATCTCCTTGTTATTTTGTGCTTTTGGTTTTGGGAAGCGGTTTGCTGCCGGTGATCAACAACCGGCTGGCGCTGGCGCAACCCACTTGTTTGATGCGTTCGATCAGTTTTTGCCCTTCCAGCAGCAGATCTTCGTTATCGGGAAGGTTCTCCAGACGTTTAAAGGTGTCTTCGCAGTTTTTGCGCAGGGCTTCGCAGTTTTTGGGATCTGTGGGATTATCCACCGGATAGTAGAAATCCTCCACCTTAAGGTGTTTCAGGTTCAATTCCCTGGCCATGGCCAGAAGTTCATCCCGGGTGTAGGTTTCCTGGTGAAAGACGCCGAAGCGGCGGTCGATCGAGGCGATCCAATGATGCATCAGGATATGGGTTTTCTGGGCTTCGCTTTGATTCCCGTCCTTATACATTTCTGTGATCAGAAAGGTGCCCCCGGGTGTGAGGACGCGCAGCATCTCCGAAAACATCTGGTCCAGATGTTCGATATGATGCAGGGAATTGGAGATGCAAACCAGATCAAAGCTGGCATCTTCAAATTCCAGATCCTCCAGATCCATCTTGTAGATCTCCACATCGTTCTCTGGAAACACGGACTGGGCAAAATTCACACTTTTTTCCGATGAATCCACTCCGATGATCTGAGCATAAGATCTCAGATTCTGTTTCAGCACTTGGATAAACTCACCGCGTCCGGTGGCTGCGTCCAGAACAAGGGAGACGTCCAGATGATGGAGGATTTGGAAAGCGTCTTTCATAAAACTATTCCTCGTGTGTATTGATGATTGGGATGATGAGCTCTCTCATTATTTCCTGTTTCAGTATGCTATAACGCTTGGATCAATTACAATCCAAGACTAATCATTTTGAACCGCTGGATTTCGTCAAGCTTTTTTCCAGTTACCGCTGCAGATTTGATTCCCAAGGCTTGCTTGTTACACCTCCGGATGGTGATGGGGTACGCACAAACAGGAAGGGATCGCAGCTCCAGATGATCCATCAACTATTTGAATCCCCCCTGGTTGCCCCCTTTTCCGAAAGTATTAATCAAGTCTTTATCAAGCCTTAATCAAGCGTTAATTGTTAAGGCTTGATTAACGCTTGATTAACGCTTGATTAAGGCTATCAGAAGAGAAGAAAGAGGGGAGGGATCGGTTATTTTATTTGATGATAATGGATTAGCCTGCTGATACCGGCACTCGGGATGAGCCCGTTCCAGATGCTAAGGAAAAAAAAGCTGGACATTATGCTCAGGTGCACAGATAAGGAAAAAATCTTATAAAATACGGTTGTCCAATTGGCCTCAGACATGGGTAAAGCCATTTAATACAAGGAGATTTGATGATTCAGGTGCAAGGCTTGGTGAAGGAATTCACCAAAAAGGACGGCAGCCAGTTCCGTGCCGTGGATGGAGTTTCCTTTCAGGCAGCGGATGGTGAGATCGTCTGCCTGCTGGGGGTTAATGGTGCGGGCAAGACCACCACGATGCGCATCCTGTCCACGGTGTTCAAACCCAGTTCCGGCACTGCCGCGATCGAGGGCTATGACATCCTCTCCCAGGCGGACAAGGTGCGCGAGCATCTGGGCTTCCTCTCCGGCGATACCGGGCTTTACAACCGGCTGCGCCCCAATGAGTTCATCACCTATTTCGGCAGGCTCTATGGCATGGAGGACCGCATCATCAAACAGAGGATGGAGCAGATGGTGGAGCTGTTGGATATGAGCGATTTCATGGACAAGAAGATCGAATTCCTGTCCAGCGGGATGAAGCAGAAGGTTTCCATCGTGCGCTCCATCATCCATGATCCACCGGTCATGATCCTGGATGAGCCCACCGCCGGATTGGACATCCTCACCGCCCGCAATATCGTGTCCTTTATCCGCGATTGCAAAGCCCGTGGCAAATGCGTGCTCTTTTCCACCCACATCATGCGTGAGGCGGAACGCCTTTCCGACCGCATCGTGATGATCCACAAGGGCAAAATCCTGGTCTGCGGCACTCTGCAGGAGCTGCGGGAGGCTTCCGGACTGAGTGATCTGGATGATATCTTTGTATACTATGTGAACCAGGTGCAGGGCGAAACGGAGGTGCAAGCCCATGAATTTTAAGAAAGCTGTCGTGGTCTATCAGAAAGAGCTGCTGGAAATGCTGCGCGACCGCCGCACTCTGTTCACCACCCTCATTTTGCCGGTGATCCTCTATCCATTGCTGTTTATCGGGATGAGCAGTATCATGAGCCGCCAGACAGCTGTGATCGAAAAACGCGGCGCCGCCATCGTATTGCGGGACAGCCTTATGGTGAGGAACGAGCTCTCATTGGCGGTCAAGGATACGATCTATTCCGAGTTGCAGAGGACAAACTATTTCAATCCGGTATTCGTGGACCATCCCACGCCCCAGAAACTGTATGCGGATAAAGAGATCCAGGCGATCGTGACCCTGGCCGACAGCACCACGCAGTCCGGACTCCAGACCTATCGGGTCGCCGTGCAATATGACGCTTCTGGTGAACGCGGCAGCCTGGTCTTCAGCAAGGTGCAGGAAGTGGTGCGCAATGTGGAGAAAGGCTTGGTTACGGATAAACTGCTGCGTCAGAACGTCGATCCCCGGATCATGGACCTGTTTGATATCGAACGGCGGGACACCTCCACCACGCAAAAGAAAATGGGCATGTTTCTGGGTATGCTGTTGCCCTATATGATGATTCTGATGCTGGTGGCGGGGGCTTCCACCGTTGCCGCGGATCTGGTGGCGGGCGAAAAGGAACGCAAGACCCTGGAAACCTTGTTGGTCGCATCGGTGAAGCGGGGCGAGATCGTATTAGGCAAATATCTGACCATCATCACCATGGCGATGGTGAATGTGATGGTGAACCTGATCAGCATCAGCCTTTCGGCCAGGTATCTGCTGTCCCAGAGCGGATTGGACACCTCCGGAACGCAGCTTCCGGTGAAGGCTTTTCTGATCCTGCTGCTGGCGCTGCTGCCCTTGGCAACTCTGTTTGCGGCGATTCTGCTATCGGTCTCAACTTTTTCCCGCAATATGAAGGAAGCCCGTTCCTACGAACAGCCGATCATGATCGGTTCCATGGTGCTGGCGATGGTGAGTTTCTTTCCTTCGGTGGAGATCAACACCCTGCTGGCGCTGATCCCCATCGTGAATATCGCCCTGCTTTTCAAGGCAGTGATGATCAACGAATACCAGCTGCTGCACCTGCTGCTGGCCATCGGGGTAACCGTGATCCTGGACCTTGTGGCGATCTGGATGACGGTGAAGCTCTTCACCACGGAATCGGTTCTCTTCCGCACCGAGGAGGAAGGCAGCCTGAAGCAGGTCCGCACCCGCCAGCGCAGCCTGTTCAATTCCTATTATGGGTTGCTCTATTTTGCACTTGCGCTGGTGGCATTGTTCTATCTCGGCACTGCCTGGCAGGGCAAGGATCTGCTGCAGGGATTGGTTAAGACCCAACTGCTCATTATCCTATTGCCGGTGTTTGTGGTGCTCAGGATCTTTAAATTGAAGCCTGTCCAGATGCTGCGCCTGAAATTGCCCAGGCTGACGGAAGTGGTGCTGATCCCCTTCATCGCCATTCCGGCGGCGCTGATCGTGGCGTTGGTCGCGCAATACATCAACACTGTCTTTCCCTTTCCGCAGGACTATCTGGAAAACATGCAGAAACTCTTTCAAATGGATGCTTCGCTACTGGTATTGTTTGCTGTAATAGCGCTTGCTCCAGGTATTTGCGAGGAAATCCTGTTCCGGGGATTCCTGGTCCGTTTCTATGAAAACAAGGGAATATGGTTCGCGATCCTGATCAGTGCCTTGCTTTTTGCGGTGTTTCATCTGGATCCCTTTCGCCTGCTGCCCACTTTCGTGCTCGGCATCTTGCTTGGATATCTGACCCTGCGCTCCGGATCCATAGTGAATGCCATGCTTTCACATACCATAAACAATGGTCTGGCGCTATTGGTGGTTAGCTATGCCGGCACACGCTGGCTGCAACCCTTCATCACCACCAAAGGCGACCTGGAATACTGGCTGCTGGCTCCGGCGTTGCTGCTTCTGGTAGCTGCGCTGTGGGCTTTTCATAAAATAACCGCTCCCAAGGAAATGTAATTATGTGTGGAATAGTTGGATACATTGGACAGCGCAATGCCCTGCCCATCGTGATCGAAGCGCTCAAACGCCTCGAATACAGAGGATACGACAGTTCCGGCTGCGCCCTTCTGCATGGTTCCGAACTGCAGGTCTACAAAAAACAGGGCAAGATCATCGAACTGGAACGCTCCCTGCCCGAACCGAACCGCTGCAGCGGAACCATCGCCATTGCCCACACCCGTTGGGCAACGCATGGCGAACCCAATGAGGTGAATGCTCATCCCCATCTGGATTGCAGTGGCGATCTGGCGATTGTTCACAATGGCATCATCGAGAATTATAAACTCTTGCAACAGAGGCTGATCGAACTGGGACACAAATTCACCAGCGAGACCGATACGGAAGTGGTGGTGCACTTGATCGAACAGTTTCTCACCAGCGAATCCAGCCTGGAGGATGCTGTCCGCGAAGCTTTGAAAAGGGTGGAGGGCACCTATGGCCTGGTCATCCTCTCCCGCAAGGAACCGGAAAAGCTGATCGCGGTGCGCAAAGGCTCTCCACTGATCATCGGTATCAGCGATAATGAGCACTTTATCGCCAGCGACGTCAGCGCCATCGTGATCCACACCAAGCGGGTGATCTATCTGCAGGACAACGAGATTTGCATAGTGGGGCGTGAGAGTTTTGAGATCACCAATATGCAGCGGCAGCAGATCAAACCCCAAATCTCGGAAGTGGATTGGGATATCTCCGCCATCGAGAAGGGGAATTTCAAACACTTCATGCTGAAGGAGATCTTCGAACAACCGCTCACTGTGGACAATGCCTTCCGGGGCAGGATAGATGACCAATTGGGTGTGGCTCGGTTGGGGGGGCTCAATCTTCCACCCCGCGAACTGCGTAAGGTGAAACAGATCCATCTGATCGCCTGCGGAACATCATATCATGCGGCTTTGATCGGAAAATACATTATCGAGGACATGGCGCGTATTCCTGTCCGTGCTGAATATGCCTCTGAATACCGCTATCGCAATCCCATCCTGCCAGAGGACACCCTGGTTTTCGTGATCAGCCAATCCGGTGAAACCGCGGATACCCTGGCAGCCCTGCGGGAAGCGAAAGCAAAGGGTGCCACCGTGCTCGGTATTACCAATGTGGTGGGATCCACCATTGCCCGTGAAAGCGATGGCGGTTCCTATATCCATGCCGGCAGCGAGATCGGGGTGGCCTCCACCAAGGCTTTCACCTCTCAGGTGACCATCCTTTCCCTGTTGGCGGTGCTTTTAGGCAGACAACGCAGCCTTTCTCACCAAATGGGGATGCGGTATATCCAGGAAATCATGAAAATTCCTGCCAAGATCGAACAAATTCTGACACTTTATGATCGGCTGCGGGAGATCGCACACAGCATCAAGGATTGTACCAACGCACTGTACCTGGGAAGGGGAGTGAACTATCCCGTGGCCCTGGAAGGTGCACTCAAACTGAAGGAGATCTCCTACATCCATGCCGAAGGCTATCCCGCTGCTGAGATGAAACATGGACCAATCGCCCTGATCGATGCCAATATGCCGGTGATCGCCATTGCCACTCGCGATCCTCTCTATGACAAAGTACATTCCAATCTTCAGGAAGTGCGGGCTCGCAAGGCCAGGCTGATTACCATCGCCACCGAGGGCGATACTGAACTGGACAAGATCTCCGAACACGTGATCCTGATCCCGGACACTCTGGCCAACCTGCAACCTCTGCTGACAGTCATCCCTTTACAGCTGCTGGCCTATCATGTGGCAGACCTCAAGGGTTATAACGTCGATCAGCCCCGCAACCTGGCCAAGAGTGTTACTGTCGAGTAAATCACAAGCGGCGGATGATTTTACTTGACACAATGACTGATGTAAAATATAAAGAATAACAAGCAAGTTTGGGAGTTCGAATGAAATACCGTGGCTTGATTTTGTTGCTCCTGCTGCTGGGAGCCTCTCTGGCGCAGGCAGCGATGCAGCCAGTGGCCATGATCACAGCCGATATAGTTAAAACCAACGGTCTGTTGCCACAGGCACTATATGTGCATGGAGATTTGCTCTATCTGGTGGATGATTACGAAGGCATCGTAATGCTTTGGAACATCAGCAAAAACCGGATTCAGAAATCGGAACTGATCCTTCTGCCGGCAAAAACCAAAATCACCGACCTTTGCCGTGATGAAAAACAGATTTACCTGTTGGACAGCCGCAACTCCTCCATTTTGATCCATAACCTGGACGGCAAACCGCTGCGCAGGATAAACACTCGTGGGGCTTTGGAGAGTTCGTTCAAGGATCCCATCCACATCGCTGTGAACTATCAGGGTTATATCTATGTATTGGATGCCGGCCGCTCGGAGCTGCTCTCTTTCACCAATGAGGGGATGTTTTTGGGCAAGGTGAAAGTGCCGGGTGCCTTTGCGCTGAGCATGGGGATCGATCAGCAGCTGCGGGTGCTGCAGAATAACAAAAAGAACTATCTGATCAGTGTCTTTGATGCCCAAATGAATCTGACCTCCACCATCCGGGTTCCCGAACTGCTCCCTTCCCGGAACAAGATCAAAGACCTTACCATCAATAGCTATGGCGAATTCTACATAATCGATGGTAAGAAGACCCAGATTGCCAAGCTCGATCATCTGGGCAAACTGATCCGCACTTCCTATTATGGCTCCCGCAGCAAGATACCCAGCAAGAATAGTTTCCGCACCCCACTGCAGATCAGGAGCAGCTTCTTTGGCGGAAGTGATTACATTTGTGTGCTGGATGAGGGACATAAGGCGATCAAGATTTTCCAGGACAGGGATTTTCCAACCCGGAAAATGATGCAGCGCCCGGATTATATCACCCGACCGGAACTGATGGAATCCAACAGCGGCTGTTTCATCGATCATCTGGTGGCGGACAGTCTGGTCTATCTGGTGCGTGATGGTGTGAGCAAAGCCAATAAGAAGAGCCGGCAACTGATCTGCAGAAAGGAAAGTGGCCAGAACCGGTTTTCTCTTTATGCCATCGATTTCAAAGACCGTGGCATCCGCTCCTTTGATGCCATTGCCGTTGCCAAGGACAAGATCTATGTTCTGGACCAAGCCGCCACGCGGGTGCATATCTTCAACCGGTTCTCGGGTGACTATATGGACAGCTTTGGTGATAAGGGTAAAAATGATGGATCCTTCCGGAATCCAGGCGGGATCGCCACCTCCGTTGATGGAACAGTATACATTGCCGATACCGGAAACCAGAGGATTTCAGTGTGGAACGAATTCGGTGCCTATCGGAGCCAGATCAATCTATCCTCCCGCAAACTGAATCCCCGCCTGTTGCGCTCGGATGACAAACATCTCTATGTGCTTTCCAACCGGGGCAGCCTTCACCGTATGTCCTTCCGTGATCCTCAGTCCGGTCTTGTACCCATCGCAGAATTGACGAATGTTTCCTCATTCGATTTGCTGAGCGGGGATCGGATCGGGGTGATCGATGCCAGCCGCCAACAGCTGTATATCCTGGCTCCGATAAGATCAGGAAACACCATCAGCTACAAGCCGGAAAGCAAATTCTTCGACCTGAAGGCTGATGGGGCATTCCCCTTTTTCAGCGATATCAATCAGATCCGTTACCATCCCGGGCAGAAAAGTCTGTTCATCTGCGACACCTCTTCACAGTATATGAGGGTCCTGAAGTTCTTTTCCTCTCCCTCCACCCCCCAATGGTTCCGCATCACGGTCAACGACCAGTTTCAGACTGAACTGGCCTGGGACAGGGGCGTTGGGATCAGCAAATGGATGGTCTTTGGAGTTACCGCTGCATCGGACACCCTGTTCTTTTCAGTATCGGAGCCCCGCCTGCAGATCACCAAACCCCAGAAGCGGATCATAAACTACTCGGTGGCTTCCTTTTCAGAGGACAACAAACTGGGACCGCCCACTTTTGAGATCACAGATTACTTCTCCTATGGCAAAGCTTTGGCTGAAGAGAAGAATTATAGTGAAGCGATCCGGATGTTTGAATTGGCTCAGGAGCAGGAACCCGATGACCAGATCGTGGTTGAGATCTATCGCACCCTGTTGGCCCAGGCGGAGTACCACATTCAGGTTCAGGAATACGAAGCTGCCCTGATCGCCCTGGCCAAGGCGCGCCAAGTGGATGCAGCTGCAATGCTTCCGGTATTGCTGAGCATCCAGACCTATTCGCAAATGGGAGCCTACCGGGAGGGGATAAATTTCATTGATAGCATCCCCGGATCGAATTCAGAGGAATTGCTGCGCCATAAACTTGCCCTGCTCTATCTGGACCAGGATTTTACCGCTGTCATGCAATTGGGACGGAGTTATCTGGCTTCATTTGGTGAAGATCTGGACGTGCTGGGCTATCTTTCCCACGCCGCGGAGCGCAGCGATGATCTCGAATCCGCTCTCATCTACACCCGCCAGGCGGTGGCACAGAAACCGGATTATGACGATCATCTGCGCATCGGCCAGTTGCTCTATCAGAAACAGGACCCGGACGGAGCCATCACCCATCTGCAAAGAATGCTCACACTTTACGTAGGCGAACAGCAGGCAGCGGTTTATAACCTATTGGGAATGTCCTATTTCCTGAAACGGGAGTATGGCTATGCCGCCGAGTATCTGGAAAATGCCGTCCGCTTGAACCCCGGCATGGCGGAATTCAGCTTCAACCTGGCCCAGGTATATGCGGCCGGCCGGAAACCGCTGGAAGCCCAAACCTATTTCCAGAAAGCCTGGGATCTGAATCCCGAGGACTATCAGACCGGCTTTGCCTATGCCCAGGCCCTGGAGAAGAACAACAAACTGGATGAAGCCCTGGCTGTGCTGGACCGGGTCAATCTGCTGACCGCCGGTCAGTTGGACAATGCCGAGTTTCACATCTTTTATAGCGATCTCCTGGTTCAAAAACAACGTTATGACGATGCCTTGCGTGAGATCGAACTGGCCCTGAAGCAAAACCCAGGCAATGCTTCCCTGAAGGAAAAACAACGCGAGGTGGGTCTGGCCCGCGATCGCGCCAATCAGAACCGGAATCCCCTGGAAGTAAGCAGGATAGAGATCGAGCCTCTCTATCCCTCCCTCAAGGAATATTACCGGGATCATCCCATTGGCAGCATCACTCTGTTCAACACCCGCAATGTCTGCATCCAGAATGTGAATCTGACGGTCATCATACCCAACATCACCGATGCCTGGATCGAGTTGAGGGGTTTGTCGGTGCTGGCCAATTCCGAGCTCGAGGTGGATATCTTTGCCCTGCTGAACAACTCTGTTTTCACTCTCTGCAAGACTGGAGAATGTGAGCAGGTCGCCGAGCTGAGGCTGGAATATGACTATGATTTTCAGTCTTATACCGACCGCCAGAATTTCCGTGTCCGCCTGCTGCGCAATGAAGCCATGAACTGGAACGACCGCAAACAACTGGGTTGTTTTATCAATCCCCAGGACAATAACCTGCGCAGCTTTGTGGTCAACTCCATCCTTCCCGTTTTTACAGCTATGGAGCACCCCCAGACCAGTGCCAATATCCTAAATGCAGCACAGATCTATGCTTTCTACCATGCCAATGAAGTCCGTTACCTGGCTGATCCCAGTTCCAGCAATATCTCCGGCGTTTCGAACGATTACATCCAATATCCCTTCCAAACCCTGGA
The DNA here is from genome assembly GCA_964631665.1 of uncultured Candidatus Cloacimonadota bacterium. GTDB lineage: Bacteria > Cloacimonadota > Cloacimonadia > Cloacimonadales > Cloacimonadaceae > Syntrophosphaera. Next base: position 3,752 of record CAZVXK010000001.1, on the reverse strand, counting down.
ACTCAAACGAGGTGATTGTGACGACCTGTTGGTGCTGTTGGCGGCTTCACTGTCCACAATTGGAGTGGAGACTGGCTTCATAGACATCCCCGGGCATGTGATGCTGGTCTTCGACAGCGGCCTCGATGCCACCCAGATCACGCGTTCCGGCTTCAACACCCAACATTTCATCCACCGCTACACCAAATTCTGGATCCCGGTGGAAACCACATTATTGGGCAAGGAGAGCTTCAATCGCAGCTGGTTGCATGCCATCAACCGTTATCAGGAGATTTTCAGCCAGGGGATCTTGCCTGACCTGATCGAGTTTTCAGATTCCCAGCGCAGCTATCCTCCGGTCTCCTATACCGGAGTGCCCAATCCGGGAAACTTCACCCGCTGCGAACAAGCCCGGGCCATCTATGAACAGGATGCGCGTTCCATCATGCTGCTCACCCAGATCACGATCGAAGAGCAATTTCAGGAAACCCTGCGTCGCTATCCCGCCAATCTTGTGGTGAAAAACCAGTATGCCCTCTGGAGCGTGGAGCAGGGCAAAACTGATAATGCCCTTCGTCTGTGGAGGGATATCCTGGAGCAGGATGCGCAGAATTTCTCAGCGTTGGTGAACCTGGGCAACCTCCATCTGGGGCGGGGCGAGTATGAATCCGCCCGAAATAACTATCTGGGTGCCCTTGCCACCAACCGTGACAACGACAATGTCTACCGTAACCTCTGTGTGCTGGAGTATAAACGCAACAACCTTCCCAAAGCCCGGGAGTATTATGCCCTGATCCGAAACAAAAATGTCCTGTCCAAAATCAGCCCCCAAATGTATGCCGACATTTTGGGCGTGGAGGAGAAAAAATGAACAAACGCCGCTTTTGTTTGCTGATCCTGCTGCTGAGCAGCACGATCCTGCTATCCGCCCCCTTGGGAAAGATCAGGTTCCTGATCGGCGAAGTGCACTACCGAAAAAACCAAAACGCTCCCTGGAAATCTGTCACCCTGAACCAGGAAATTGAGCTGGCCGGCTTCATTAAAACCGGCCCGGGTTCTACTGCGGAGATACTTTGGAACAACAATCTTAGCACCACCATCACCGCTAAAAGCCAGGTCGCCGTCAAGCAACTGTATGATGAGCTGAATTCCCAAAAGAAATGGGTGCAACAGGTCAAGGACAAGGTTTCCGGATTGAGCCTCCAGAACAAACAAAAGACTTCCACGGCCGCCGGGATCAGGCGTGAGGAAGCCCAGTTGGAGATCCAGACCGAGCTCTATTGGGATGCCGTTCCCCTGCAGGATATCCAGGAAGCTGTGGAGCTGTTCGAACGGCGGGAATTTAACCTTGCCATCCCGCTTTTCCTGCTGGTGATCGAACAGGGTCCCCTGGCCAAGGAAGCGGAACTGGCCCACGGTTATCTGATCCTCAGTTATGAAGAACTTAAAAACACAGCCAAACGCGATGAACATATCCGGATACTGAAAACAGATTTTCCCCAAAGCTCCATCATCCCTTCCCTGCCTGAAATTTATTGATGCAGAGATACCTCCGAACCTTGCTGGTGGCGTTGGCAGCCTGGTTGATCGCCTTGCTGCTGTTGAAACTGCCGGTGAGCGGAAATATCTTTCACAATGCCGATCTCAGGCTGCTGGATTCGTTTTTCGGGCTGGAGCGGATGCTGGTTTTCGATCCGAACCGCCCGGTCTATGATGATATCCTGATCGTAGCCATCGACGATGTCAGCCTGGACCGGTTGGGACCCTTCAGTTCCTGGCCCACCCTGTATTTCTCCGATGCCGTCTCCCTGATCGCTTCCGGGGCTCCTCTATTGATCGGTCTGGATGTGTTCTTTCCTGATTCCACAGGCATTTCTCTCCCTGCCCGGCAGCGAATTCTGCAATCTGTGCCCGATCCCGGCTCCCGGCAGCAGCTGCAGAATCTGTTTGAACTCTTGGATAACGAGGACGAGCTTGCCCAGGCCATATCCGCCGCGGGGAATGTTTTTTTAGCTATGTTTGATAATCCCGGTTTGCCCAGCGCGGGTGAGATTCCTTCCTCCTTGCAAACCTGGGATGTGAGACCTCCCTATCTGATCGAAGTGGAAAAGCCACATCCGCCTTTGGCCGTGCTATCCGAATCTGCTTATGGCATCGGATTTGCCCAGGTGAAACCCGACGCCAGCGGCATTATTCATGATTATCCATTGTTCATCGGTTATCAGGGGAAAAACTATGTGAACTTCAGCTTTCAGGCGGGCCTTGATCTGCTGGGAGCCGATAGCATCGGTGTGGATCATGATTGCCGGATCTATTCCTCAGGGGAAATGCTGCGCCGCCTGCCGCTCAGTAAAGACGGCAGGTTTTTCCTGAAATATTATTCCCAGCTTCCGGCCTTCCGCTATGTCTCATTTTCCGATGTGATCCAGCAACGCATCCCACCGGAATATTTCGAGGGCAAGATTGTGCTGGTGGGAGGCACCGCCACCGGGTTGGGCGATCTGAAACCTACTCCGGGGCATCCACTTACACCTGGAGTGGAGATCCATGCCACCTTCATGAGAAACCTGCTGGAGGAAGAATACATCCACTGGTTGGATCAGCGCATTGCCTATGCTCTGTTGATCGTGCTGGTGGGCGCTTTGGTCTTCATCGTGAATCTAAGCCGGCCTCTGATTTCGGTGCTATACATCAGTCTGGTCTCTCTGGTTCTGCTGACCGGCTTCCTGCTTCTGTTCATGCTGCGTGGCACCGTGCTGGAATACAGCGTGGTGCTCCTGCCTTGGGGATTGGTCTGTGCCAGCCTGATCTACTTTCATTATTCCACCCAAGTCCAGGAAAGGAAAAAAGTCCGTGAGGCGTTTGGACATTATGTGGCCGACGATGTGATCAAACAGATCATGAAGGACAAGGATGCCTTGTGCATCGGTGGAATCAAGAAACCAGTGGCCGTGCTGATCTGTGACATTCGTAATTTTACTTCCCTGTGTGAGAGCTCCCGGCCAAACCAGATCACCAACTTTCTGAATCATTACTTCAATGTGGTCACCGAGATCGTGATCGCCCGGCAGGGAATGCTGGACAAGTATATGGGAGATGCCGTTCTGGCGTTGTTCAACGCTCCTTTGGACCTTGAGGATTACATTGTCCAGGCCTGCTGTGCGGCACATCAGATCAGCCTTTCCCGTGCCACGATCCTCAAACAGGCCGGCAACGATCCGGTCTATCAAAACTTCCGGCTGGGAGTAGCTGTCGCCTGCGGAGAGGTGATCGTGGGGAATATGGGCTCCGACCGGATCTTCAATTACACCGGCATCGGCAACACCATGAACATCGCCTCCCGCCTGGAAGGCCTGAATAAATACTATCACACTTCGGTCATCCTTGACGCCGCAGCCTATGAGGCGGTGAAGGACATCCTGCCCTGCCGCCATCTCGACCATGTGTATCTGAAGGGTGTGAACATTCCCCAGCAGATCTATGAACTGTGCCCGCCCGCAACCTCAACCGAATTCATCGCTGCCTATGAGACCGCTTTGGATGAAATGATCAGGGGAAACTTCGACTCCGCCCGCCAAGCCTTCCTCGATGCTCAAAAACTGGCCCCTGAGGACATTCCCACCCGCATCATGCTGACTCGGCTCGAAACCCTCGATCCCCATACCTGGACAGGTGCCTGGAGGCATGAACAGAAATAGGATGGAAGGCTGGACTGGAGGGAACTCCCTCTACATCATTACGATAAACCGGATGATGATCTGATCCGCAGCCAC